>JAAZVP010000021.1 GCA_018623495.1 Halothiobacillus sp. | reverse complement strand
CCTGGGCATCCTGATCTTCGCCCTGGTGATGGCCGTGGCCGGCAGTGCGTCGCTGGGATCGGCGCTTCCCGCGGCGCTCTACGAGATCGGTGTTGCCTTGCTGGTGGGCGGGATGGCTGCGTTTCTGCTGGAACGCCTCACGCGGCGCTTCCACGAGACCGAGTTGCGGCTGGTGGCGGTGCTTGGCGGGTTGATCCTGTTGGTGGGGCTGGCTGGCCAGTGGGGATTTTCGGCCCTCCTGGCGGCCATGGCCTTCGGTTTCGCCACCCGCTATTTCCGGGGCCCTGCGGCGGAACAGCTCTTCCAGCCGGTGGAAAACCTCGAGGAGCTGGTCTTCGTGCTGTTTTTCACCGTGGCCGGCATGCATTTCCAGGTCGCGGTGTTCGAGCAATATCTCGGCCTGATGCTGCTGTATTTCTTCGCCCGGGGCGTCGGTCTGATGGCGGGAGCCAACATCGGTTCGCGGTTGGCCGGCGCCCCCCGGCAGGTCTCTCGCTGGGTGGGGTTCGGCCTGTTGCCCCAGGGGGGCGTGGCCATCGGCCTGGCCCTGTTGCTTTCGGGTAACGGCCGGTTCGCCCAGGCCGGGGAGCTGATCGTCAACGTGGTCACGGCCACCACGCTGATCACCGAGTCGGTGGGCGCCGTGGCCGCCCGCTACGGCCTGAGGCAGGCCGGGGAGCTGGGGCGCAAGCGCGCGAGGGGGGACGGATGAGAGTCGCCGACTGGCTGGAGCGTTACCCGGAAAAGGGGGTTGCCGTGGCGCCCGACGCGGAACTCGACGCGGCGGCCCGGGCCATGCTCGCGGAGCCCGGTTGCCGGGATGTCTACGTGGTGGACGACCACGGACGGGTCGTCGGCCACGTGAGCTTTCGTCGCCTGGCCGGCCTGCTGCTGGCCGAGCATCGCCCGGTCCATACCCGCCGCCAGCTGCTGGAGCGGGCCATTCCCGGGTCGGTTTCGGACTTCATGGAGAAGCGCTTCGTCCATGCCCGGCCCGGCGAGTTCCTGGACGAGGCCATCCATCGGCACATGGAGTTTCGCGTGGAGGACATGCCGGTCCTGGATGCCGACCACCGGCTGCTGGGGGTGGTCAAGATCGCCGAGGTCCTGCGGGCGATCATCCGGGATGCCGACAGCCTCGGCGGCGGCCCGGTCGCTTGACCGTCTCCGGCCCGCCCACGACCCCCCAGCCCCGGACCCTGGAGGATGCGGTGAGGCACGAACTGCTTCATGGGTCGGGGGGGTGTCCTGATTTGGTTCTGGATGCGGTTTGGTCGAGGGTCTCGTCCTGATGCGGTTCGCGTTGCTCACCGCATCCTACGCACTAGGAAACGCCCAGCAGTTGCCGGTCCACCAGGTCGCAGAGGCAGTGGAGCACGAGCAGGTGGGTCTCCTGGATGCGGGCGGTGGAGTCCGAGGGGATGCGGATCTCGAGGTCCGGTTCGCCCAGCATGCCCGGCACTTCGCCACCGTCGCGGCCGGTGAGGGCGAGCACGCGCATCTCGCGTTCGCGGGCGGAGCGGATGGCCTCGAGGACGTTGGGGGAGGCGCCGGAGGTGGAAATGGCCAGCAGGATGTCGCCGGCGTGGCCCAGGGCCTCCACCTGCTTGGCGTAGACCTGGTCGAAGGCGTAGTCGTTGGCGATCGAGCTGATGGTGAGGCTGTCGGTGGTCAGCGCCAGGGCCGGCAGGCCGGGGCGTTCCATCTCGAAGCGGTTGAGCATCTCCGAGGCGAAATGCGCGGCGTCGCCGGCCGAGCCGCCGTTGCCGCAGGCGAGGATCTTGCCGCCACCGAGCAGGCAGGCGAGCACCTGCTCCGAGGCCGCGGCGATCACCGGGGCCACGGCCTCGAGGGCCTGCTGCTTGGTCTCGATGCTGGCCTGGAAGTTGTCGTGGATTCGCTGAATTAGGTCCATGGATCAATCGCGTTTGCGTGTTCGGGTCGCGCCGGGGCTCAGGCCGGGCGGAAGGCGTCGGCGAACCACTCGGGCTCGGCCGGCGGGTCGCCCAGGGCGACGATGTCGAAACGGCACGGGCGTTCGGCGTGCTCGGGATGGCGGGCGAGGAAGGCCCCGGCAGCGTGCACCAGTCGGGCCCGCTTGCGGGCGTCGACGCTCTCCAGCCCGCTCACATGGCTGCCACCCCCGCGGTAGCGCACCTCGACGAACACCAGGGTCTCGCCGTCGAGCATCACCAGGTCGATCTCGCCGCGGCGGGCATGGAAGTTCTCGTCCACCCGGCGCAGGCCGTGTCGCCGGAGAAAGCGGCGCGCCCGGCGTTCCGCCCGGCGGCCGCGGTCATTGCGCCAGCCCGGGGCCGGGTTCCTCGATGGCTTCCAGGGGTTTCGCCAGTCCATTGGTGAACCTCGCCCATTCCAGTTCGCGGTGGATCCGTCCCAGCTCATCCATCCACAGCCGGCCACTGGCACCCATGATACCGAACATCCCGGTGCCCTCCGGTCCCGGTTCCCCGCCGGCGGCGCCGGGATGATCGCCGGCCGTTTCCCGCAGGCGCGGGAGGTCGGGGATCAGGCGGTAGCCGTCCACGCCCAGCGCGGTGAGTCGGCGAAGGCCGCCGGGCTGGTCGGGCCAGGCCTCGGCGAATGCCGTCTCCAGGGCCGTTTCCGGGGCGCCCAGCACCCAGGGGGCGTCGCAGAAGGTCAGCCCCTCCATGTCCACGTCGCGGCCGCGGTCGGCGCGGCCGGCGTAGACATGCGAGGTGGCCAGCACCGGCAGGTCCCCGGCGTGATGGAATCGGAGTTGCGGCCGGATGGCACGGGCGGCCTCGCTGCCGGCGGCGAGGAAGATGAAGTCGATGTCCCGGCGACGGCGGGCCTCGAAGGCGACGTTCATGCCCAGGATGCGCTGCAGGGCCCGCTTGCGTGCCGCACTGTCGTCCACGTCGAGCAGGTCGCGGATGGGGTCGGAGTAGTCGCTGGCGCCGGGGCGGAAGCTGCGGCTGGCGACCACCGTGCCACCACGTCGGCTGAACTCGGCGGCGAAGGCCTCGGTCATGCGTTCGCCCCAGGCGGTGTCCGGGGCGAGGATGGCGGCGCGCTCGAAACCGCGCCCCAGGGCGTGGTCGGCGGCCTGGCGGGCCTCGTCCTCTGGCAGCAGGCCGAACTGGTAGAGGTTGGCCACCGGGGTGGCACCGGCGACGTAGTTGAAGACCAGGGTGGGTACCGGCAGCTCGCCGGCACTGCCGAGACGCTGAACCAGGCCCTTGTCCAGCGGCCCGACGACCAGTTCGGCGCCGGCATCCACCGCGGCCTGGTAGATGGGCCAGATGCGGTCGCCGGCGTCGGTGGTGTCGTAGATCTCCACCGGCACGTGACCCCCGTCCTCCAGGTAGGCCCCCAGAAAGCCGCGCTGAATGGCACTCCCGGGAGTCGCCAGCGGGCCCTCCTGGGGCAGCAGCAGGGCAATGCGCCGGGGGTAGAACACGGTGGTGCGCAAATCCTCGACCAGGCGGTCGAGGAAGGCACCGGCCGCCGGGTGGTCGGGGTGGCGCTCGCGCCACCGGGTCACGGCCTCGTCGAGGATGCGGGGATCGCGACGGGCGTAGTGCACCGTCTCGCCCAGGGCGTACCACCCGCCCAGCACGCCCGCCTCGCCGGTGCGCAGTACCGCCCGGCCCAGTTCGGCACCGGAGAGGGACTCTACCAGCCGCCAGATGGCCTCGCGGTTGGCCCGGCGGGCGCCGTCCTCGAGCAGCGGTGCGAGCCGGACGCGGGTCTCGATGGCGGCCTCGGGGCGGCGCATGCGCTCGAGGTTGCGCGCGCTCAGGGCCAGGAAGCGACGCTTCTCGGCGGGCGCCAGGGCGGTGGCGTCGATGCCCTCGAGCAGCCGGCGCACGTCGCGGGGGTTGCCGGTCTGCCCGGCCCGGTAGGCCCGCAGGAGTTGCCAGCGGTCCGGGGCGATGTCGGTCGCGGTGTCCCCGTCGACGGCGTCGATGGCCGCCACCGCGGCGTCGCCCAACCCTGCGTCGGCCAGCGCCTCGGCGGCCTCCAGCCGCAGGCGGGTGGCGGCGGGTGGCTGGCGGCTGGCGGCCAGCCGTTCCAGGGCCTCGGCCAGCTCCCGGGGCGTGCCCTCGGCGCGGGCCGATTCCACCCGGGCCTGCAGGTCCGCGGGCGGCGCCTCGGCGGGGCGTTCCGGCACCTGTCCGCAGGCGGTCAGCACCAGGGCAGCACCCAGTGTCGGCAGCGCGCTTCGCAGGGCCTGCCGCAGGGCCCGCCGGCTGTTTCGGAAACTGCTCACTCGCTCACCCTTTCGCTGCTGGATAGGCCTGCCTCAACCGTTTGCCGTGCCGGCCGGTAGAATGGCGGACGGGCCGGTCGGTCCCGGCGCGAAGCGTCCGATTATAGCGAACTCGCCCCCGAGGAGGCATCGATGAGCAGCGCAACCCTCTACGTCGTGGCCACCCCCATCGGCAACCTGGACGACATCAGCCCGCGGGCGCTGGAGGTGCTGGGGGCGGTGGACCGGGTGGCCGCGGAGGATACCCGTCACAGCGGCCGGCTGCTGGCGCATTTCGGTATCCGGGCACGGCTGGTGGCCTACCACGACCACAACGAGCGCCAGCGCCTGGCGGGGCTGGTGTCGGCGTTGCAGGCCGGCGAGTCGGTGGCCCTGGTCTCCGATGCCGGCACGCCCCTGGTGAGCGATCCCGGTTACCACCTCGTGCGCGCGGCCCTGGAGGCCGGGATCCGGGTCTCGCCGGTCCCGGGGCCCTCGGCGATGATCGCCGCGCTGTCGGTGGCCGGCCTGCCCTCGGACCGCTTCTGTTTCGAGGGTTTCCTGCCTGCCCAGGGGGGCAAGCGGCGCCGGCGGCTCGAGGGACTGGTCGGCGAGCCGCGCACCCTGGTCTTCTATGAATCGAGTCATCGCATCCGCGCCTTTCTGGACGACCTGGTCGCGGTGTTTTCGCCGGAACGCGAGGCCACGCTGAGCCGTGAACTGACCAAGCGTTTCGAAACCGTGCGCCGGGGGAGCGTGGCGGAACTGGCCGAATGGCTGGATCACGACCCGGTCCAGCAGAAGGGGGAATTCGTCGTCGTGGTCCGCGGGGCGGAAAACCCGCCGGCGGGCGAATCGGTGGATGCCGGGCGATTGCTGGAGAACCTCTTGCCCCACGTGAAACCGGGGGTGGCCGCGGAAATCGCTGCGCGCACGCTGGGCGGGAAAAAGCGTGATTACTACGCGCTGGGGTTGGCGCTGAAGGATCGGCGGGATTCACGCTAGCGCACGCCGGCGCAAAGGCTCGCCATTCCGGCGACGAGGTTTACCCGAAGGGTCCGGGCGCCGGGGTGCCCGGATCGAAGGGTACTTTCTATTGGCCAAGCAATGGAAAGGGCCTCGCGCACCCGGCAACACGCGCAGAGGAAGGATATCGGCCCCAAAGGTGCGCGAAATCCCTGTCACATCGCGGATATGCCCCCGGTTTCACGGCAAGATGCGATGCACCAAAAAAACCGGAACGGGCGTTCCGGTTTTCTCCTCGGCGCTCGGCGGGCTTCAGTCGACCCTGAAGTCCTCGAGGTTGGCGCCCTGCTCGAGTTTCTCCCGCAGCCATACCGGGCGCATGCCCCGGCCGGTCCAGGTCTGTTCCGGGTTTTGCGGGTTGCGGTACTTGATCCTCGCCTTGCGCTTGCCGCTGCTGCGCCCGCGTTTGCCCTTGGAAAGACCCAGCACTTCTTCGAGTTCCATGCCCATGGAGTCCGCCATTTCCCGGGCCTTGCGGCGCAGTTCGCGCATTTCCACCTGGCGTTTTTCCTTGAGCGTGAGCTGAATGCGCTTGGTCAGGTCTTCGAGTTCCTCGACGGAATAGACGGAGAGGTCGAGGTTTTCCACGTCGGGCTTGTTGTCCATTTGCGCTCCTGCGTTTTCGTTAGCCAATCACCAAATCGGTTTTTCCATTGTAGTTGTGACGGCCCTGAAAACAAACCCGGCCGAAAAGGGAATCGCGGCCGGGCGGGGCAAGGCGCTCAAACGGCGGGGTTTCGGTTTCCGTTGCCGGGAAAGTCCCCGGGCGAGAAACGCCACTGGTTCCCGGGGACGTGCGCGGCGAGGGTTTCCAGGGCCCGGGGAAACACCACGGCCGGATCCTGCAGGCCGTTTTCGGCGGTCCATTCCCGGATCTCGGTTTCGGGAATGCCCTGTGCCTTCACCGACGAGAGAAACAGGTCGAGCGTCACCCGGTAGAGTTCCGGGAAGCGCGGGTGATCGCGGTCGGCGTCGGTCTCCATGCGCCTGAGCGTGGCCCCGGCGATCCACGGCGCGGCCTCGGATTCCCGGCCCAGTTCCTGGACGAAGTAGGCGTCCAGGTTCACCAGCGCCTCGAGCGGGACATCCTCGCGCTGGAGGGCGAGCCAGAAGGCCTGGGCGAGGAGGTCGCCGTCCTTGCGGTGGGCGCCCAACTTGTTGAGCAGCACGGCCAGGTCGCTCCAAAGCCCGGCCTCTTCCAGCGCCCGGCAGGCGCGGTCCTCCAGTTCCCGGGCCCGGTTGTCGTGCCCGCTGGACTCGGCCAGCCAGGCGCGACGGGCCAGTACCGTGGCTTCGCCGGCGACGTCGCCCGCCTCGGCGTAGAGGGTGCCGGCCTCGCGCCAGCGTTCCTCGGCCCCCTCGGGATCGCCCTGCTGGGCCAGTACGCTGGCGAGCACGTCCAGCAGGCCGGCGCGGTCCTCGCGTTCGCCGATCGCCGCCAGTTCCTTCACGGCGTCTTCCCACAGCCGCATGGCGCGAAACAGGTTGCCCCGGCCGAACAACTGCTCGGCCAGGTGGGCCTGGGTGGCGGCGTACTCGCGGGTGATTTCCGGGTCGCGTTCGCCGGGCGCGGCCTCGAGCGCCCGTTCGAGATTGGCGATGGCGGCCTCGTCGTCGCCCTCGGCGGCGTCCACCAGGCCCAGGGCGTGGCGCAGGGCGAGGTCTTCACCCAATGCCAGGGCCCGTTCGCAGGTCGCCCGGGCGGCCTCCAGGTCGCCGCGGTTGAACTGGAAGGTGGCCAGCCGGTCGCCGGCGGCGAAGACCGGTTCCCGTCGTCCGGCCGCCGGCCCCAGGGCGAGGATGGCCTCGTCGATCCGGGGCTCGGGATTCCCGGCCGCCAGCTGCTGGGCCTCGAGCCGGGCAATCCAGTGATCGGCCGCCGCCGGGTCCACGGCGTCGGGGTCGAGGGGTTCGAGGGCGGTCGGGTCGGCGGGATCGCGGCGGACCGCGCCGGCCTTTTCCAGCGCGGCCAGGGCGGCTTCGGCCGGTGCCTGGCCCGCGAGCGCCTCCAGCAGGTCGGGTTCGACGGGGCCGCCAAGGGCCTGGAGCAGGGGCAGAAGGTCCTGGTTCGGGGTCTCGGAAGTCATGGGCAGAGGGGTCGCTTGCGGTTACGGGGGTCCCCGGGAAAAGGGATGTATTGTAAACTACGCGCTGGAGTCGGCCTGGCAGTCGCTGCCGCGCGAGCCGCGGTGGAGGAAAGTCCGGGCTCCGCAGGGCAGGGTGCCAGGTAACGCCTGGGGGGCGTGAGCCCACGGAAAGTGCCACAGAAAACAGACCGCCCAAGCAGCCTCGGCTGCCGGCAAGGGTGAAAAGGTGCGGTAAGAGCGCACCGCGGCGCCTGGCAACAGGACCGGCACGGTAAACCCCACCCGGAGCAAGATCAAATAGGGGAGCATCGGCGTGGCCCGCGTCGCTCCCGGGTAGATCGCTCGAGGCATGCGGTGACGCATGTCCCAGAGGAATGACTGTCCCCGACAGAACCCGGCTTACCGGCTGGCTCCCATTTCTTCCTCCCACTTTCTCCCACCTCGGTTTTCTTCACACTCCACTTTAGGTTTCTCGACCTAACGGGTTGCTTTTCTTGTGCCTTCCCGGGGGTTTGTCCCGGGTGTCGCCAATCGCGCCTAAATCCTTGTGCGCTCACCAAAAATCGCGATTTCCCGTGCTTGCAAAGGCTCGGGGTGCCGCCTATAGTGTCGGTAAGTGGAGAAAAGTGGGGCTTTGTGGGGAGAGCTCCAGCAAACCGACAGGGCGGGCGCTTGAGTGTTCCGGGGGATCAACAAGCTCAATCTCGACAGCAAGGGCCGTATCGCGGTGCCCAGCCGGCACCGTGATGCCCTGCGCGAGAAGTGCGACGGTCGCATCGTGATGACCATCGATACCGATGAGCGCTGCCTGAACGTCTACCCCCTCCCCACCTGGCAGGAGATCGAGGCCAAGATCGATGCCCTGCCGAGCTTCAATCGCATGGCCAAGCGCATCAAGCGGATGCTCATCGGTCATGCCACCGAGGTGAACCTGGATGCCAGCGGTCGCCTGCTGGTGGCTCCCGAGTTGCGCGACTTCGCCGGCCTGGACAAGGCCGCCGTGCTGGTGGGGCAGGGCAAGAAGTTCGAGTTGTGGGACGAGGCCGCCTGGGATCGCCTGCGCGACGACTGGCTGACCGCCGAGGGCGAGGAGGACGAGGAGATGCCCGCGGCCCTGAGCGAGCTCTCGCTGTGAGCGCGGCTGCCGCCCAGGCCCACCGGCCGGTGCTGCTGGAGGCGTCGATCGAGGCGCTGGCGGTCCGCCCCGACGGCCGCTACGTGGACGCCACCTTCGGTCGTGGCGGTCATTCGGCGGCGATCCTCGAGCGGCTGGGGGAGGACGGTGGACTGCTGGCGCTGGACCGCGATCCCGAGGCGGTGGCCGTGGGCCGCGCGCGCTTCGGTGACGACCCGCGCTTCTGCATCCGGCGGGCGGCGTTTTCCTCGCTGGCCGAGCAGGTGGAGGCGCTGGGATGGAGCGGGTCGGTGGACGGGGTGCTCCTGGATCTCGGGGTGTCCTCGCCGCAGCTGGACGATGCCGGGCGGGGCTTCAGTTTCATGCGCCCCGGTCCGCTGGACATGCGCATGGACCCCGATGCGGGCGAGAGTGCTGCCGAATGGCTCAACCGCGCGGGGGAGCGCGAGATCGCCCGGGTGCTGTTCGAGTACGGCGAAGAGCGCTTTTCCCGGCGCATCGCCCGGCGGATCGTCGAGGCCCGTGACCAGGGCCCGCTGGCGACCACCGACCAGCTGGTGGCGCTGATCGAGGCCGCGGTGCCCCGGCGCGAGCCGGGCAAGCACCCGGCCACGCGCAGCTTCCAGGCCATCCGGATACGGGTGAACCGGGAACTGGAGGAGCTGGATGCCGTCCTCGAACAGGCGGTGGCGGTGCTCGCCCCGGGCGGGCGACTGGCGGTGATCAGTTTCCATTCGCTGGAGGACCGGCGGGTCAAGCGTTTCATCCGCGCCCAGGCCAGGGGCCGCGAGCTGCCGCCCGAGGTGCCGGTCACCGGCGAGCCCGAGGGGCGCACGCTGAAGCCGGTGGGCCGCCAGCAGCGCGCCGATGCCGAGGAGTGCCGGGCCAACCCCCGGGCCCGCAGCGCGGTGCTGCGGGTCGCGGAGCGGCTGTGATGGCCGGCCGCTCCTGGCTGGTGGCGGGCCTGGTGCTGGCGGTGCTGGGTTCGGCGCTGGCAGTGATCTACATGCGCCACGAGAGCCGGCAGCTGTTCGTGGAGCTCTCGGCGTTGCAGGAGGCGGGTCATGAACTGGACGTGGAGTGGGCCCGGTTGCAGATCGAGGAAGGGACGTTGACCGCCGACGGGCGCATCGAGCGCATCGCCCGGGAGCGGCTCGACATGGTCCCGGTGTCCGAGGAATCGCGAGTGATGGTCAGGATCGATGGCGAATAGAGCGGGCACAACGACGCCCCCCTGGCGGCACGGCCTGTTGCTGGCCGGGTTCGCCGTGGTCGCGTGCGTGCTCCTCTGGAGGGCCGTGGAACTGCAGGTGGAGCAGGGCGATTTCCTGCGCGACCAGGCCGAGTCGCGCCATCTGCGCACCCTGCCCATCCCTGCCCACCGCGGCATGATCACCGACCGCAACGGCGAGCCGCTGGCGGTGAGCGCCCCGGTGGAGACGGTCTGGGCCAATCCCCGCGATCTCCCCGCCGATCCCCGCCGCCTGGAGCCCCTGGCCGAGGCCCTGGGGCTGGATGCCGGTGGTCTCGCCGAGCGCGTCGCGGATTACCGGGGGCGCCAGTTCATGTACGTGCGCCGCCACGTCTCGCCGGACATGGCCGCCCGGGTCCGCGAGCTGGGCATTCCCGGGGTCCATCTCCAGCGGGAATACCGGCGCTTCTACCCCGGCGGCGAGGTGTGCGCCCAGCTCATCGGCCTGACCAACATCGACGGTGTCGGCCAGGAGGGCCTGGAGCTGGCCTTCGACGACTGGCTGAGCGGCACCCCGGGCAAGAAGCGCGTGATCAAGGACCTCCGCGGCGGCATCGTCGAAAACGTCGAGCAGCTGCGCGAGCCCGAGCCCGGCCGCGACCTGGTGCTGTCCATCGACCGCGGGCTCCAGTATCTCGCCTATCGCGAGCTCAAGAAGGCGGTCCGCGAGCGTGGCGCGCGCGCCGGCTCGGCCGTGCTCCTGGATGCCGACACGGGGGAGGTGCTGGCCATGGTCAACCAGCCCTCGTTCAACCCCAACCGCCGCGACGAGATCCGCCCCGAGGCCACCCGCAACCGCGCCATCATCGACACCTTCGAGCCGGGGTCGACGATGAAGCCGTTCACCGTCGCCACCGCCCTGGCGAGCGGCGCGTACGATCCGCACACGCCGGTGGACACCCATCCCGGCTACATCTGGGTGGACGGCTACACCATCAAGGACCACCGCAATTACGGCCAGCTCGACGTTACCGGGGTGATCAAGAAATCCAGCAACGTCGGTGCCACCCGCATCGCCATGTCCATGGAGCCCGAGCAGCTCTGGCGGACGCTGTCCGCGGTAGGCATCGGCGAGGCCGTGGGCAGCGGCTTCCCCGGCGAGGCCGCCGGGCGGTTGCGCCATTTTTCCCAGTGGTATCGGGCCGACTTCGCCGCGCATTCCTACGGCTACGGCATGAGCGTGACCCTGCTCCAGCTGGCCCGGGCCTACGGCGTGATCGCCGCCGACGGTCAGCGGCGGCCGGTGTCGCTGCTCAGGCTCGACGAGCCGCCCGCTGGCCGCCAGGTGATCCCGGCGGCCACCGCGCGTTCGCTGCGCAAGATCTTGCAGGCGGTCATCGAGCCCGGGGGCACTGGCACCCGCGCCGCGGTGGCCGGCTACAGCGTGGCCGGCAAGACCGGCACCGTGCACAAGCCGGGGGCCGGCGGCTACGAGGAGGACAGCTACACTGCCGTGTTCGCCGGCATGGCGCCGATGGACGACCCCCGGTTCGTGCTCGCCGTCATGGTCGACGAGCCGAAGACCGAGGAATACAGCGGCGGCCGGGTGGCCGCGCCGGTGTTCTCGCGGATCATGGCCGGTGCCCTGCGGTTGATGAGCGTACCGCCCGAGCGCGTTCCCGACCTGCAGATGGCCATGCAGGGCCTGGAGGAGCACTCATGAGCCCCGCCCCCAGCCATCACCTCGGCGATCTCCTCGCCGGCCTCGGCGAGACCGGCGACGCGCGCGGCCGTGTGGTCACCGGCCTGACCACCGACAGCCGCCGGGTGGCCGAAGGCGATCTCTTCATCGCCCGCCCCGGGGCGCGTTTCGATGCCGGTGCCTTCATCGGCGAGGCGGCGCGCCGGGGCGCGGTGGCGGTGGTCTGCCCCCGCGATCACTGCCCGGCGGACGGCGCCGGGCTGCCGCTGGTGGCGGTGGAAGACATCCACGCCGCCGCCGGCGAGGTCGCCCGCCGGTTCTTCGGCGATCCCGCCGCCGCCATGCGGGTGCTGGGCATCACCGGCACCAACGGCAAGACCTCCGTCTCCCAGTTCGTCGCCCGGGCCCTGGCCCACCAGGGCGAGCCGGCCGGGGTCATCGGCACGCTCGGCTACGGCCCGGTGGGCCGGCTCACGCCCACCAGTCACACCACGCCCGACGTGGTCGAGCTCCACCGGATGCTCGCCGAGCTGCGCGATGCCGGCATGCGTTACGTGGCCGTGGAGGTCTCCTCCCACGGCCTCGAGCAGCGCCGGCTCGCGGGGGTAACCCTGGAGGCCGCCGCCTTCACCAATCTCTCCCACGACCACCTCGACTACCACCGGGACATGGAGGCCTACGCCCGGGCCAAGGCGCGCATCTTCGAGCAGCCGGGCCTGCGCTCGGCGGTGGTCAACATGGACGACCACTACGGCCGGCGCATGCTGGCCGAGCTGGCCAACCGCTCGCTGTCGCTCTGGGGCTTCGGCCTGGGCGAGGTGCCCTGGCATGCCGACGGGGCCCAGGCGGTGCGTGCCGCCGACCTGCGCCTGTTGCCCGAGGGCCTGTCCATGACCCTCGACACCAGCGTCGGGCGGGTGGCGCTGAAAAGCCGGCTCTTCGGTGCCTTCAACGCCAGCAACCTGCTGGCCGCCGCGGCGCTGCTGCTCAGCCTGGGCATGCCACTGGACGGCGTGGCCGCGGCGCTGGCCGACGTGGAGCAGCCGGCCGGCCGGATGGAGCGCTTCGGCGGCGGGCGCCAGCCGCTGGTGGTGGTCGACTACGCCCACACCCCGGACGCCCTGGCCCACGCCCTGCAGGCCCTGCGGCCCCATTGCGACGGGCGGCTGTGGTGCGTGTTCGGCTGCGGCGGCGACCGGGACCGGGCCAAGCGCCCGCTGATGGGGGAGGCCGCCGCCAGCCTGGCCGATCACGTGGTGATCACCGACGACAACCCGCGCCACGAGGACGGCGACCGCATCGTCGCCGAGATCCGCTCGGGCATGGCGAGCGGCGAAGCCGAGGTCATCCGCGACCGGCGCGCGGCGATCCGGCGGGCGATCGGGATGGCCGCGCCCGGGGACATCGTGCTGGTGGCCGGCAAGGGCCACGAGGACTACCAGCAGGTGGGCGACACCCGATTCCCGTTCGCCGACCGCGACGTGGTGCCCGAACTGCTGCGGGAGGTGGCGGCATGATCGAGATGAACCTGGCCGACGCCGCCCGCCTGATGGATGGCCGCCTCGACGGCGAGGACCGGGCCTTCACCGGCGTGAGCACCGACAGCCGGGCACTGGTCGAGGGCGGCCTGTTCTTCGCCCTTCGCGGGCCCAACTTCGACGGCCACGACTTCGCCGCCGCCGCCCGGGAGGCCGGCGCCGCGGCGGTGGTGGCCGACCATGCCCTGCCCGGGGTCGCCCCCTGCATCCTGGTGGACGACACCGTTGCCGCCCTGGGGCGGCTGGCATCGGCCTGGCGGCGCTCGCTGGACTGCCACGTGGTGGGCGTGACCGGCTCCAACGGCAAGACCACCGTCAAGGAGATGCTCGGTGCCATCCTCGGCCGACTGGGCCCCACGGCGGCGACCCGCGGCAACCTCAACAACCATATCGGCGTGCCCCTCACGCTGCTCGACCTCTCGCCCGCCGACCGCTACGCGGTGGTGGAGATGGGGGCCAACGCCGAGGGCGAGATCGCCGTGCTCACCCGCCTGGCATCGCCCGACGTGGCCGTGGTGACCAACACCGGCGCGGCCCACCTGGCCGGCTTCGGTGGCCACGATGGCGTGATCCGTGCCAAGGGCGAGATCTATGCCGGGCTGGGCGAGCGGGGTGTCGCGGTGATCAATGCCGACGACACCTCGGCGGCGGCCTTCCGGGCGCTCAACCGCAACCGCTGCACCATCGAGTTCGGCCTGCAGGCGGGTGCCGACGTCCAGGGGCGCTGGAGCCCCGAGGGCGGCGTCAACCGGCTCTGGATGACCACCCCGGTGGGCGAGCTGGCCGTCCACCTCGCGCTGCCCGGGCGCCACAACGCCGCCAACGCCCTCGCCGCCACCGCCTGTGCCCTGGCGCTGGACGTGGACCTGGAGACGGTCCGCGCGGGCCTGATGGCGGTGGAGCCCGTGGCCGGCCGGTTGCAGGACCGCCCCGGTGCCGGCGAGGCGCACCTGCTGGACGACACCTACAACGCCAACCCCGACTCGCTGGTCGCCGGCCTGACCGTGCTCGCGGCCCGGCCCGAGGAGGGCTGGCTGGTGCTCGGCGACATGGGCGAGCTGGGGGCGGATGCCGCCGAGCTGCACGCCGATGCCGGCGAGACCGCCCGTGCGCTGGGTGTGACCCGCCTGTTCACCGTGGGCGAGCTCTCGCGGCGGGCCAGCGAACGTTTCGGCGCGGGGGCCGAGCACTTCGACTCCATCGCCGGGCTGGTGGCGGCGCTGCGCCCGCAGCTGTCCCCGGGGGTCTGCGTGCTCGTCAAGGGCTCGCGTGCCATGGGCATGGAGCGCGTGGTCCGCGGCCTGGAGGAGGGTCCCGCCGATGCTGTATGAGCTCGCCCTCCAGCTGATGCCGGTCTACACCGGCTTCAACGTCTTCCAGTACCTCACCATGCGCACCATCCTGGGTGCGCTCACCGCGCTGGCCATCTCCCTGCTGGTGGGGCCGTGGATGATCCGTCGGCTGACGCACTTCAAGATCGGCCAGCAGGTGCGCAGCGAGGGCCCGCAGACCCACCTCTCCAAGGCCGGCACGCCCACCATGGGCGGGGCGCTGATCCTGATCGCGGTCGCCGCCGCCGTGCTGCTTTGGGGGGACCTGGGCAACCGCCACGTGTGGGTCACCTTCCTGGTGACCATGGCCTTCGGCCTGATCGGCGGCATCGACGACTACAAGAAGCTCAAGTACGGCAATTCCCGGGGCCTGCCGGCGAAGGCCAAGTACTTCTGGCAGTCGGTGGTGGCCCTGACCGCGGCGGTCTATCTCTTCGCCAGTGCCACCCAGCCGGCCGAGACCGCCCTGCTGGTGCCGTTCTTCAAGGACCTGCTCATCGACCTGGGCCCGGTCTACATCCTGCTGACCTATTTCGTGGTGGTGGGCTCGTCCAACGCGGTCAACCTCACCGACGGCCTCGATGGCCTGGCCATCCTGCCCACCGTGCTGGTGGCCGCGGCGCTGGCCGTGTTCGCCTATGCCACCGGCCACGCCGAGTTCGCCGACTACCTGGGCATCCCCTTCATCCCCGGCGTGGGCGAGCTGACCATCTTCTGCGGAGCGCTGGTGGGCGCCGGGCTGGGCTTTCTCTGGTTCAACACCTACCCCGCGCAGGTGTTCATGGGCGACGTGGGCGCCCTGGCCCTGGGCGCGGGACTGGGGATCGTGGCGGTGCTGGTACGCCAGGAACTGGTGCTCCTGATCATGGGCGGCGTGTTCGTCATGGAGACCGTGTCGGTGATCCTGCAGGTGGTTTCCTACCGGCTCACCGGCAAGCGGATCTTCCGCATGGCGCCGCTGCACCACCACTTCGAGCTCAAGGGATGGCCGGAACCCAAGGTCATCGTGCGGTTCTGGATCATCACGGTGATCCTGGTCCTCATCGGCCTGGCCACGCTGAAGGTGCGCTAGATGGCAGCGATTGCAGCGCAGACGGTTGACGAGACGGCCACCGCGGTCGTCGGCCTGGGGGCCACCGGGGTGTCGGTGGTGCGCTTCCTGCTGGCCGCCGGCCGCCCGGTGGTGGCCTTCGACACCCGCGCCGAGCCGCCGGGGCTGGCCGAGCTGCGTGCCCTCGACGGTGGCGTGGAGCTGCACCTCGGCCCCCTGGCCGAGGACGAACTGACCGGTTTCCGCCGGCTGGTGGTCTCCCCGGGCGTGCCGGTGACCACGCCGGCAGTCGAGCGGGCCGCCGAGGCCGGCGCCGAGGTGCTCGGCGACATCGAGCTCTTCGCCCGCGAGGCCACCGCCCCGGTGATCGCCATCACCGGTTCCAACGGCAAGAGCACCGTCACCCGGCTGGTGGGGGCGATGGCCGAGTCGGCCGGCCGCCGGGTCGGCGTGGGCGGCAACATCGGCACGCCGGCGCTGGCCCTGCTGGACGATCCCGCCACCGACCTCTACGTGCTGGAGTTGTCGAGCTTCCAGCTGGAGACCACCGGTTCGCTGGCCGCCGTGGCCGCCACGGTGTTGAACGTCAGCCCCGATCACATGGACCGCTACGCCGACGAGGCGGCCTACGCCGCCGCCAAGGGCCGGATCTACGCCCATGCCGGCACCCGCGTCGCCAACCGTGACGACGCCCGCAGCCTGGCGCTGGCCGGGGAGGGCGCGGTGACCTTCGGCGCGGATGCCCCCGCCGAGGGCCAGTTCGGCCTCGTCGAGGCCGACGGCGAGACCTGGCTCGCGCGCGGTGACGAGCGCTGGCTGGCGGCCTCGGCGCTGCGCGTCCAGGGCCGGCACAACTGGACCAACGTGCTCGCCGCCTTCGCCCTGGGCGAGGCGGCCGGCCTGCCCAGGGAGGCCATGGTGGCCGCGGCGCGTGTGTTCCCCGGCCTGCCCCACCGCGGCGAATGGGTCGCCGAGGCCGACGGGGTGACCTGGATCAACGACTCCAAGGCCACCAACGTGGGCGCCGCCATTGCCGCCCTGGAAGGGACCTCCGGACCCGTGGTCTGGATCGGTGGCGGCCAGGGCAAGGGCCAGGATTTCGCTCCCCTGGCACCGGTGCTGGCGGCCAGGGCCCGGGCCGCGCTGGTGCTGGGCGAGGATGCCGAGGCCCTGGTCGAGGCCATCGACGCGGCCTGTCCCGTGGAGCGGGTAGCCGACCTGCGCGCCGCCGTGGCCCGGGCCGCGCAGCTCGCCCGGCCCGGCGACACCGTCCTGCTCTCGCCGGCCTGTGCCAGCTTCGACCGGTTCGCGGGCTTTGCCGAGCGGGGCGAGGCCTTCCGCGCGGCCGTCGGGGAGGGGGTCCCATGAACGCCGTGGCAATGATCCGGCAACGGCTGGGCAGCGGCGGTTCGCGTCTCGCGCCGACGGGGCTCGACATCGCCCTGCTGAGCACCGTGCTCGCGCTGATGGCCCTGGGCCTGGTGATGGTGGCCTCGGCCTCGGTCAGCCGGGCCGAGGCGTTGCTGGGCAACCCCTTCTACTACTTCGAGCGCCAGCTGCTCTACGCCCTGGCCGGCCTGGCAGCGGGGGCCGTGGCGCTCAAGGTGCCGCTGGCGGTCTACGAGCGGCTGCGTTTCGTCTGGCTGCTGCTGGCCGTGTTCCTGCTTCTGTCGGTACTGGTGCCGGGCCTGGGCAAGACGGTCAACGGTTCGACCCGCTGGATCGACCTGGGCCTGTTCAACCTGCAGGTGAGCGAGCCCGCGCGGCTGCTGATCCTGGTCTACCTGGCCGGCTACCTGGTGCAGCGCAACGAGGCGGTGCGCCAGACCTTCTCCGGCTTTCTCATCCCGCTGGCCGTGCTGCTGGTGGGAGCGCTGCTGATGCTGCTGCAGCCGGATTTCGGGGCGGCGGCGGTGATGGTGGCCACCGGCGTGGTGATGGTCTTCCTCGCCGGCGGCCGGATGCGCTGGATGGTGGTCAGCGTGCTGCTGCTGGGGGCGCTGGGGGCGCTGATGATCTGGGCCGAGCCCTACCGCCTGGCGCGGCTCTACGGCTTCCTCGACCCCTGGTCGGATCCCTACAACGATGGCTTCCAGCTGGTGCAGTCGCTGATCGCCATCGGCCGCGGCGGCTGGTTCGGCGAGGGGCTGGGGGCCAGCGTGCAGAAGCTCTTCTACCTGCCCGAGGCACATACCGACTTCATCTTCGCCGTGCTCGCCGAGGAGCTGGGTATTCTCGGCATCACCCTGCTGGTGGGGCTCTACGGCTTCGTCGTCTGGCGGGCGTTCGCCATCGCCGCCCAGGCCGACCGCGCCGGGTTCACCTTCGGTGCGTTGCTGGCCTACGGCGTGGGCACCTGGATCGGCATCCAGGCGGTGATCAACATGGGCGTGAACATGGGGCTTTTGCCCACCAAGGGCCTGACCCTGCCGCTGATCAGCTACGGCGGCAGTTCCATGCTGGTGACCTGTGCCGCCCTCGGGCTGCTCCTTCGGGTGCACTACGAGGTCAACCGGCCCGCCGCCGACCGCGCCCGCTCGAAACCGGGAGGTGCGCGATGAACGCCCGTCAGCCACGTCCCGTGATGATCCTCGCCGGCGGCACCGGCGGCCACGTGATCCCGGCGCTGGCGGTGGCCGACTGGCTGCGCGCCCGCGGTGTGCCGGTGGTCTGGATGGGCACCCGCAACGGCATCGAGGCGCGGCTGGTGCCCGCCGCGGGCATCCCCATCGAGTGGCTGGAGATCGGGGGGCTGCGGGGCAAGGGCTGGCGGACCCGGCTGGCCATGCCCTGGCGGCTGGCGCATGCCGCCTGGCAGGCCCGGGGCATCCTGCGCCGGCACCGCCCCGGCGCGGTGCTGGGCATGGGCGGTTTCGCCGCCGGCCCGGGCGGGCTGGTGGCCCGGCTCTGCGGCGTGCCGCTGGTGATCCACGAGCAGAATGCGGTGGCCGGGCTCACCAACCGCGTCCTGGCACGGCTCGCCACCACGGTGCTGCAGGCCTTCCCGGGGGCCTTCGGCGACCGCGAGGGGCTGGTGACCACCGGCAACCCGGTGCGCGACGCCATCGCCGACCTGCCGCCGCCCGCCGAGCGCCTGGCGGATCGCGAGGGCCCGTTGCGGGTGCTGGTGATCGGCGGCAGCCGCGGGGCCCGGGCGCTGAACCGGGCGGTGCCGGCAGCGGTGGCGGCCATGGCCGCCGGCGAGGTGCCCCGGGTCCGCCACCAGGCCGGCGGGGATGAGCTGGAGGCGACCCGCGCGGCCTACCGCGAGCACGGCATCGCCGCCACGGTGGAACCGTTCTTCGACGACATGGCAGCGGCCTACGCCTGGGCCGACGTGGCCATCTGCCGGGCCGGCGCACTGACGGTGGCCGAGCTGGCCGCGGCCGGCGTGCCGGCGATCCTGGTGCCCTATCCCTTCGCCGTGGACGATCACCAGGCCGCCAACGCCCGGGTGCTGGTGGACGCCGGCGCCGGCTGGCTGGTGCGCCAGTCCGAGCTCGACCCCCGGGCCCTGGCCGAGCGCCTGGACGGTCTTGCCGGTGATCGCGGCGGGTTGCTGGCGATGGCCGAGCGGGCCCGGGGCGTGGCCCAGCCGGATGCCACCGCCGAGGTGGGTCGCTACTGCCTGCACTTCATCAAGCAGCAGGCCGAAGAGGAGGAGGGTGCCCATGGCTAGTCCCGCGGTTCCCGGTCCGGGCATGACCATGCGCCGCGTGCGCCGGGTCCACTTCGTCGGTATCGGCGGCGTGGGCATGAGCGGCATCGCCGAGGTCCTGCTCAACCTCGGCTACACGGTGAGCGGCTCGGATCTCGGCGAGAACGCCAATGTCCTGCGCCTGCGGGGACTCGGTGCCCGGATCATGCGCGGGCACGGGCCGGAAAACGTCGCCGAGGCGGACGTGGTGGTGATCTCCTCGGCGGTGGGCGAGGACAACGTCGAGGTGCGCGCCGCGCGCGAGGCGTTGATCCCCGTGGTCCGCCGGGCCGAGATGCTCGCCGAGCTGATGCGGTTTCGCTACGGCATCGCCGTGGCCGGCACCCACGGCAAGACCACCACCACCAGCCTGGCGGCCTCGCTGCTGGCCGAGGGCGGGCTCGACCCCACCTTCGTCATCGGCGGGCGGCTCAACAGCGCGGCCTCCAACGCCCGGCTGGGCAGCGGCCACTACCTGGTGGCCGAGGCCGACGAGAGCGACGCCTCGTTTCTTTATCTCCAGCCGATGATCGCGGTGGTCACCAACGTCGACGCGGATCACCTGGAGACCTACGGCGGGGACTTCGAGTCGCTCAAGGACACCTTCGTGGAATTCCTCCACCACCTGCCGTTCTACGGCCTGGCGGTGATGTGCGTGGACGACCCGGTGGCCCGCGAACTGCTGGTACGCGTCCAGCGGCCGGTGACCACCTACGGCCTGGACGCCGGGGCGGACGTGCGGGCCACGGGCCTCGAGGGCGACGGCTTTCGCACCCATTTCACCGTCCACCACCCGGAGGGCGAACCCTTCCCGGTGAGCCTGAACCTCCCGGGTCGGCACAACGTGCAGAACGCCCTGGCGGCCATCGCCGTGGCCCTGGACCTGGGCGTGGGCGTGGAGGCCATCCAGTCGGCGCTGGTGGACTTCCAGGGCATCGGCCGGCGCTTCCAGTCGCTGGGGGAGATGGGGTTCGCGGACGGCCGCCGCTTCCTGCTGGTGGACGACTACGCCCACCACCCGCGCGAGATCGACTCGGTGCTCGCGGCGGTGCGCGACAACTGGCCCGGTCGCCGGCTGGTGGTGCTCTTCCAGCCGCACCGCTTCACCCGCACCCGCGACCTGCTCGACGAGTTCGCCGCGGTGCTCTCGGAGGTGGACGTGCTGCTGGTCACCGAGGTCTTTGCCGCCGGCGAGAAACCCATCGCCGGTGCCCAGTCCGGCGATCTCTGCCGGGCGATTCGCATCCGCGGCCAGGTGGAGCCGGTCTTCGTCCCCGACATCGGCGGGGTCGACGACCTGCTCGACGGCGTGGTCGAGGACGGCGACGTGGTGCTCACCCTGGGAGCCGGCAGCATCGGCGGGCACGCCGCGCGGCTGGCCGAGCGCATGGGGGATGTGGGTCATGGCTGAACCGGCGACCGCGCGCTTTCGCGGCGAGATCCGCAGCGACGAGCCGCTGGCCCGCTACACCTCCTGGCGGGTGGGCGGGCCCGCCCGGCGCGTCTGCCGGCCGGCGGACGTCGACGATCTCGCCGCCATGCTGGCCGGGTTGCCCACCGGCGAGCCACTGCTGTGGCTGGGCCTGGGCAGCAACCTGCTGGTGCGCGACGGCGGCTTTGCCGGCACGGTGATCTTCACCGGCGGCCTGGACCGGCTGGAGTGCACCGGCGAGACCGGCGTGTACGCCCAGGCGGGCGTGGCCTGTCCCAAGCTGGCCCGTTTCGCCGCCCGCAACGCCCGGGTCGGCGGCGAGTTCTTCGCCGGCATCCCGGGTACGGTCGGCGGGGCGCTGGCCATGAACGCCGGCGCCTGGGGCGGCGAGACCTGGGAACACGTCGAGCGGGTGCAGACGGTCAACCGTGAAGGCCGACTGCGCTGGCGCGAGCCGGGCGACTTCGAGGTGGGCTACCGGCACGTGCATGGCCCGGGCGGCGAATGGTTCGTGGCCGCGGGGCTCGCCTTCGAGGCCGGCGACGGCGAGGCATCCAGGGCCCGGATCCGCGCGCTGATGGCCGAGCGGGCCGAGCGCCAGCCCATGGGCCAGGCCAGCTGCGGCTCGGTGTTTCGCAACCCGCCGGGGGACCACGCCGCGCGGCTGATCGAGGCCTGCGGGCTGAAGGGCGAGGCCGTCGGTGGCGCGCGGGTTTCGGACAAGCACGCCAATTTCATCATCAACACCGGTGACGCCCGCGCGGCGGACATCGAGGCCCTGATCGAGCGGGTCCGGGCGACCGTGGCGGACCGGGCCGGCGTGGAGCTGCAGACCGAGGTACGCATCGTGGGGGAGGCGCCATGACCGGCATCGCGAACCCGGAACGCTTCGGTGCCGTGGGCGTGCTCATGGGCGGTTGGTCGGCCGAGCGCGAGATCTCGCTGAAGAGCGGGCTGGCGGTCTTCGAGGCGCTCAAGTCCGCCGGGGTGGATGCCTACCCCGTGGACGTCGGCCGCGACATCGCCGGCCTGCTGGAGCGCCGCGGGTTCGACCGCGTGTTCGTCGCCCTGCACGGTCGTGGCGGCGAGGACGGCGTGATCCAGGGGGTTCTGGAGACCCTGCAGATCCCCTACACCGGCAGCGGCGTGCTGGGATCGGCGCTGGGCATGGACAAGCTGCGCAGCAAGCAGCTCTGGCACGGGGCCGGGCTGCCCACGCCGGGCTGGCGGCTGCTGGCCTCGGCCGATGACTGCGCGGCGGCGGTCGAGGCCCTGGGCCTGCCGCTGATCGTCAAGCCGGCACTGGAGGGTTCGAGCATCGGCATGAGCCGGGTGGAGACGGTCGCGGAGCTGGAGACGGCCCGGCGCGCGGCGAGCGGCTACGGCCCGGTACTCGCCGAGCGCTGGATCGACGGCGGCGAGTACACGGTCAGCCTGCTGGGCGACCGGGCCCTGCCGGTGATCCGGCTGGAGACGCCGCATGCCTTCTACGACTACGCCGCCAAGTACGAGGCCGAGGACACCGGCTATCACTGTCCCTGCGGGCTCGATGCCGGCGCGGAGGCCGGGATGGCCGCCCTGGCGCAGGAGGCCTATCGCCTGCTGGGCGCCTCGGGCTGGGGCCGGGTGGACGTGATGCGCGACGCGGATGGCCGCAACTGGCTGCTGGAGGCCAACACCATCCCCGGGATGACCGACCACAGCCTGGTCCCCATGGCCGCCGCCGCCGCCGGCATGGGCTTCGCCGAACTGGTGGGCGAGATCCTGGCCACCGCGGAGGTGGGGCGGTGAATGCCGAGGCGTCGAGCGCCGGCGGCCGGGCGGGGCGGCTGCGCCTCTACCTGGAGGTGCTGCTGCTGGCCGCGCTGGTGGCGGCGCTGGCATGGATCGGGCGGGTGCTGGACGATCCGCGCCACTTCCCGGTGCGGGTGGTGCACGTGGACGGCGAGTTCCAGCACCTCGACGCCACCGAGCTCAAGCGGCGGATCAATGGCCACCTCCACGGCAGCTTCTTCGGCGTGGACCTGGCCGAGATCTATGCCGCGGTGGGGGATCTCGCCTGGGTGGACCGGGTGACCCTGCGCCGCGAATGGCCGGACACGCTCTGGGTCGGCATCGTCGAGCAGCAGCCGGTGGCCCACTGGCGCGGCCAGGCGCTGATCAACGCGCGCGCCGAGGTGTTTCGGCCCCAGCGACCGGTCGCGGGGCTCGACGGCCTGCCCCAGCTCTCCGGCCCGGCGGGGCGCGCCGCGGAGATCTGGGCGCTGTACCGGCGCATCGACCAGCGGCTGGCGCCGCTGGGCCTGGAGGTGGCCGGCCTGCGGCGCGACGCGCGCCGGGCGCTGAGCCTGGATCTGGCCGGCGGCCCGCGCCTGCGGCTGGGCCGCGAGTCGGTGGACGACCGCCTGGAACGCTTCATCGGCGCCTACCCGGAGGTCCTCGCACCCCGGGTGGCGCGCATCGAGACCATCGACCTGCGGTATCCGAACGGTTTCGCCGTCGCCTGGAGCGACGGCCAACAGACACGAGGTGGGGACGACGCATGACCAAGAAGACCGACAAGAACCTGGTGGTGGGCCTCGACATCGGCACCTCCAAGGTCGTGGCCATCGTCGGGGAGCGCAATGACCAGGGCCGGATGGAGGTGATCGGCCTGGGATCGCATCCCTCGCGGGGGCTGAAGAAGGGCGTGGTGGTCAACATCGAGTCCACCGTCCAGAGCATCCAGCGGGCCGTCGAGGAGGCCGAGCTGATGGCCGGCTGCCAGATCCATTCGGTGCGCGCCGGCATCGCCGGCAGCCACGTCAAGAGCATGAACTCCCACGGCATCGTGGCCATCAAGGACCGCGAGGTGACCGTGGAGGACGTCGACCGGGTGATCGACGCCGCCCGCGCGGTGGCCATTCCCGCCGACCAGAAGATCCTCCACGTCCTGCCCCAGGAGTTCATCATCGACGAGCAGGACGGCGTGCGCGAGCCCATCGGCATGGCCGGGGTACGCCTGGAGTCCAAGGTGCACCTGGTCACCGGCGCGGTGAGCGCGGCCCAGAACATCGTCAAGTGCGTGGGCCGCTGCGGCCTGGAGGTCGAGGACGTGGTCCTCGAGCAGCTGGCCTCGGCCCAGGCGGTGCTCACCGACGACGAGAAGGAACTGGGCGTGTGCCTGGTGGACATCGGCGGCGGCACCACCGACATGGCGGTGTTCGTCGACGGTGCCATCCGCCACACGGCGGTGATCCCCATCGCCGGCGACCAGGTGACCAACGACATCGCCGTGGCCCTGCGCACGCCCACGCACCACGCCGAGCGGATCAAGCAGGAGTACGCCTGCGCGCTGCGCCAGCTGGCCGACCCCGAGGAGACCATCGAGGTCCCCAGCGTCGGCGATCGACCGCCCCGGCGGCTCTCGCGCCAGGTGCTCGCCGAGGTGGTCGAGCCGCGCTACGAGGAGCTGCTCTCGCTGGTGCAGGCAGAGCTGCGGCGCAGCGGCTTCGAGAACCTGATCGCCGCGGGCGTGGTGCTCACCGGGGGCAGTTCGCGCATGGAAGGGGTGATGGATCTCGCCGAGGAGATCTTCCACACCCCCGTGCGCATCGGCCTGCCACAGAACGTGACCGGCCTGTCCAGCGTGGCGGACAACCCCAAGCACGCCACCGGGGTGGGCCTTCTGCTCTTCGGCCAGGGGGACACCGAGCCCTCCGGGCTGGGAGGACATGGACTGGACGCCAGCAAGGGGAGCCTATGGAAGAGGATGCGAGAGTGGTTTCAGGGTAATTTCTGATTCGAAGACAAGCGCCAGCGCAGGACAAGAGAGACGACGAGAGGAGGATGAGCCATGTTTGAACTGATGGATTCGCAGACCGAGCAGGCAACGATCAAGGTCATCGGCGTCGGCGGCGGGGGCGGCAATGCCGTGGCCCACATGCTCGCCGGGGCCATCGACGGCGTGGAGTTCATCGCCGCCAATACCGATGCCCAGGCGCTGGCCAAGTCCGACGCGCCCACCCAGGTGCAGATCGGCGCCAACATCACCAAGGGGCTGGGTGCGGGGGCCAACCCCGAGCTGGGTCGCCAGGCCGCCCTGGAGGACCGCGAGCGGGTCCAGGAGGCCATCGACGGCGCCGACATGCTCTTCATCACCGCCGGCATGGGTGGCGGAACCGGCACCGGCGCGGCCCCGGTGATCGCCCAGATCGCCCGCGACATGGGCGTGCTCTCGGTGGCGGTGGTCACCAAGCCCTTCGGCTTCGAGGGCAAGCGGCGCATGGACCACGCCCAGACCGGCATCCAGGAACTGGAGGCCGCGGTCGACTCGCTGATCACCATCCCCAACGAGAAGCTGATGTCGGTGATGGGCAAGCAGGCCAGCCTGCTGGACGCCTTCAAGGCCGCCAACGACGTGCTCAAGAACGCCGTCCAGGGCATTTCCGAGCTGATTACCCGCCCGGGCCTGATCAACGTCGACTTCGCCGACGTGCGCACCGTGATGTCCGAGATGGGCACCTCGATGATGGGCTCCGGCGCCGCCACCGGCGACAACCGCGCGGTCGAGGCCGCCGAGGCCGCCATCCACAGCCCGCTGCTGGAGGACATCAACCTGGCCGGGGCCGCCGGCATCCTGGTCAACATCACCGCCGGCATGGACCTCTCCATCGGCGAGTTCGAGGAAGTGGGCGCGGCCGTGCGCCAGTTCGCCAAGGACGAGGCCAACGTCGTGGTGGGTACCGTGATCGACCCCGAGCTCGAGAACGAGCTGCGGGTGACCGTCGTCGCCACCGGCCTCAACCGCCAGCAGGCCGCCGAGGGCCCCCACCTCAAGGAAGTCGAGAAGCCCGCCGTGGCGGCCGTGGACAAGAACGGCGACCCGGACTACGCCCACTACGACACGCCCACGGTGATGCGCGAGACCAAGCGGACCGCCAACGGCGACACCGTCGGCGACGACCTCGACATCGACTTCCTCGACATCCCGGCCTTCCTGCGCAAGCAGGCGGACTGAGGGGAGGCGACCCGGAAAGCGTTTGGCGCGGGGCCTGCCGCGTTCACGGGGGCGCGGCGACGCCCCCGGGGCGCATCACCGTCCTTTTCCCCGCGCTACGCACTGAACGCTGAACCCGGGGCCGCCCCGCCCCTGGCGGGGCCCGTCAGCCCTCGATGCGCATGGAGAGGTCGACGGCGGTGACGTCCTTGGTCAGGGCGCCGACGGAGATGTAGTCCACGCCCGTCTCGGCGATGGCCCGCAGGCCGTCGAAGGTGATCCCGCCGGAGGCCTCGGTCTCCGCGGTGCCGTCCACGCGCGCCACGGCCTCGCGCAGGCGGTCGAGGGGGAAGTTGTCCAGCATCACCCGGTCCACGCCGGCGGCCAGGGCGGCGTCGAGCTCGTCGAGGGTCTCCACCTCCACCTCGACCATGACGCCGGTCGCCTGCTCGCGGGCCGCGCGCACGGCCGCCTCGATGCCGCCGCAGGCCATGATGTGGTTCTCCTTGACCAGGATGGCGTCGAACAGGCCCACGCGGTGGTTGACGCAGCCGCCGACACGGACCGCGTACTTCTGGGCCAGGCGCAGCCCGGGCAGGGTCTTGCGGGTGTCGAGGATGCGCGTGCCGGTGCCGGACACCGCGTCGGCGTAGGCCCGTGCCCGCGTGGCGGTGCCGGAGAGGGTCTGGAGGAAATTGAGGGCCGTGCGCTCGCCGCTCATCAGCGCCCGGGCCGGGCCCTCGAGGGTGCAGATCACGCCCTCGGCCGCCACCCGCTCGCCTTCCTCCACCTGCCAGTCCACGCGGATGGCGGGATCGAGCCGGGTGAACACGGCGTCGAACCACGGTCGCCCGGCGATCACGGCCGATTCCCGGACCACCACCCGGGCCCGGCGGCGGGCGTCCGCCGGGATCAGGGCGGCGGTGAGGTCGCCCGGGCCCACGTCCTCCTCCAGGGCGCGGGCGACGTCGGCGGCGACGCTGTCGGTGAGATTCATGGCAGCAGCTCTCCACGGGTTCATCGCAGACCGCGATTCTAGCACCGCCGATCGGGCCGACGGTCCGCTGCCAGTGCCCTACACTCGGGAGTGGTGTCCACACGTCGGGGGTCGGCATGACCGAGAAAGCGCCGGAGAGCGGCCCGCAGGACCCGCCCGCCGAGGGCCGCGTGGTCGCGGTGCGCGGCAGCGTGGTGGACGTGGCCTTCCCCGAGGGCGCGCTGCCCGCCCGCCACCACGTCCTGCACGTGGGCGAGGGTGGTGGCGTGGTGGTCGAGGTGGCCGAGCACGTCGACCGCGGGCGCGTGCGCGGTATCGCCCTCGATCCCACCCGCGGCCTGGCCCGGGGCGATCCCGCCCGGGCCACCGGCGGGCCGCTGCAGGTGCCGGTAGGCGCGGGCCTGATGGGGCGGATGCTCAACGGCCAGGGCGAGCCCATCGACGGGGGCGGGCCGCCCGAGAGCGAGGATCGCTGGCCCATCCACCGGCCGCCGCTCGCGCTGGCCGATCGCGTCACGCGTTCCGAGATCTTCGTCACCGGCATCAAGGTGCTGGACCTGCTGGCCCCGCTGGAGCGCGGCGGCAAGGCGGGGCTGTTCGGCGGTGCCGGGGTGGGCAAGACGGTGCTGATCACCGAGCTGATCCACAACATGGCCACCGAGTACCAGGGGGTCAGCCTGTTTGCCGGCATCGGCGAGCGCTGCCGCGAGGCCGAGGAGCTCTACCGCGAGATGCGCGACTCGGGCGTGCTGGGCAACACCGTGATGGTCTTCGGCCAGATGAACGAGCCGCCGGGCGCGCGGTTCCGGGTGGGCCAGGCCGCGCTCACCATCGCCGAGCACTTCCGCGATCGCCAGCACCGGGACGTGCTGCTCCTGGTCGACAACATCTTCCGTTTCGTCCAGGCGGGCCAGGAGGTCTCCGGGCTGATGGGCAGGGCGCCCTCGCGGGTGGGCTACCAGCCCACCCTGGCCACCGAGCTGGCCGCACTCGAGGAGCGGGTCGCCAGTGCCGCCACCGGCGCGATCAGCTCGGTTCAGGCGGTCTACGTGCCCGCCGACGATCTCACCGACCCGGCCGCCACCCATACCTTCGGGCATCTCTCCAGCTTCGTGGTGCTGGCACGCAAGCGCGCCAGCGAGGGCCTCTACCCGGCGGTGGACCCCCTGGCCTCGGACTCCAAGATGCTCGCGCCCCAGGTGGTGGGCCGGCGCCATTACGACATCGCCCGCCGGGTGCGCCGGACACTGGCGGAGTACGAGGAACTCAAGGACCTGATCTCCATGCTCGGCCTCGAGGAGCTCTCCAACGAGGACCGGCGCACGGTCAACCGTGCACGGCGGCTGGAACGCTTTCTCACCCAGCCGTTCTTCACCACCGAGCATTTCACCGGCCACGCGGGCGAGCGCGTCCCCCTGGAGGCGACGCTCTCCGGCTGCGAGCGCATCCTCGCCGACGATTATGCCGACGTGCCCGAGCGGCGGCTCTACATGGTCGGGGCCATCGACGACGTGGACGCGGAGGCGGCGGCCTGATGCAGCTCAAGGTGCTCCTGCCGACGCGCGTGCTGGTGGACTGCGAGGTGAACAAGGTGATCGCCGAGGCCGAGGACGGCAGCTTCTGCCTGTTGCCCCGGCACGTGGACTTCGTCACCGCGCTGGTGCCGGGGTTGCTTACCTACGTCGACGACGGGGGCGCGGAGGGCTGCCTGGCGGTGGACGGCGGCATCCTGGTCAAGAGCGGCGGGATGGTGCGCGTCTCCACCCGCGACGGGGTGGTGGGCGAGCAGCTGGAGCAACTGCGCGCCCTGGTGGAGGAACGCTTCGCCCGCCAGGAGGAGCTGGAACGCCGGGCGCGCGGGGCGCTGGCCCGGCTGGAGGCCAGCGCACTGCGGCGTTTCATGCAGGTCGAGGAGCCCCGATGAACGCGCGGGAGGACTTCGGCCGCCAGGTGGGGCGCAAGGCCGAGCGCCGCCGGCGTGCCCGGCGCGAGGAGCGGCGCGACGTCTGGTTCTGGCTGGGGATGTTCGGGCTGGTGGGCTGGTCGGTGTCGATCCCCATGCTCGCCGGTATCGCCCTGGGTGTCTGGCTGGACGGGCGCCTGGGCGGGGAGATCTCCTGGACGCTCACCGGCCTGTTCGTGGGCGTGGCCCTGGGCTGCTGGAATGCCTGGTACTGGGTGAAGCGGGAGAGTGGCGATGACCATTGAGCTGCTGCGCGCGGGGTTGGCCGGGGCGCTGCTGGGGCTGGTCCACTTCGGCCTGCTTTGGCTGACGCTGCGCGGGCTCCACCGGGCGCCGCACCCGGGGCGCCGACTGGCCCTGAGCACCGGCCTGCGACTGGTCGCGGTGGTGCTGGCGATCGCCTGGGTCGGCGGCGAGGAGCCGCTGCGCTGGCTGGCGGCGGTGGCCGGCCTGTGGCTCGTCCGCCAGCCGATGATGCTTCTCCCCGGTCCGCGGAACACGGAGGGCGCATGACCATCAGTCCCGACAGCGTGATCCTGTGGCAGTGGGGCTGGCTGCACGTCAACCTCACCCTGGTGTTCACCTGGGTGGTAATGGCGTTGCTGGCCGGCGGGTCCTGGCTGATCACCCGGCGGCTGCACGGCGGGATGGCGCTGTCACGCTGGCAGAACCTGCTGGAGGTGGTGATCGACGGCATCCGCCGCCAGATCCGCGAGATCAGCCGCCAGCAGCCGGACCGCTACCTGCCGTTCGTGGGCACGCTGTTCCTGTTCATCGCCACCGCCAACCTGCTGGCCGTGGTGCCGGGGTTCATGCCGCCCACCGGCTCGCTGTCCACCACCACCGCGCTGGCCCTGTGCGTATTCGTGGGCGTGCCCGTCTTCGGCCTCGAGGCCCGAGGCCTGCGCGACTACCTGGTCCAGTACCTGCGGCCCACGCCCTTCATGCTGCCGTTCAACGTCATCGGCGAGCTGTCGCGCACGCTGGCGCTGGCGGTGCGCCTCTATGGCAACATCATGAGCGGCACGGTGATCGCCGGGATCCTGCTGAGCCTGGCGCCGTTCTTCTTCCCGGTGGTGATGCAGCTGCTGGGGCTGCTCACCGGGATGATCCAGGCCTACATCTTCGCCGTGCTGGCGATGGTCTACATTGCCTCGGCCACCACCGTTCACCAGCGGCGTGCGGGCGCAGCCCGAGCCGAACCCGACCAAGACAGCCCGGAGGAATGACACCATGGATCCAGCCAGCCTGATCGCCGTGGCCTCGATCTTCACCGCCGGCATCACCATCGCCATCGGGGCCGTGGGGCCGGCGCTGGGCGAGGGCCGGGCGGTGGCCCAGGCCCTGCAGGCGATCGCCCAGCAGCCCGACGAGGCGGGCACGCTCACCCGGACCCTGTTCGTGGGCCTGGCGATGATCGAGTCCACCGCCATCTACTGTTTCGTGGTGGCCATGATCCTGATCTTCGCCAACCCCTTCTGGAACGCCGTCTCCGCCGGGGGCTGAGCGATGCAGATCGACTGGCTCACCACCATCGCCCAGGTGATCAACTTCCTGGTGCTGGTCTGGCTGCTCAAGCGCTTCCTCTACCGGCCGGTGATCGAGGTCATGGACCGGCGCGAGCAGCGCATCGGTGACCGACTGGAGCAGGCCCGCGAGCGGGAGGCCGAGGCCGAGGCCGCCATCCAGGACTGCCGCGAGCGCCAACGGGAACTGGAGGCGGGCCGTGAGCAGTTCATGGAAGACGCCCGCGAGGCCGCCCGGGAGCGCCGCGAGCAATGGCTGGAGGAGGCCCGCGAGGCGGTCGAGGCGCGGCGGCGGGAATGGCTCGACGATCTCGAAGCCCAGCAGGCGCGTTTTCACCGCGCGCTGCGCCGGGAACTCGGCCGGACGCTGATGCAGCTCGGTCGGCGGGCACTGGCCGATCTCGCCGACGCCGAGCTCGAAAGCCGGGTGGTGGCCGTGTTCCGCGAGCGGATCGAGGCCCTGGCGGACGAGGAGCGCAGGGCGCTGGCGCAGGCGGCGCGCGAGGCCGGGGCACTGGTCGTGGCCGCGGCCCACGAGCCGGGGGCGGAGGTGCGCGAGCGGCTGGCCTCGGCACTGGATGCGGTGCTCGACCTGGGGGAGACGCCCGTGCGCTTCGAGGTCGATCCGGAACTGCTGGGCGGGCTGGAGCTGCGCACCGGCGACCGGGTGCTGGGCTGGAACCTGGCGCAGTACCTCGACGAGCTGGCCATCGACCTCGAGGCACTCACGCAAGCGCCGGGCGCGGAGGCCCGCGGCCATGCTGGATGACTGGCTGGCGGACACTTTCGCTGCGTTTCGCGAGACCATCGAGGAGCATGCCCCGCGCATGGCCGCCCGCGAGACCGGCACCGTCACCCACGTGGGCGAGGGCATCGCCCGGGTCCATGGCCTGCGCGGGGTGCGCTCGGAGGAGATGCTGGTCTTTTCCGGCGGGGGGTTCGGCATGGCCTTCAATCTCGATGCCGAGGAGATCGGCGTGGTGCTGCTCGACGAGGCCGAGGCCATCGAGGCGGGCACCGAGGTGCGGGGGACGGGGCGGCTGGTGGACGTGCCGGTGGGCGAGGCGCTGCTGGGCCGGGTGGTGGACGGCCTGGGCCGGCCGCTGGACCGGCGGGCCACCCCGGGCACCGTCGAGCGGCGGCCGGTGGAGCGCGAGGCGCCGGCGATCATGCACCGGGCGCCGGTGGAGGTGCCCCTGCAGACCGGCCTCAAGGCAGTGGACACCCTGGTCCCGGTGGGCCGCGGCCAGCGGGAGCTGATCGTCGGCGACCGCCAGACCGGCAAGACGGCGGTGGCGGTGGATGCCATCATCAACCAGCGCGACACCGGCGTGGTCTGCATCTACTGCGCCATCGGCCAGCGGGGTACCGCCGTGGCCCGCGTGGTGGATGCCCTGCGCGAGGCCGGGTCGCTGGAGCACAGCGTGGTGATGGTGGGTCCGGGCGAGGCGACCCCCGGCCTGCAGTTCGTCACCCCCTACGCGGCGATGAGCGTGGGCGAGTGGTTCATGGAACAGGGTCGCGACGTGCTGCTGGTGCTCGACGACCTGACCCGCCACGCCCGGGCCTACCGCCAGCTGTCGCTGCTGTTGCGTCGTCCACCCGGCCGCGAGGCCTATCCCGGCGACATCTTCTACGTCCACTCGCGGCTGCTGGAACGCTCCACCCGCCTCCGGCCCGAGCACGGCGGCGGCTCGCTCACCACGCTGCCGGTGGTGGAGACCCAGGCGCAGAACATCGCCGCCTACATTCCCACCAACCTGATCTCGATCACCGACGGCCAGATCTATCTCTCCCCGGAGCTCTTCCGCAAGGCGGTGCTGCCGGCGGTGGACGTGGGCAAGTCGGTCTCGCGGGTGGGCGGCAAGACCCAGCTGCCGGCGCTGCGGGCGGTGGCCGGGGACCTGCGCCTGGCCTACTCGCAGTTCGAGGAGCTGGAGACCTTCGCCCGTTTCGGCACCCGCCTGGACGAGGCGACCCGCGAGCAGATCGAGCACGGCCGCCGGGTTCGCGAACTGCTCAAGCAGCCCCGCGGTCGGCCCCTGCGGGTCTGCGAGCAGGCGGCGGTGATGCTGGCCGCGAGCCACGGGCTGTTCGACTCGGTGGATCTCGACGCCGTCGCCGACGCCGAGCGCCGCCTGCGGGAGGCGGTGGTCGATTCCCTGGCCGGCATCTGCGAGCGCATCGAGGCGGGCGAGGCGCTCGCAGATGCCGATCGCGACGCCCTGCTGGAGATCGCCTCCGAGGCCATCGGCGCGGGAGGGCGGGACTGATGGAGACCCTGGAAGCCCTCGCCGGCCAGCTGGAGTCCATCGAGGACCTGCAGTCGATCACCCGCACCATGAAGGCGCTCTCGGCCGCCAGTATCCGCCAGTACGAGCGGGCGGTGGAGGCCCTGGAGGACTACTACCGGGCGGTGGAGCTGGGGCTGCACGTGGTCCTGCGCGATCTGCCCGCCGGCGAGCGGCCACCCACCGAGGCCGGTGGACCGCCGGGGGTGGTGATTTTCGGCTCCGACCAGGGGCTGTGCGGGCGTTTCAACGACCACGCCATCGAGCATGCCCTGGAGCGGGTCGAGGCCGCGGGTTTCGCGCCCGCCGACTGCCGGCTGCTGGCCGTGGGCGGGCGGATCGACGCCGGCCTCGACCGCCGGGGACGGACCGTCGACCAGTCGTTCTTCGTGCCGGGTTCCACCGACGGCATCACCGCCACCGTGGGCCAGCTGCTGGTGGCCGTCGACGGCTGGCGGGAGGCCGGCGTGGAGCGGGTGGAGCTGGTGTACAATCAACCGGTTTCCGGCGGCGGCTACCGCACCGCCGACAGCCGGCTGCTGCCGCTGGACGTGCACCGGTTGCGGGCGGCGGAGGCGGTGGCCTGGCCCTCGCGGCGGCTTCCCGACTACCGCCTGCCCGCCCCGCGTCTGCTGGCCCGGCTGACCCGGGAATACCTGTTCGTGCTGCTGTTCCGGGCCTGCGCGCAGTCGCTCGCCAGCGAGCACGCCAGCCGCCTGCGGGCGATGACGGCGGCCGACCGCAACATCCGCGAGCACCTGGAGTCCGCCCGCATGGCCTACCAGCGTCGCCGCCAGGAGGCCATCACCGCCGAGCTCATCGACGTGGTGTCGGGCTTCGACGCGCTGGCGGACGGGGCCGGGGAATGAGTCGTTCATCCCGCTGTCACATGGATGCGTTGCAATGCCGTCAACGTGTGGAAATCTGGGTATGTACAAGCCATGTCAGCCAAATCGATCCTGATCGTCGAGGATGAGCAGCCCATCCGCGAAATGGTGGGTTTCGCCCTGGGGCGGGCCGGCTACGAGCTGCGCGAGGCCGGTGACGTGACCGAGGCCTACGAGGTCATGGCCGATCGCCTGCCGGATCTGATCCTGCTCGACTGGATGCTGCCCGGGGCCAGCGGCATCGAGATGGCCCGGCGGCTGAAGAAGGACGAGCTCACCCAGCACATCCCCATCATCATGCTCACCGCCCGGGGCGAGGAGGAGGACAAGGTGGCCGGTCTCGACTCGGGGGCCGACGACTACATCACCAAGCCCTTCTCGCCGCGCGAGCTCCTCGCGCGGATCAAGGCGGTCCTGCGCCGGGTGGCCCCGGAGGAAGAGGACGAGACCATCGCCGTCGACGGCCTGGTACTCGATCCTGCCAGTCATCGGGTCTCTGCCAACGAAGAACCGCTCAAGATCGGGCCCACCGAGTTCCGCCTGCTGGAGTTCTTCATGACCCATCCCGAGCGGGTCTACAGCCGCGAGCAGCTGCTCGACCGTGTCTGGGGCCGCAGCGCCTACGTCGAGGAGCGCACCGTGGATGTCCACATCCTGCGCTTGCGCAAGGCGCTGGCGCCGCACGAGTTCGACCACATGATCCAGACGGTGCGCGGCGCGGGGTATCGCTTCTCCAACCGCGAATGAGGCGGTTCGCGCGCGACTGGGTCAGCGAGCTCCTCCAGCTGGCCGCCCTCACGGTGCTGGGTTTCGTCGGTGGTTGGCCCTTGGGGCAGCCGGGTTTCGGCGCCTTCCTCGGCGTGCTGGTGCACGTCGGCCTGCTGTATTCCCGCCTGTTTCGCATCCACGCCTGGCTCAAGGCCGACCGCACCCGCCGCGTCCCCTTCATGCCCTCGGTGCTGGGCACCATCACCGAGGAGATCTACCGCCTGCGCCAGCGCGATCGCAAGCGCAAGCAGCGCCTGGCCACCATGCTGCGCCATTACCAGCAGTTCACCCGGGCGATGCCGGATGCCACGGTGGTGCTCGGGGCCAACGAGGAGGTGGTCTGGCTCAACCGTGCCGCCCAGGCATTGCTGGGGCTCAAGTCGCGTGACGTGGGCTACGCCGTCACCAACTTCGTTCGCCACCCGAGCTTCGTGCGCTTCATCCGTGCCCACGACTTCGAGCGCACCCTGGAGATCCCTTCCCCGGCCTCGGACGGCAAGGTGCTCAGCATTCGCCGGCTGCCCTACGGCGACGACCAGAGCCTGCTGATCGCCCGCGATATCACCCGCATCCACCGTCTCAAGGCCGTGCGCCAGGACTTCGTCGCCAACGTCTCCCACGAGCTGCGCACGCCGCTCACGGTGGTGGCGGGCTACGTGGAGACCCTCAACGACGGCGCCGACGAGCTGCCGCCCGAGGTGCGCCCGATCATGGAACAGATCGAGCGCCAGACCGCGCGCATGCGCCGGATCGTCGAGGACCTGCTGTTGCTCTCGCGGCTGGAGACCACCGCCATCGACGAGTCGAACATGGAGCCGGTGGACGTGGCCGGGATGGCCGATGCCATCGCCGACGACGCGCGCATGCTGAGCGGCGAGGAGGACCACCGGATCACGGTGGAGGCCGACCGGGAGCTGCGCATCCCGGGCGTGCCGGGAGAGCTGCGCAGCGCGCTCTCCAACCTGGTGTTCAACGCGGTCAAGTACACCCCCGCGGGTGGCGACATCCGGGTCCGCTGGTACCGCCGCGGCCGGGAGGAGGCCTGTTTCGAGGTGGTCGACAGCGGCATCGGGATCGAGCCCAAGCACATCCACCGGCTCACCGAGCGCTTCTACCGGGTGGACGTGGGGCGCTCGCGCGCCGTGGGCGGAACCGGCCTGGGGCTGGCGATCGTCAAGCACGTCCTCCAGCGCCACCAGGCCCGCCTCGAGATCGAGAGCGAGCCGGGCGAGGGCAGCACCTTCCGCTGCGTGTTCCTGGTCAACGGCGATTGAGGCGCACCGGCCCCGGGCGGGCCGGCGCGAGGCGGATCAGTCGTTGTGGCCCGAGAGGTCGCGGTCCTCGTGGACCTCCTTGTCGATGCTGTCCAGCGAGGTGTGGCGCACGTCCTTGCCCTTGACCATGAAGATCACGTACTCGCAGATGTTCTGGCAGTAGTCGGAGATGCGCTCCATGGAGCGGGCCGCCCACATGATCTGCACCGTCCAGCGGATCGAGCGCGGGTCCTCCATCATGAAGGTCATCAGCAGGCGGGTCAGGTTCTCGAACTCGCGGTCGATCTCGGGTTCCACCCGGGCCATTTCCAGGGCCTGGTCGACGTCCATGCGGGCGAAGGCATCCAGTGCCCCGTGGAGCATGGTGCGCACGCGCCCGGCCATGCTGTTGACCTCGGTGTGGAAGCGGCGGAAACGCTCGCCGTTGTCGAGGTTCACCGAGAACCGGGCGATGCGCTTGGCCTGGTCGCCGATGCGTTCGAGATCGGTGATGGTCTTGATGATCATGATCACCACCCGCAGGTCGCCGGCGGCGGGCTGGCGGCGCACCAGCACCGCCTGGCACTCCTCGTCGATCTCCACTTCCATGTTGTTGACCAGGTAGTCGGAGAGGGCGACTTCCTCGCCCAGTTCGCCGTCCTGGTCGAGCAGTGCCTGGAGTGCGTCGTTGACGTGCTTCTCCACCAGGCCGCCCATGTTGAGCACGCGGGTGCGGATTTCCTCCAGCTCCTCGTTGAACTGGGTGGAGATGTGTTGAGTGAGATCCTCTTTGCGCAGATCCATGGTCGACTCCGGGTCGGTATGCGTTGCGGGCGGGTCACGTCCCGGCCCGTACGGGACGGGGATGCCGCTCGGTTCTCGGTGCCGGGACGGCGGCTCGCCCGAGGCTAGCGCCGCGGGGTGACAGGCATGTTAACCCCTTCCAGATTGCAGTAGTGTGCCTTGCCTGCCAAGTTTCACATTTCTGTAACGTTCGCTGCCCAAACTGCATGCGCGGCATAAGCTTCGTGTTGCACTTCTACCGAGGGACAGATTCCTATGAAGACCATCGCCAAGACCAGCTTTGCAGTCGCGGCCCTGGTCGCGGGCACCATCGGCACCGCCGAGGCGCGCGACCAGCTCCGCATCGTCGGCTCTTCCACCGTATTCCCGTTCGCCAGCTACGTGGCCGAAGAACTGGGTGCCACCACCAAGTGGCCGACGCCGGTCATCGAGTCCACCGGTTCCGGTGGCGGCATGAAGCTGTTCTGCGCCGGCAACGGCCTGGACACCCCGGACATCACCAACGCCTCCCGGCAGATGAAGGTCTCCGAGTTCGAGCGCTGCCAGGAGAACGGGGTCACCGACATCACCCAGGCCGTCATCGGCTACGACGGCATCGCCTTCGCCCAGAGCAAGGACAACGATCCCATCAATCTGACCCGCGAGCAGATTACCCTGGCGGTCGCCAAGGAAGTCCCGCAGGGCGGCAAGCTGGTACCCAACCCCTACAAGAACTGGAGCGAGATCGACTCCAGCCTGCCCGACCGCGAGATCATCATCTACGGCCCGCCCACCACCTCCGGCACCCGTGACGCCTTCGAGGAGCTGGTGATGGAGGCCGCTTCCGAGGAGATCGACGGTTACGGGGGCGAGTACACCAAAATCCGCCAGGACGGTGTCTACGTTCCCTCCGGCGAGAACGACAACCTGATCGTGCAGAAGCTCGAGCAGAACACCGACGCCTTCGGCATCTTCGGCTACAGCTTCCTCGAGGAGAACGAGGACAAGCTCCAGGGCGCCAAGATCGACGGCGTGGCCCCCGAGGCGGACGCCATCTCCTCCGGCGAGTACCCCGTTTCCCGCTCCCTGTTCTTCTACATCAAGAACAGCCACGCGGATGACGTCCCCGCCATGAGCGACTATGTCGAGCTGTTCATGAGCGAGAAGATGATCGGCGAGATCGGCTATCTCAAGGGCATCGGCCTGATTCCCCTGCCCAAGGATGTCCGCGAGGACATGCGCGAGCGCGTGGCCGAGCGCGAGCAGCTCGAGCTCTCCGACCTGAAGTAAACCGCTTCCGGTCGCTTGCCCGGAAAGCCGGCAGGCCATGCCTGCCGGCTTTTTTCTTGCCTGATGGGGGTATTGGGGTAATCTATGCCCGGCATCGCGCCCGGATGATGCAAATCCGCCGCGCCGTGGGCAGAATGTCAAATTGCTGTAGTGGAGCGGGGGTATTCTCGAGAGTCCCTTGAGGGCATCCCCGCTCCAGTACAGCCATTGTTTTCGAGAACCGAAGATGACCCAGCTCATGCAGACCGACCAGATCCTGATGGCATTTTTCGGGGGGCTCCTGCCCCTCGGGGCGCTGGCCTTCTTCCTCGGGCGCAGCAAGGCGGTGCGCGTGCGCGAGGAAGGGGTCCACATGCATTCCCAGCCGGACCAGTACGCTTGGTTCGCGGTGTTCTCCACCGCCCTGCCGGCCGTGGTCCTGGGCCTGCTGGCGAGCCTGGCCTTCCTGGTGATCGGCCAGATGCTGCCGGCGCCCATGGTGCTCACCATCGCGCTGGCGGTCGGGGCAGGGGGCATGTGGTGGGGGCTGAATGCCATCCGGCCCGAGTTCCGTGCCCGTGACTTCAACGAGGCGTCGGTGCGCTGGGCGCTGCTGCTGGCCTCGCTGGTCTCGATCATCACCACCTTCGGCATCCTGCTCTCCATCGTTTTCGAGGCCGTGCGCTTCTTCCAGATGGAGAGCTTCTGGTATTTCATCACCGGCACCGAGTGGTCCCCCGGGGCGGCCTTCCTCGAGGGCGCGGGTCGCGCGGCCGAGGACGCCTCCGATGCCCGTTTCGGCGCGGTCCCGCTGTTCGTCGGCACCTTCATGATCACCGCCATCGCCATGCTGGTGGCGGTGCCCATCGGCCTGCTGGCGGCCATCTACATGTCCGAGTACGCCCCGGAGAAGGTGCGCACCCTGGCCAAGCCCGTGCTCGAGGTGCTCGCCGGCATCCCCACCGTGGTCTACGGCTTCTTCGCCGCCATCACCGTGGCGCCGATGATCGTCACCGCCGCCGAGTCCATCGGCCTGGAGGCTTCATTCAACAACGCCCTGGCCTCGGGCGTGGTGATGGGGATCATGATCATCCCGTTCATCTCCTCGCTTTCCGACGACGTGATCAGCTCGGTGCCCTCGGCCATGCGCCAGGGGTCGCTGGCGCTGGGCACCACCCGGGCCGAAACCATCCGTTTCGTGGTCGTGCCGGCGGCACTGCCGGGGATCATCTCGGCCACCCTGCTGGGCGTTTCCCGTGCGCTGGGCGAGACCATGATCGTGGTGATGGCGGCCGGCCTGCGGCCCAACCTGTCCTGGAACCCGCTCGAGGACATGACCACCGTCACCGTGCGCATCGTCGACGCGCTCACCGGCGACCAGGCCTTCGAGAGCGCCGAGACCCTCTCGGCCTTCGCCCTCGGCCTGGTGCTGTTCGCCGTGACCCTGTCGCTGAACTTCGTCTCGGTGATCATGATCAAGCGCTTCCGCGAAAAGTATCGCTCCTCGAACCTGTAAGCCTCCAGCCGGAATCCCGTTGCCATGAGCCAATCTCTCGACGACATCTCCCGCCAGCTCAAGGCCCGCCACCGCAAGTCGCGGCGTCTGCACTGGATGTCCATGACCGCGCTGCTGCTCGCCGGCGCCTTCCTGCTGGCCTTCTTGGCCGACATGATCGGCAAGGGCTACCCGGCCTTCGTCCAGGCCGAGATCCAGGCCGAGATCCACTACAGCGAGATGGCGAAGGACATCCCGCTGGCCGCCGTGGACGAGGACATGCGCGAGCTGGTCAGCCGCGGCTTTCTGCGCCTCATCCCCAACGAGATGGAGGCCAACCCCGAGCTGCTGGGCACCACCCGGATGCGCTGGGTGGTGGCCGACGACCAGGTGGACCAGTACCTCAAGGGGCACTACCACCAGCTCGACGACGAGCAGGTGGCCATCGTCGACCGGCTGGTGGAAGAAGGCCGGGCGGATCTGCGCTTCAATACCTACTTCTTCACCAACGGCGACTCCAAGCTTCCCGAGATCGCGGGTATCCAGGCGGCCGTGGTCGGCTCGATCCTCACGCTCTTCGTCACGCTGGCCTTCGCCTTCCCCGTGGGCGTGATGACCGCCATCTACCTCGAGGAATTCGCCCCGGACAACAAGTTCACCCAGGCGATCGAGATCAACATCAACAACCTCGCGGCCGTGCCCTCGATCCTCTTCGGTCTGCTGGGCCTGGCGATCTTCATCAACTTCTTCGGGGTGCCGCGATCCTCGGCCCTGGTGGGTGGCCTCACCCTCGGGCTGATGACGCTGCCGATCATCATCATTTCCTCGCGGGCGGCGCTGCGTTCCGTGCCCGACTCCATCCGCCAGGCGGCATTCGGCGTGGGTGCCACCCGCTGGCAGGTGGTCCGCGACCACGTCCTGCCGCTGTCGCTGCCCGGGATCCTGACCGGCTCGATCATCGGCCTGGCCCAGGCCATGGGCGAGACCGCGCCGCTGATCATCATCGGCATGATCGCCTTCATCCCGGATGCGCCGAACTCCATCACCCAGGCGGCGACAGTCATGCCGGCCCAGATCTTCACCTGGGCGGGCATGCCCGAGCGGGCCTACATCGAGCGCACGGCCGCCGGCATCCTGGTGCTGCTGTCGGTGCTGATCACGCTCAACGCCAGCGCGGTGTACCTGCGCAAGAAGTTCGAGCGCCGCTGGTAAATCCCATTCGTTCTCATTCAACAGGTATGGCGACCATGAACGAGGAAATCGCGTCGTCCGTCGGGGCGCCCGTGCAGTTCAACGAAGAGACCACCCACGACCTGGCCATCCAGGTGCGTGACCTCAACCTCTGGTACGGCGAGAAGCAGGCCCTGCACGACATCAACCTGGATATCTACCAGGGCAACGTGACCGCCCTGATCGGTCCCTCGGGCTGCGGCAAGTCGACCTTCCTGCGCTGCCTCAACCGGATGAACGACCTGATCAACACCGTCTCGATCACCGGCACCATCGAGATGGAGGGGCGCAACGTCAACGACCCCGAGGTGGACGAGGTGGCGCTGCGCAAGAAGGTGGGCATGGTCTTCCAGAAGCCCAATCCCTTCCCCAAGAGCATCTACGAGAACGTCGCCTATGCCCCGCGCATGCACGACATCGTCGCCAAGGGGCCCGAGCAGGACGAGCTGGTGGAGAAGTCCCTCAAGCGCGCCGGTCTCTGGGATGAGGTCAAGGACCAGCTCGACCAGCCCGGCACCTCGCTCTCCGGTGGCCAGCAGCAGCGGTTGTGCATCGCCCGGGCGATCGCCGTGCAGCCCGAGGTGATCCTGATGGACGAGCCGACCTCCGCGCTCGACCCCATCTCCACCGCGACCATCGAGGACCTGATGTACGAGCTCAAGCGCGAGTACACCATCGTCACGGTCACCCACAACATGCAGCAGGCCGCCCGCATCGCCGACTACACCGCCTTCTTTCACCTCGGCTACCTGATCGAGTACAACGACACCAACTCGATGTTCTCCAACCCCAAGGAGAAAAAGACCGAGGACTACATCACCGGCCGATATGGGTGACGCCGAACCGGAGCAACCGAATGTTGCTCCGCATGTCGGCGGAACGCGAGGCAGGGATGCCGAGCAGGAACCCCGTGCCAAGGAGGGCTCGGCCCCCGCAACCCCGGCGCGCCTGCCAGTGATCCCCCGGGTGAACGCGACCGGAGTGACTCAATGTCACTCCGCAGCGCGGATCACGCGAGGCAGGGGTGACGCCGAACCGGAGCAACCGAATGTTGCTCCGCATGTCGGCGGAACGCGAGGCAGGGATGCCGAGCAGGAACCCCGCACCAGGGAAGGTTGCTCCCCCGGAACCCCGGCGCGCCTGCCATTGATCCCCCGGGTGAACGCGGCCGGAGTGACTTGATGTCACTCCGCAGCGCGGATCACGCGAGGCAGGGGTGACGCCGAACCGGAGCAACCGAATGTTGCTCCGCATGTCGGCGGAACGCGAGGCAGGG
>JAAZVP010000020.1 GCA_018623495.1 Halothiobacillus sp. | reverse complement strand
GCCAAGGACGATGCCGCGGGCCTGGCGATCGCCAACCGGCTGACCACCCAGATCCGGGGTTCCGAGGTGGCCGCGCGCAACGCCAACGACGGCATTTCCATGGCGCAGACCGCCGAGGGCGCGCTGGGCTCGCTGACCGACACCATGCAGCGCATGCGTGATCTGGCGGTGCAGTCGGCCAACGCCACCAACAGCAAGAGCGACCGAGAGAACCTGCAGACCGAGTTCAAGCAGCTGCAGGACGAACTGGGCCGGATCATCAAGAACACCGAGTTCAACGACCAGGCGATCCTCAACGGTGATATCTCCGGTGGCGCCAAGTTCCAGGTCGGTGCGAATACGACCAGTGACAACCAGATCACCGTGAGCCTGAGCAATTTGTCCAACGCCATTGGTTCTGCTTTGGACACAGCGGCTGCGATCGGTTCGGGGGCGACATTCACCAACATCATGTCGACCATCGATACGCTGGATGCGGCGATCACCACCGTTGACACCACGCGGGCGAAGCTGGGTGCGGTACAGAACCGCTTCGAGGTGACCATCGACAACCTCAACAACTTCATCGTCAACGAGTCCGCGGCCCGTTCGCGGATCCAGGACGCCGACTTCGCCAAGGAGACCGCTGATCTCTCCAAGGCGCAGATCCTGCAGCAGGCCGGCACCTCCGTGCTGACCCAGGCCAACCAGGCGCCGCAGTCCGTGCTCGGCCTGTTGGGCTAGAATCAAGGAAGTGAGTGACGGTCGGGGCCATTCGGGCCCCGGCCTTGACGGTTGAGCGGGAGAGCGATGCGTTCCGTGAACTTGAACCAGGAACCCATTCCTTTGAACATTTGGTTGTCTATGCTCTAGCCGCTTGATGCGCGAGGGCGAACCCATGAGTTCGATCAATCCAATTGCTGCGCAGGGCATCGTGTCCATCTCCGGTGGGCAGGATGCCTTTTTGTCGTCTGTAAAGAGGGATTCGGCCAGTTCCACCGGTGGGGCGGACGGCGAATCCGGAACTCGGCTCGACCAGCCACGCCGGTCGGAGACCGATGACCCGACCCCGGTCGAGCGCACGCGCGAGGGTGCGGGTGTCGACCGTGCCGAGCTCGACGAGGCGATCGAGGAATTGCAGGAGAAAGTCGAGCCGGGCCGGCGTACCCTGAATTTCTCGGTGAACGACGAGCTGGGGGACATTGTCGTCAAGGTGGTGGATCTCGAAAGCGACGAAGTGATTCGCGAGATCCCGCCGGAGGCCATCCTGGCGATGCGTGAACGACTGCGCGATTTCGATCAGGCGAGCATGGCCGAGGTCTTGCCGGCCGGGAGCCTGCTCTCCGACATTTCCTGACCACGAGGGTTCGTGATGGCAAGTTCAGCCGGTCTTTCAATCTCGGGTGTGGGTAGCGGCCTGGATATCCAGGGCATCGTCAGCCAGCTGGTACAGGCCGAGGGTGCGCCCAGGCGCAACATCCTCGATCAGCGGGAGTCCACTTTCGAGGCCACCCTGTCCGGCCTGTCGAAGCTCAAGAGTGCGACCTCGGACGTGAGAGGGGCTGCCTTCGATCTCAAGAACCTGGACAACTTCCGCACGCGCTCGGTGAGCTCCTCCAACGAGGACATCCTCACTGCCACAGCGGATCCCGGCACGGCGCTGGGTACCTACGAGGTCGAGGTGTCGCAACTGGCCTCGGCGCAGAAGCAGGCCTCCGGCGGCTTTGCCGATTCTTCGGCCACCGTGGGGTCGGGCCAGCTGGATTTCGCCACCGGGGCGGGATCCTTTTCCGTCAGTGTCGCCGCGGGCGACTCGCTTGCCGATATCCGCGATAAGGTCAACAGCGCCAATGACAACGACTACGTCCAGGCCTCGATCCTGAACGTGGACGATGGTGCCGGCGGAACCGAGGCCCGGCTGGTGTTCTCCGCCACCGAAACGGGCACCGACAACGCCGTTACGATCACGGCCGTGGACGACGACGGCAACAACACCGACGCCGCCGGCCTCTCCCGGCTCGCTTCCGCCAACCTGCAGGAGTTGAACGCGGCCCAGGATGCCCAGCTGACGGTGGATGGCCTGGATGTCACCAGCTCCACCAACTACGTGGAAGGGGTCGTCCAGGGCATGGCCCTGGACCTGAACAAGGCCGAGCCGGGGACGAAGGTCGACGTGACCGTGGGCACCGACAATTCGCCGGTGATCGACGCGCTGAACGATTTCGTCGAGAAATACAACGCCCTGAACAGCACCTATCGCGACCTCACCGACTACGATGCCGAGGCGGAGCAGGGCGGCGTGCTGCAGGGGGACGCGACCGCCAACGGGATCAATCGCTCGCTGCGCTCGACGCTCGGTGGCAATCTCGGCACCGGCGACATCCAGAACATCGCCGACCTGGGTATCCAGATCGATGCCGAGGGCCAGATGACCTTCGACGAGTCGGTTGCCGAGGAGGCACTCAACAGCGATCCCCAGGCGGTGAAGGACTTCATCACCGACCCGACCGACGGCCTGGCCGAGCAGGTGGACAGCGTCCTGCAGCCCTACCTGCAGTTCGACGGCATCCTGGACAACCGGACCGACAGCATCAACCGGTCCCTCGACCGCATCGACGACCAGCGGGCGGCCCTCGACCGGCGCCTGGACCGTTACCAGGACAGCCTGATCACGCAGTTCACGGCGATGGACAAGATGGTCCAGAGCATGCAGTCCTCGGCCAGCTATCTCAGCCGGATCGGCGTGAATACCTGAGAAATCGGCCTCAAGTTCTTCGGCCATTGACCGATAACAGGGGCAAGCGGGAGGAGAGGCAGTACCGGCCTCCCGCAGATCCGAAAACCATCGTCAGGTAGCCGATTTCAGGAGAATCCGATGTATTCGAATGCCGCCTCCCAGTACAAGTCGATCGATCTGGAATCCAGGGTCGAGGGTGCGAGCCCCCACGCGTTGGTCGCCATGCTCTACGATGGTCTCCTGGCCCGGATTGCCCAGGGCAAGGCCGCGATGCAGGCAGGCAATTTCGAGCAGAAGGGCAAGAACGTCACCAAGGCCCTCGATATCCTCTCGGCCCTGAGTGGCAGTCTCGACCCCCAGCACAACCCGGAGCTCGCGCAGAACCTGGGTGATCTCTACGACTACTGCCAGCGTCGCCTGCTGGATGCCAGTGCCCAGCGTGATGCCTCCGGTTTCGACGAGGTGCGAGACCTGATCGGGGAAATCAAGGAGGCATGGGACGCCATCGCCTCGAAAGCGGCCTGAACCACCAGGGCCCCTTTCCGCAGAACAGGCGAGAAAATCCGGCCCCGGCCGGATTTTTTTCGTGGTGGGTTCGGCGTAGGCTGGCGCTTTTCCCGAACGCCGGTCATCCCTCGAGGTGAAGCATGCACGAAAGAAAGATGCGCGAGGCAACCAGGGCGCTCGATCGGCTCGCCGAAGAGGTGGACCGCTGGGTGGAGCAATGGCGCTCATCGACACCCGATGCCGAGTCGCTGGAGACCATTGCCGAGCGGCTGTCCGAGGCGGACGGGTGGATCGAGCACCTCGTGCGGGAAGCGGAAGCTGCCGATTGCCTGGGCGATCCGGGCCTGATCGAACGGCGGGACGCCTGGCTGGAGCGTTTCCGGATCATTCAGCAGCTGATCGCGACCAGCCGCAGCGAGGTCGGTGACGAGGCCGACGTCCTCATGAGCCGCCAGCGCGCGGTGGATGCCTACCAGCGCAACAAGCCCGGTTGACCCCCGGGGCATTCGGCATGACCGCCGTGAGCCTGCGAAGGACGAGGCGGAGCGCGTCGATGGGATGGCCAAGGACGCGCAGCGTCGTGCCGATCACGGCTTTTGGGCGCGGATGACGACGAAGGCACCCTCGCCGTGGCCGGGGCGGACCTCGATCTCGGGGACGTCGAGGCCCTGGAAAAGGGCCTGGCGGTACTCGAGATCGGCAAAGCCGGCCCGGCGGAGGTGTTCGGTCACTTCCTCGGTGGAGAAGAAGCGGGCCTCGCGGTAGAAGGCGTTTTCCGCCTTGTGGCGCTCGTAGGCCCGTCCCAGTTCGCTCTCCCGGTCGACAAAGCCGATGACCACGCAGCCCCCGGGGACCAGCACGCGGCGGATCTCGGCAAGGGCGGCATCCACGTCGGCCAAAAAGCAGATGGTGGTGACCATCAGCACGGCGTCGATGCTGGCCTGCCCGAAGGGCAGCTGCTCGCCGCGGGCGTCGATCACCTCGATGCCGCGATCCCGGGCGAGGGCGGCCATGGCCGGGGCGGGCTCGACGCCCAACCGGATCCCCAGCGGCCCGGCGAAGCGCCCGGAGCCCACGCCCACCTCCAGGCGACGGCCGTCCTCTGGCAGGAGCGCGCGGACGGCGGCGAGCTCGGCCTTCCAGGCCGTCTCGTGCGCGGTGAACCAGGCCTCGTATTCGCGGGAGTGGTGTTCGAACGGGGTGATGCGGGGATCGCTCGTCATCGAAGGTTCCCGGTTCGGATGGGGCCCGGCCCGGCGGGCTCTGGGGACTTGTCCGATTGTGGATCGTGCCGGGGAGGCTTGCAACGGGGCGGTGCAGGCTCTATTCTGAACGACAAATCCGAAACCATCTCGTCGGGGTGCCCTCCGGGGCTGAGATCGCTGCTGGCAATGCCAGCGCGGATCCCGCAGAACCTGATCAGGTGAGTACCTGCGTAGGAAACGAGATGGGTGATGCGCGTCCTTCCCTTCCCGGGGAAGGGTGTCTTGCCGGGCTGCACGCCCGCATCCCGCTCGCCCGTCCCGCCTGACCGATTCTGCCCCCGAGACCATCCACTGGATTCTGCGAGGGGAAGAGCATGAAGGCCGCGAGCACACCACTGCGGGAATCGGTCCGGACCGACCGGGATTCCGTCCAGCCCTACCCGAAGTCCGAGAAGATCTTCATCACCGGCAGCCGCCCCGATGTCCGTGTGCCGATGCGGCGGATCTTTCTGGACGACACGCATCACGCGGACGGTTCCATCGCCGAGCGGAACCCGCCGGTGGACGTCTACGACACCTCCGGGCCCTACACCGATCCGTCGGTGGAAGTCGACGTTCGCAGCGGCCTGGCGGCGCTGCGCAAGCCCTGGATCGAGGAGCGGGGCGATACCGAGCGGCTCGAGGGCCAGAGCTCGGCATTCACCCGCAGCCGCCTGGCGGACCCCGACCTGGAGCAGCTGCGCTTCGGCCACCTGCAAGTCCCCCGCCGGGCGAAGGCCGGCGCCAACGTGACCCAGCTGCACTACGCCCGCCGGGGCATCGTCACGCCGGAGATGGAGTTCGTCGCCATCCGCGAGAACATGGGCCGGTCCCGGCTGCGCGAGGAGATCATCGCCGACCAGCACCCGGGGCGGTCCTTCGGTGCCTACCTCCCCGAGAACATCACCCCCGAGTTCGTGCGCAAGGAGATCGCCGCCGGCCGGGCCATCATCCCCAACAACATCAACCACCCGGAAAGCGAGCCGATGATCATCGGCCGCAACTTCCTGGTGAAGGTCAATGCCAACATCGGCAACTCCGCGGTGACTTCCTCCATCGAGGAAGAGGTGGAGAAGCTGACCTGGGCTACCCGCTGGGGCGCGGACACGGTGATGGACCTCTCCACCGGCAAGCACATCCACGAGACCCGCGAGTGGATCCTGCGCAACTCGCCGGTGCCCATCGGCACGGTCCCCATCTACCAGGCCCTGGAGAAGGTCGACGGCGTGGCCGAGGACCTGACCTGGGAGATCTTTTGCGACACGCTGATCGAGCAGGCCGAGCAGGGGGTGGACTACTTCACCATCCATGCCGGGGTTCGCCTGCCGTACGTGCCCATGACCGCCGATCGCCTGACGGGCATCGTCTCCCGCGGGGGCTCGATCATGGCCAAGTGGTGCCTGGCCCACCACGAGGAGTCGTTCCTCTACACCCACTTCGAAGACATCTGCGAGATCATGAAGGCCTACGACGTGGCCTTCTCCCTGGGCGACGGCCTGCGCCCCGGTTGCATTGCCGATGCCAATGACCGGGCCCAGTTCGCCGAGCTGGAGACACTGGGCGAGCTCACCCGCATTGCCTGGGAGCACGACGTCCAGACCATCATCGAGGGGCCGGGGCATGTGCCCATGCACCTGATCAAGGAGAACATGGACAAGCAGCTCAAGGAGTGTGACGAGGCCCCGTTCTACACCCTCGGCCCGCTGACCACCGACATCGCGCCGGGCTATGATCACATCACCTCCGGCATCGGGGCGGCCATGATCGGCTGGTACGGCTGCGCCATGCTCTGCTACGTCACGCCCAAGGAACACCTGGGCCTGCCCAACAAGGACGACGTCAAGGAAGGGCTGATCACCTACAAGATCGCCGCCCACGCCGCCGACCTGGCCAAGGGCCATCCCGGCGCGCAGTACCGCGACGACGCCCTGTCCAAGGCGCGTTTCGAGTTCCGCTGGGAAGACCAGTTCAACCTGGGCCTCGATCCCGACACGGCGCAGCAGTATCACGACGAGACCCTGCCCAAGGATTCGGCCAAGGTGGCGCACTTCTGCTCCATGTGCGGTCCCAGGTTCTGCTCCATGAAGATCACCCAGGAGATCCGCGATGCAGCCCGGAAGGATGGCGCCGAGGGCGTGATGAATGCCTCCGATGTGGACGTGGATGCGGAAATGGCCAAAAAGGCCCGGGAGTTCCGGGAGCAGGGCAGCGAGATCTACCAGACCGAGCCCCGGGGCCAGGACGGGTCCGCAACGCCGGGAAGGTGACCATGGAACACGTCGGAATCGCGGGTGCCGGCCTGGTGGGCCGGCTCATGGCCTGGCGGCTGCTGCGCGAGGGCTGCCGGGTCACCCTGTTCGACAAGAACGACCGGCACAGCCGGGACAACGCAGGTCTCACCGCGGCGGCCATGCTGGCGCCCTACAGCGAGGTGGTCCGTGGCGAGCGGATCGTCTTCGACCTGGGCCGGGCCTCGCTGGAGACCTGGCCCCGTTGGCTGGCCGAACTGGAGGCCGATACCGGCGAGGCCGTCTTCTATCGTCGGCAGGGGAGCCTGATCGTGGCCCATCCCCGCGACGAGGCCGACCTAGAGCGCTTCGAGCGCCAGCTCCGCCACAAGGTCGTCCCGCAACCCGGGGCGGTGGAGCGCGTCGGCCCGGACAGGCTGGCGGCCCTGGAGCCGCAGCTCGCAGGGCGGTTCCGGCATGGCCTTTTCCTGCGTGACGAGGGCCAGCTGGCCAACGATCAGCTCTTTGCCGCGCTGGAAAGGGCCCTGTTGGGGAAGGGGTGCGACTGGCGGGAGGGCGTGCGCGTCGAGCGCGTGGAGCCCGGCTGCCTGGTGACCGGGCGGGGGCCGCAGCGCTTCGATACCGTGGTGGACGCCCGGGGACTGGGACTGCGGGCCGAGGACCGGCGCCTGCGCGGTGTGCGCGGCGAGGTTCTCTGGGTCGAGGCCCCCGAGGTGAGCCTCGACCGCCCCGTGCGGCTGATGCACCCTCGCTATCAGCTCTATATCGCACCGCGTCCCGGCAACCTCTACATCATCGGGGCCACCGAGATCGAGAGCGACGACCTGGGGCCCCTGACCGTCCGTTCGGGGCTGGAGCTGATGTCCGCGCTCTACAGCGTCCATCCCGGCTTCGGGGAGGCCCGCGTGGTCCACACCCGGGCCCACTGCCGTCCCGCCTTCATGGACAACCTGCCGCGCATCGAATCCGGCGAGGGCCGGATGCGGGTCAATGGTCTCTACCGGCATGGCTACCTGACGGCGCCGGCGTTGCTGGAGGATGCACTGGGCCTTCTCGCGGGCAAACCGGCCGGGGAGGCGGCCTACCCGGAACTGGTCCACGGCGGTGCGTAGGGTGAACACGCCGCAGGGTGGTCATCCTGCGGGAGAACCGGTTTTTCCAGGATCCCGATAATGGAAATGCGTGCATGATCAAGTTGAGCATCAACGGTGAAGTCCGCCGATTGGAGGAGGGCATGACCGTGGCCGACGCCCTCGGTCACCTGGGTTTCGAGGGCGAGGGGTTCGCGGTGGCCGTCAACGGCGAGTTCGTGCCCCGGGCCGCCTACCCGGAACACCGACTGCAGGACGGCGACCAGCTCGACGTGGTCGCGCCGGTACAGGGAGGGTGAGCCCCATGCAGGATCAATGGACGGTATACGGTACCGCGCTCTCCAGCCGGCTGTTCATGGGCTCGGCGCTGTTCCCCTCGCCGCAGGTGATGGCCGATTCCGTGCGCGCCTCCGGGGCGGAGGTGGTGACCCTCTCGCTGCGCCGGCAATCGCCGGAAACGGGTGCCGGGCAGGCCATCTGGGACTACATCCGCGCCCTGGATTGCCGCCTGCTGCCCAACACCGCCGGCTGCCACACGGCCCGGGAAGCGGTCACGCTGGCCAGGATGTCGCGCGAGATCTTCGCCACCGACTGGGTCAAGCTGGAGGTGATCGGCGACGATTACAACCTCCAGCCCGACCCGTTCGGGTTGGTAGAGGCCGCCGACGAACTCATTCGCGACGGCTTCAAGGTCTTTCCCTATTGCACGGATGACCTGGTGCTCTGCCGCCGGCTGCTGGACGTGGGCTGCGAGGTACTCATGCCCTGGGGGGCGCCCATCGGTACCGGCAAGGGCCTGGTCAATCCCCATGCACTGGCGACCCTGCGAGAGCGCCTGCCCGACGTGCCGCTGATCATCGACGCCGGCATCGGCAAGCCCTCGGACGCGGTGCAGGCCCTGGAGATGGGTTTCGACGGCATCCTGCTCAACACCGCCGTGGCCCAGTCCACCGACCCGGTGACCATGGCCCGGGCCTTTGCCGGGGCCGTGGAGAGCGGCCGGCTGGCCCATCATGGGGGCGTGATGCCCGAACGCCAGACCGCCCAGCCCAGCACCCCCACCGTGGGCACGCCGTTCTGGCACGAAAACCCGTAAAACGAGCCGAGTGTTGCGGTTAGCGCTCAGTGTTCAGCGTGTCGTGGGTAGAAAAAGAGCGACCGTGCCGTTGATCCTGCCGGAGCCCCAGACCAGCCTCGATCCACTACCCGCTACCCACTACCCACTACCCACTACCCACTACCCTCTTACCGACTGCGCCCTCGCCCCTTTCTGGCGATCATTCGCACCACCTTGGCCGGTCCCTGGTGGTAGGGGCCCTCGTCGAGTTCCACCTGGCGGGTCTCGAGGTGTTCGATCTCGAGGTCCCGGAAGTCGTCGGCGAGATCACTCTCGCTGTAGAGCAGTTCGGCCACCGGGGGCCCGCCGGAGTCGTGGTCGAGCTGGTCGGGGTGGAAGGCCTCGAGGATCACCTGCCCGCCGGGCCGCAGGCTGCGAACCATCCTGCGGTGGACCTCGCGCCGGGCCTGTGGCGGGAAGTGGACGAAGATCTCCACCACCGCGTCGAAGGCATTCTCGGGCCAGTCCCACTCCAGCAGGTCGGCGTGCACCGTCTCGATGGCCACACCCCGCTCGGCGGCCAGCGCCTCGGCGCGCTCCAGGCCGGCGCGGGCGAAGTCCACGCTCACCACTTCGCAGCCGCGCTCGGCCAGCCAGACCCCGTTGCGACCCTGTCCATCGCCGATCACCAGCACCCGGTCGCCGGCGGCAGGGCAGGGGGCATCGTTGCAGAGGAAGCGGTTGGGGCGGGTGCCGTAGGCATGGCCCGCCTCGCGGTAGCGTTTTTCCCAGAAGTCGCGCACGGCGTTCCCCGGTTGAATGAAATCCCGATTGTGCGCGGGCAAGGGAGCCGGGAAAACCCGGAATGCCGGCGGCATTGGCCCGCCGTGGCCCGGGTGGGTGGTATCCTGTCCGGCCCGACAACCGTGAGGACCCCATGGACGCACAAACCGCCGGAACCATCGTCACCGGGGGCGTCATCGTTGGCCTGGTGGCCTGGATGATGGGCCTGCGCCTCTACGCGCGGATGCGCCGGTGGCCGGAGCGCAGCGAGTGGGCCGCGACCTTCGCGGGCCTGGACGTGGATACCGCCCGGCGCCTGCTGGTCGAGCACCTGGCCCGGCGACCGGTGGCCCTGGAGCGCACGGATCACGGGCTGACCGTTCGGGCCCAGGGCGTGACCACCCACTTGCACCTGGCGTCCCACCGCCAGGGCAGCGTGCACCTGGAGGCCGACCTCGATCTCGGCCTCCAGGGCCGCTGGTTGCGGCTGGCCATGGCGGCCATGGTGCTGGTCTTCGAGCCGCTGGTGATCGTGGTGGTGGGCTGGGTACTGGCCCACTACGTGGTCGACGCCGCCGATCCCGCGGTGCGCTGGCAGGCCCTGCAGGTCCTGCAGATCGTCCACGTCATCTGGCCGCCCTTCCTGATCCACTTCATCGCCACGCGCCTGCGCCGCCAGGCCCGCCAGGAGGTGGAGCGCCTGGGGGTGCTGCTGGATTCCGAGTCCCGCGATGGCTGACTTCCATCGCCCCACCCGGAAGAGACGATGACCGATACCCTGAACGGTTTCGCCACCGCCCCGCGGGGGCTCACCGGTCTGTTGGTCGAGGAATTGCGCACGCTGGGCGTCGAGGTCGGGCGCGAGCATCCCGCCGGGGTGCATTTCCGCGGCGACCTGGCCGGGGCCTACCGCGTCTGTCTCTGGTCCCGGCTGGCGAGCCGGGTGTTGCTGCACCTGGCAGGCTTTCCCGCGGAGGACGCCGACGACCTCTATGCCGGTGTCCGCCGGATCGACTGGTCACGCCACATGGCCCCCACCGGCACGCTGGCGGTGGATTTCACCGGCCAGGGCGCAGGCATCCGCCATACCCGTTTCGGCGCCCAGAAGGTCAAGGACGGCATCGTCGACCGGTTCCGCGAGCGGTTCGGGGGCCGGCCCTCGGTTCGCCGCGAGCGGCCCGACCTGCGGGTGCGGGCCCACCTCGGTGGTGGCCGGGCCGAAATCTACCTGGACCTGGCCGGGGAGCCGCTCCACCGGCGGGGTTACCGCACCGCCATGGTGGCGGCGCCGCTCAAGGAGAACCTCGCGGCAGCGATTCTCCTGCGGGCCGGCTGGCCGGCTATCGCCGGCGAATGGGGCGGGCTGTTCGACCCCCTCTGCGGTTCGGGGACGCTGCTGGTGGAGGGCGCGCTGATGGCCGGGGACATCGCCCCGGGCCTGCTGCGCGACCACTTCGGCTTTCTGCGCTGGAAGGGGCATGACGCCTCGGCCTGGACGGCGCTCGTCGAAAAGGCCCGCGAGCGGCGGGCGGCGGGCCGGGCGCGGATTCCGCCGATCGTGGGGACCGACCGCGACCCGCGGGCCGTGGACGCGGCTCGGGCCGCGGTCGCCGCGGCGGGGCTCGAGGACATCATCGTGGTCCGCCAGGCGCCGGCCGAGCAGGCGGGACGGCCGCGCGAGCAGTACTCGTGCCCCACGGGGCTGGTGGTCACCAACCCGCCCTACGGCAAGCGCCTGGGGGAGGTGGAACAGCTGCGGGGTCTCTACCAGGCGCTCGGCCGCCGGCTGGTGGCTGACTTCTCCGGCTGGAAGGCGGCCGTGTTCACGGCCAACCCGGATCTCGGCCGGGCCATCGGTCTGCGGGCCGCGCGCAGCCACCGCATGTACAACGGTGCCCTGGAGTGCCGGCTGCTGCGTTTCGAGCTCGACGCCGCCAACGTCGTCGATCGCGGGCCGCGGCCGCCGCTGACCGCCGCGCGCCTGCTGGGCGACCGGCGGGAGGCGCATGCGCGCGAGGCGGCCGCGGGGATGGTGGCCAACCGCCTGCGCAAGAACCGCCGGCGCCTCAAGGCCCTGCTCAACGACGCCACGGTGGGCGTCTACCGGCTCTACGATGCCGACATCCCCGAGCACGCCGTGCGGGTGGATGGCTACCGTCCGGCGGATGGCAGCGCGGACTGGCTGGTGGTCACCGAGTACCGGCCACCCGTGCAGGTGGATCGGGACCGGGCCCGTGCCCACCTCTGCCAGGCGGTGGCGGGCGTGCTGGAGGCCACCGGGCTGCCTGCCGAGCGGGTGCTCATCCACCGGGCCGACTTCAAGGGCGACCGGCCGGTGAAGCCGTGCACGGTGACCGTGGCCGAGGCCGGTGGCCGCTTCGAGCTCGATCTCGCCGATCCCCGCGGCCGGGTACTGGCACCCGAGCGCCGCGGACTGCGCCGCCGGTTCGTCGAGGGCGCGGCGGGTGTTTCGGTGCTGCAACTGGGCGCGGCCGACCCGGGTCCCGCGGTGCTGGCCGCCCGGGCCGGGGCGACCCCGGTGCACGTGGTGGCCGGTTCCGAGGGCGAGACCGGGGTGGTGGAACGCAGCCGGGATCTCGACGGCATCGACCCCGGGCGATTGGTGATCGAGACCCGGGCGGCCGCCGACTGGCTCGCCGGTGGCGGCACGGAGCGCGTTTTCGATCGCGTCCTGCTGGACCTGGACGGCCTGGAACGGGGGACACCGTTACTGCGCTCGCTGGGCGATGCGCTGGCGCGGGTCGCCCCCGGCGGCGAGCTGTGGATCGTCGCCGGCCACCGACGCTGGCAGGCCGAGGCCGTCGCGGGGCAGGCGGTGGAAGACCACTCGGATCGCCTGTTGCCCGAGGACTGCCGTCGCCACCCCGAGCGGTTCGGCTGCTGGCGCATCCGGTCCTGAGCGCGAACGCGACTCACCGGCTGCGCCCGGGCCATCGGCCTGCCCCCGGCCGATTCCGGGACCGGGGGGCAGCGCGTGGCGCAGGGGCCGGGGTTCAGTCTTCGTCGGCGGCGGGTTCGACCGCGTCGACCGTGGCCTGCAACCGGCCCTCGGCCAGGCGGGTGGTGATGGCGGTGCCGGGTTCCACCCCGGAGGCGTCTCTCAGGATCGCGCCGGAGGCCGCGTCCCGGGTGATGGAGTAGCCGCGGCCCAGGGTCGCCAGCGGGCTCAGGGCGTGCAGGGCCTGGCCGGCGGCGCGATAACGTTGTCGGTGCCCCTCCAGGCGCGCGCGCACGGCGCGCTCCAGGCGGGCCCGGAGCTGGTGGACGTGCCCGCGCTCGCGGGCGATCCGCGGGCGGGGGGCGTGGGCCTCCAGCCGCGCCCGGAGCTGGCCGAGTTCCCGGTGACCGGCGTCGAGACGACGGCGCAGGGCGCGTTGCCCGCGCAGCGCGAGCTCGTCGAGGCGCTGGCCGGCCTGCTCCAGGCGGCGGCGCGGGTGCTGCTGTTGCAGGCGCCGGTCGATCCACTGCAGCCGCTGGCGGAGTTGGCCGTGTCGGCGGGCCTGGATGGCGGCAAGCCGGTCGACGGAGCGCTGGACGCGGTCGGCGAGGTCCTCGCGGCGCGGAGTGACGGTCTCGGCGGCCACGCTGGGCGTGGGAGCGCGCCGGTCGGCGACGAAGTCGGCGATGGTGAAGTCGGTCTCGTGGCCCACGCCGCTGACCACGGGGATGCGCGATGCATGGATCGCTCGGGCCACGGCCTCCTCGTTGAACGACCAGAGGTCCTCCAGCGAGCCCCCGCCCCGGACCAGCAGCAGGACGTCGCATTCGCCCCGGCGGTCGGCCCGTTCCAGGGCCGCGACGATCTCGCCCGGGGCCTTCTCTCCCTGCACGCTGGTGGGGTAGAGGAGCACCGGCACGAGGGGGAAGCGTCGGCCGAGCACGCTGAGCACGTCGCGCACCGCGGCGCCGGTGGGCGAGGTGATCACGCCGATGCGCCGGGGCAGGGCGGGCAGGGGCTGCTTGGCGCTCTCGGCGAACAGCCCCTCCTGTTCCAGGCGGGCCTTGAGCTGTTCGAAGCGGCGCTGGAGCTGGCCGGCGCCGGCTTCCTCCATGTGTTCGACGATCAGCTGGTACTCGCCGCGGGGTTCGAACAGGGAGATGCGCGCGCGGACCTGCACCTGCTGGCCGTTCTCGGGCGCGAACCGCAGCCGCAGGCGGCGGTTGCGGAAGAGCGCGCAGCGCACCTGGGCGCGCTCGTCCTTGAGGCTGAAGTAGACGTGGCCGGAGGCCGGCGTGGCCAGGTTGGAGATCTCGCCCTCGATCCAGATGGGCGGAAACGAGGCATCCAGCAGCTCGCGCACCTGGCGGTTGAGCGCGGATACCGTGTAGACGTGGCGTGGCTGGCTGTCCATGGGGCCTCGGTCGGAAAAAACACCCGGCGACAAAAAGGGCCGGGATGACCCGGCCCTCGAGGATACCCGATGCGGTCGGTCGATCAGTAGGGGCCGGCGTCCGCCTGCTGGAGCGCCTGCTCGTAGGCCATGCGACCCTGGAGCTCGGCGTGGTCGGCGAGCTGGAGCGCGGTGGCGTAGTCGCCTTCCTTCAGGGCCGCGCGGGCCTGCTCGATGTAGCTGGTGGTGTCCTTCCACTCGAAGTTTTTCTTCTTGACCATCTCGTTGTAGTGCTCGGCCTCTGCGAGCATTTCCTTGGCGGCCATCTCGGCCTGGTTGCTGCTGCCGGCGCCGGCCGTGGCACAGCCCATGCTCATGGCCAGCGTGCCGGTGAGGAGGGCGGTAGCGATGAGGTTCTTGCGTTGCATGGCGACTCCTTGTGGTTCGAGTAAATGTTTTTTATTGGAGCCTGGCTCGAGGCCCGCTTTATCATGCGACTCCGAGTTTACCCACATCGCGGCATTCTCTTATAATCGAACTAATTTACGAGGCGGAAAACGAATCTTATGGTACGGATCATCGAAGAAGGGCTGACGTTCGATGACGTGCTGCTCGTGCCGGCACATTCCAGCGTCCTGCCGCGGGATGTCTCTCTCAAGACAAACCTGACGCGTGACATCGAGCTCAACATCCCCCTGGTCTCGGCGGCCATGGACACCGTCACCGAGGCCCGCCTGGCCATCACGCTGGCCCAGGAGGGCGGCATCGGCGTGGTGCACAAGAACATGACGGTCCGGGAGCAGGCGCACCACGTGCGCATGGTCAAGAAGTACGAGAGCGGCGTCATCAAGGAGCCGATCACCGTACCGCCGACCACCACCATCCGCGAACTGATCGAGATCACCCGCGAGCACGACATCTCCGGCGTGCCCGTGGTCGACGGCGAGGACCTGGTGGGCATCGTCACCAGCCGCGACCTGCGCTTCGTCACCGAGCGCGATGCCACGGTATCCACGATCATGACCCCGCGGGAGAAGCTGGTCACCGTCCGCGAGGGCGCCGATCGTGACGAGGTCCTGACCCTGCTGCACCGGCACCGGATCGAGAAGATCCTGGTGGTCAACGACGACTATCACCTGCGCGGCATGATCACCGTCAAGGACATCCAGAAATCCACCGACTTCCCCAACGCCTGCAAGGACGCCCAGGGGCGCCTGCGGGTCGCCGCCGCCGTGGGGACCGGTGCCGAGACCGAGGAGCGGGTCGAGGCACTGGTCGAGGCCGGCGTGGACATGATCGTGGTGGACACCGCCCACGGTCATTCCCAGGGCGTGCTGGACCGGGTCCGCTGGATCAAGTCGCACCATCCCGAGGTCCAGGTCACCGGTGGCAACATCGCCACGGCCGATGCCGCCCGCGACCTGGTCGAGGCCGGCGTGGACGCGGTCAAGGTGGGCATCGGCCCGGGTTCGATTTGTACCACCCGGATCATCGCCGGCGTGGGCGTGCCGCAGATCACCGCCATCTCCAACGTCGCCGAGGCCCTCGAGGGCACCGGGGTACCGCTGATCGCCGATGGCGGGGTGCGCTTTTCCGGCGATATCGCCAAGGCCCTGGCCGCCGGTGCCGATTCCATCATGGTGGGCTCGATGTTCGCCGGCACCGAGGAGTCGCCCGGCGAGGTGGAGCTCTACCAGGGGCGCTCCTACAAGTCCTACCGCGGCATGGGTTCCATCGGCGCCATGCAGCAGGGCTCCAAGGACCGGTACTTCCAGGCCGATACCTCCGCCGAGAAGCTGGTGCCCGAGGGCATCGAGGGCCGGGTGCCCTACAAGGGCAGCCTGGTCCCGCTGATCCACCAGCTGGTGGGCGGCATCCGCTCGAGCATGGGCTACGTGGGCTGTGCCACCATGGAGGACATGCGCACCCGGCCGAGCTTCGTGCGGGTCACCGCGGCCGGCATGCGCGAGAGCCACGTGCACGACGTCTCGGTGATCAAGGAGGCGCCCAACTACCGGCTGGACTGACCCGGTCGCCGGCAGCGCCATCCACGCCCGGTTATCGCATGCGGTAGCCGGGTTTCGTGTTTCTACAGGAATGAACCAAGCATGACGGCTGACATCCACGACCATCGCATCCTGATCCTCGACTTCGGTTCCCAGTACACCCAGCTGATCGCCCGCCGCGTGCGCGAGGCCGGGGTCTACTGCGAGATCCATCCCTGGGACATGGCCGACGCGGCGGTGCGGGCCTTCGGCGCCCGCGGGGTGATCCTCTCCGGCGGGCCGGAGTCGGTCACGGTGGAGGCGCCGCCGCATGCGCCGCAGAGCGTGTTCGAGCTGGGCGTTCCGGTGCTCGGCATCTGCTACGGCATGCAGACCATGGCCGCCCAGCTCGGCGGCTCCGTGGAGCCCTCGGAGGAGCGCGAATTCGGCTACGCCCGGGTCCGTGCCCGCGGCCATACCCGCCTGCTCACCGACATTGAGGACCACACCACCCCCGAGGGCTACGGGATGCTGGACGTGTGGATGAGCCACGGCGACCGGGTGGACGAGCTGCCCCCGGGCTTCAAGCTCATGGCCTCCACCGACGGCGCCCCCATCGCCGGCATCGCCGACGAGGAGCGCGGCTTCTACGGCGTGCAGTTCCATCCCGAGGTGACCCACACCCGCCAGGGCCAGCGGATCCTGGAGCGTTTCGTCCACACCATCTGCGGCTGCGAGGCGCTGTGGACCCCGGCCAACATCATCGACGACCACGTCCAGGCGGTGCGCGACAAGGTCGGCGACGAGGAGGTGATCCTGGGACTCTCCGGCGGGGTGGACTCGTCGGTGGTGGCCGCGCTGCTCCACCAGGCCATCGGTGACCAGCTCACCTGCGTGTTCGTCGACAACGGCCTGCTGCGCCAGGACGAGGGCGACCAGGTGATGGCCACCTTCGCCCGCCACATGGGCATCCGGGTGATCCGCGTGGATGCCGAGGACCGCTTCCTCGCCGCCCTCGAGGGGGTCGAGGACCCGGAACAGAAACGCAAGATCATCGGCAACCTGTTCGTCGAGATCTTCGACGAGCAGGCCGCCAGGCTGACCTCGGCCCGTTGGCTCGCCCAGGGCACCATCTATCCCGACGTGATCGAGTCGGCCGGCTCCAGGACCGGCAAGGCCCACGTGATCAAGTCGCACCACAACGTCGGGGGCCTGCCCGAGGACATGAAGCTGGGGCTGGTGGAGCCGCTGCGCGAGCTGTTCAAGGACGAGGTGCGCAAGATCGGCGTGGAGCTCGGGCTGCCGGCGGACATGGTCTACCGCCATCCCTTTCCCGGCCCGGGGCTGGGCGTGCGCATCCTCGGCGAGGTGAAGAAGGAATACGCCGACCTGCTGCGCCGCGCGGACGCCATCTTCATCGAGGAACTGGACAACCACGGGCTCTACGAGAAGACCTCCCAGGCCTTCGCGGTCTTCTTGCCGGTACGCTCGGTGGGCGTGATGGGCGATGCCCGCAAGTACGACTACGTCGTCTCCCTGCGGGCGGTGGAGACCGTGGACTTCATGACCGCCCGCTGGGCGCACCTGCCGTACGCGTTCCTGGATCTCGTCTCCCGGCGGATCGTCAACGAGATCGACGGCATTTCCCGGGTGGTCTACGACGTCACCGGCAAGCCGCCGGGCACCATCGAGTGGGAGTGAATCCCGAACCGGCGATGGTCTCGCTTGCATGGGGCAGCGACTTCCGGGTCGCGAACATGGCGGATGGCGAGCGGCATTCCGGAGGATTCGCGGCGGGGACGCCGCTCCCACGGGGGATGACCGGGCAATGAGCGTCGCCGAGGACGAGCGCTGGATGCGCCGTGCCCTGGAGCGGGCCGAGGAGGCGGCCGCCGCCGGCGAGGTCCCCGTGGGGGCGGTGGTGGTGCGCGACGGCGAGGTCATCGGCGAGGGCGCCAACGGCCCCATCGCGGCCGCCGATCCCACGGCCCACGCCGAGATCCGCGCGCTGCGGTCGGCCGCCGCCCGCGAGGGCAACTATCGGCTGCCCGGGACCACGCTCTACGTCACCCTCGAACCGTGTCCCATGTGCGCCGGGGCGATCGTCCACGCGCGGGTGGCCCGGCTGGTGTTCGGCGCCGCCGATCCCAAGACCGGGGCCTGTGGCGGGGCGCTGGACCTGATCCACGACCCCAGCCACAACCACCGCGTCGCGGTGACCGGCGGGGTGCTGGCGGCGGAGGCGGCGGAGTTGCTACGGTCTTTCTTTCGCCGGCGGCGCGCCGAGCGCCGCGCGGCCAGAGAAGGGAGTGCAGGGCAATGATGACGATCGAGATCCCCGGGGGTAGCCGCCTGGAGCTGGAGCACCTCGTGCTGGACTACAACGGCACCGTGGCCGAGGACGGTGCGCCGCTGCCCGGCGTGGCCGAGCGGGTCGGCGAGCTGGCCGAGTCCCTGGCGGTCCACGTGATCACCGCCGACACCCACGGCGATGTCGCCGGCCGCCTGGCGGACTGGCCGGTGTCGCTGGAGCGGATCGGGCGCGACAACCAGGACCGGGCCAAGGAACGGTTCATCAACCGCCTGGGCGCGGTGGGCTGTGTCGCCGTGGGCAACGGCCGCAACGACGGGCTGATGCTCTCGCGGGCCGTGCTCGGCATCGCCGTGCTCCAGGCCGAGGGGGTCGCGGGGCCGACGCTGGCGGCGGCCGACGTGGTCACCCGCGACATCCGCGATGCCCTCGACCTGCTCACGCGGCCCCTGCGGCTCAAGGCCACCCTGCGCAGCTGAGGAGGCTCGTTTCCGATGGCGTTGCAGATCCATTCCCCGGCCTTCGATGCCGGCGGCGTGATCCCCACCATCCACACCTGCGAGGGGGAGGACCTGTCGCCGGAGCTGGCGTGGTCCGGCGTACCGGCCGGGGCCGAGACACTGGTGCTGCTGGTGGAGGACCCGGATGCCCCGGACCCGGCGGCCCCGGCGATGACCTGGGTGCACTGGGTGCTCTACAACCTGCCGGCGAATTGCCGCGGACTCGACCGCGGCATCGCCGCCCGGCAGTTGCCCGACGGGACCGGCGAGGGCATCAACGACTGGGACAAGACCGGCTATGGCGGTCCCTGCCCGCCGGTGGGGCGGCACCGCTACTTCTTCCGCCTGTTCGCCCTGGACACCGTCCTCCCCGACCTGGACCGACCCAGCAAGGCCCGCCTGCAAAACGCCATGGAAGGCCACGTGATCGCCGAGGCGGAACTCATGGGGACCTACGCCCGCCAGGGCGGTTGAGGCGGCGCGGGTTTCCCGGCCGCCGGCGCGGTGCTAACCGAGGCGGCCCAGCAGCACCAGCGCCAGGGCGAGAAAGGGAAACCAGAAGAGCACGAAGAAGATCGCCGCCTGGCGACGGTAGCGCTTGATCAGGTCGCCCTCGCCATCGGTGGAGATGATGAACGGGCGGCGCCGGTCGCGGTGCTTTTCCAGCACGTGCATGGGCTCGGAGCGGCGGGCCTGGTTGCGCGCCGCCTCGACCAGCGGGCCCGCCGGCTCGTCCTTCATCAGGGGGGTGAAATAGTCCGCCATCGCCCCCTCGTCCAGGGTGCGCAGGTTGCCCAGCGCGTAGACCGGCTCGCCGTCGTGGATCCGCTTCTCGGTGTAGCGATGGCGCCGGCCGCTGCCGAGTTCGACCGGGCCGATGTCGATGTTGAGCCCGCCCTTGCGGTCGTACCACTGCTCGCGGTGGCGGGTGACCACGTCGCCGCCCCGCGGCTCGATCAGCGCCCGGTGGGTCTCGTCGTGCACCATCAGCGGCCGGCCCGAGCGGCCGGAGGCCACGGTGGTCCAGCTGGTGTCGCCGTCACCGTCACGGTCCTCGCGCTCGATCCTGTACTCGTACCAGCAGCAGGCCGAGTGGGTCAGTGGCGAGAGCAGGGGGTGGCCCTCGAAGGCCTCCGCCCAGCCCTTGATCTCGGCGTAGCCCTGGGCGGCCGAGCGCAGCCGGGCGGTGGGCGTGTCGGCGATGATCCGGTGGCGGCGCAGGCCCTGGAGGAAGAGGGCGAAGAACACCAGGGTGAAGATCGTGGCCACCAGCGTGATCAGCCTGAAGTCCGACTGGTCCAGCGAGCGCGCCCACTGGCTCACGGCGGCGAGATGCTCCTGCATGGTCGACTCCCCGTCAGCTGCCGAAGAGGTTGCCCATGTCGACGTCGCGCTTTTCCGCCTCGGCGAATTCCAGCAGGTCGAAGGGGCCGAAGTTGAACATGCGCGCCACCATCACGTCGGGGAACTGCTCGATGCGCACGTTGTTGAGATTGACGCTCTCGTTGTAGTACTCGCGCCGGTCGGCGATGCTGTTCTCCAGCCCCGAGATGCGCTGCTGGAGCTGCTGGAAGGACTGGTCGGCCTTGAGCTCGGGGTAGTCCTCGGCCACGGCGAACAGGTTCATCAGGCTCTCGCGCATGTGGCCCTCGGCGCGGCCCACCTGCTTGACGTCCTCGTGCTCGCGCGCCTGTTCCACCTCGTTGCGGGCGGCGATGACCTCGCGCAGCGTCTCGCGCTCGTGGCTCATGTAGCGCTTGACCGTCTCCACCAGCTTGGGCAACTCGTCGTGGCGCTGCTTGAGCAGGACGTCGATGTTGGCCCAGGCCTTGGACACGCCGTGCTTGAGGCTGACGAGGTTGTTGTAGATGACGACGCCGTAGAGCCCGACGAGGACGAGCACGGCGAGGAAGATGACGGGCCCCAACCAATCCATTCGTTTCTCTCCCGGTAGAAGACGCAGGGGGCATCTTGCCCCATTCGCGTTGCGCTTGCATTACCCCGTCCGGGGGATGGAAAACGGCGAGGGGATGGCCGGCCGGGTCGGCATGGCGGGACGGGCGGCACCGGCCGGTCCGGTGCCGCCGGGGAGGCGGGGTCTCAGTCCTGCTGGGTCTCGAGGAAGCGTTCGGCATCCAGGGCGGCCTGGCAGCCGGTTCCCGCCGAGGTGATGGCCTGGCGGTAGACGTGGTCCATGACGTCGCCGGCGGCGAACACGCCGGGCACGCTGGTGGCCGTGGCGTTGCCCTCGGTGCCGCTGGCGACCTTGATGTAGCCGCCGGCCATTTCCAGCTGGCCCTCGAAGATGTCGGTATTGGGCTTGTGGCCGATGGCGATGAACACGCCCTTGACGTCCACTTCCCTGGTCTCGCCGGTCTCGGTGTGCTTGATGCGCAGGCCGGTGACGCCCATGTCGTCGCCGAGGACCTCGTCGAGCTCGTGGTTCCACGCGATCTCCACGTTGCCTTCCTCGGCACGCTTGAGCAGCTTGTCGGAGAGGATCTTCTCGCTGCGGAAGTGGTCGCGGCGGTGGATCACGGTCACCCTGGAAGCGATGTTGGAGAGATACAGCGCCTCTTCCACGGCGGTGTTGCCGCCGCCCACCACGGCGACCTCCTGGTTCTTGTAGAAAAAGCCGTCACAGGTGGCACAGGCCGAGACGCCCTTGCCCATGAAGGCCTCCTCGGAGGGCAGGCCGAGGTATTTCGCCGAGGCACCGGTGGAGACGATCAGGGCGTCGCAGGTGAATTCCCTGGAATCGCCCTTGAGCCGGAAGGGGCGCTCGCCGAGATCCACCTCGGTGATGTGGTCGAAGACGATCTCCGTGCCGAAGCGCTCGGCATGCTTGCGCATGCGGTCCATCAGCTCCGGCCCCTGCACGCCGTCCGGGTCGCCGGGCCAGTTGTCCACGTCGGTGGTGGTGGTGAGCTGGCCGCCCATCTGCATCCCGGTGACCATCACCGGTTCGAGGTTGGCGCGGGCGGCGTACACGGCCGCGGTGTAGCCCGCCGGGCCGGAGCCCAGGATCAGAAGTCGGCAGTGCTTCGCTTCGCTCATGGGGTCGCTCCCTCAACGATTCGGCTAAAGCGCCCATTCTAGCCGATCCGCGGCGCCAGCTCATAATCGCCGACGTGGCGCCTTGTCGAGGGACGAAATGCTATTCTGGCGGCAGTCGTTCAACGGTTTCGCAACCCCTGGGGAGGTGCGCATGCGAATCGGGATCCCGCGCGAGGTGAAGACGCTCGAGGGCCGCGTGGCGCTGGTGCCGGAGGCCTGCAGTGACCTGGTGCATGCCGGCCACCGCGTGCTGGTGGAGACCGGGGCCGGGGAGGCCAGCGGCTTCGCCGACTCGGCCTATGCCGAGGCGGGCGTCGAGGTGGTTGGCGATGCCGCGGCGCTCTACGGCGAGGCGGAGCTGATCGTCAAGGTCAAGGAACCCCAGCCCGCCGAGCTCGGGTACCTGCGTCCCGACCACCGGCTGTTCTGCTACCTGCACCTGGCCGCCTTTCCCGGGCTCACCGAGCGGCTGCTCGATATCGGTCTCACCGCCATCGGTTTCGAGACGGTCGAGGTGGACGGCCAGCTGCCGCTGCTCGAGCCCATGAGCCGGATCGCCGGGCGGCTGAGCGCGCAGATCGGCGGCACCCTGCTGCACCGTCCCGGCGGCGGGGCGGGGGTGCTCCTGGGCGGCATTCCCGGCACCCCGCCGGGCCGGGTGGTGGTCATCGGCGCCGGGCATGCCGGTGGCAGCGCCGTGGCCCTGGCCGCGGCACTGGGGGCGCGGGTAACGGTCTTCGATCTGGACCTGGGCCGCCTGGCGACCATGCGGGGCCTCGGTGGCAACATCGAGGCCCTCTATCCCTATGCCGCCAGCGTGGACGCGGCGGTGCGCGATGCCGACCTGCTCGTGGGCGCGGTCCTCGTGCCCGGGGCGCGGGCGCCCGAAGTGGTCAGCGAGGAACAGGTGGCCGGCATGCGCCCGGGGAGCGTGGTGGCCGACATCTCCATCGACCAGGGGGGGTGCGTTGCAACCTCCCGGCCCACCACCTACGATGCGCCCACCTACACCTGCCACGGCGTGACCCACTTCACCGTCGCGAACATGCCCGGCGCCGTGCCCCGAACCGCCTCCCAGGCCCTCTCCGCGGCGATCTCGCCGTGGGTCGCGCGGCTCGCGCGCGCGGACTGGCGAGAGGATGCCGTGCTCGCCGGGGGCGTCAATCTGAGCGACGGCGAGTTGATTCTCCCCGCATTGCGCGTATAGTCTCGGCTCGACAAGCACTTAAGTCATTTTGATTACAAACGGGATGAACCTTGGGCGAGGCCAATACTGACTCCACCGCTCCGCGCTCGCTGACCATCCACCTGGGTCGCGGCCTGCGCGAGGGCCTGTTGCTGTTGCTGCTGGCCACGGCGGCCTTCCTGCTGATCTCGCTCGCCACCTTCGACGCCGGCGATCCCGGCTGGTCGCATGTCACCGAGAAGGCCGAGGTGGCCAACGCCGGGGGCCGGGTGGGGGCCTGGTTCGGCGACATCCTCTACTACCTGTTCGGTTTTCTTGCCTACCTGTTCCCGGTACTCGTGGCACTGCTGGGCTGGGTGGCCCTGCACGGGCGCCGGCCGGAAGGCGAGGCGCCGCGCCTGCGCGGGCTGGGCGTACGCCTGGCCGGCTTCACCATTGCCCTGGTCACTGGCTGCGCGCTGGCCGACATCCACTTCCCCGTGGCGGAGGACACCCTGCCCATGGGCGCCGGGGGCGTGCTCGGCCATGCCCTGGGCGGTGCGCTGGTGGGGCTGTTCAGCCTCATGGGCGCGACCCTGTTCCTGCTGGCCTTCTTCCTCGCCGGCTTCACGGTGTTTTCCGGGCTGTCCTGGCTGGCGCTGTCGGAGTTCATCGGCCGCTGGACCGTGCGCCTGGCGACGGGGGCGGCCGGCCTGGTCCGCCGGCGGCTGGCGGCGGACGGGGCGGAGGCCGATGGGCAACCGGCCAAGGCCTCCCCGGCGCGCAAGCCGCGCCGCCCAGGGCGGAAGAAGAAGGCCCGCAAGAAGGACGCGGACCCGGAAGGGCCGCGCGTGGAGCCCGAGGTCCCGGCCGACCTGGGCGGGGCATCGGCCGACTCGGGCGAGGGCAAGGGCAAGCGACCGAAGCTCGAACTCAAGCCCCAGCGGGCGGGCGACGGCCTGCCGGTGGCCCTGCTGGACGCGCCCCAGAAGCAGGCGGCCGGCTACAGCCAGGAGCAGCTGGAGTCCATGTCCGAGCTGCTGGAAACGCGGCTTTCCGAGTTCGGCGTGCAGGCCGAGGTGGTGGACGCCCACCCGGGGCCGGTAATCACCCGCTTCGAGCTCCAGCCGGCCCCCGGGGTCAAGGGCAGCCAGATCACCAACCTCTCCAAGGACCTGGCCCGCTCGCTGTCGATGACCGCGGTGCGGGTGGTCGAGGTGATCCCCGGCAAGTCCACGGTAGGGCTCGAGGTGCCCAACGAGACCCGCGAGGTGATCGCGCTTTCCGAGCTGCTGCAGGCACCGGGCTTCACCCGCGCCAAGTCCCCGCTGACGCTGGCGCTGGGCAAGGACATCGCCGGCAAGCCGGTGTTCACCGATCTCGCCAAGATGCCCCACCTGCTGGTGGCCGGCACCACCGGCTCGGGCAAGTCGGTGGGGGTGAACTCGATGCTGGTCTCGCTGCTCTACAAGTGCTCCCCCGAGGAGCTGCGGCTGATCCTCATCGACCCCAAGATGCTGGAGCTGTCGGTCTACGAGGGCATTCCGCACCTGCTCGCGCCGGTGGTCACCGACATGAAGGAGGCGGCCAACGCCCTGCGCTGGTGCGTGGGCGAGATGGAGCGCCGCTACATGCTGATGGCGGCCCTGGGCGTGCGCAACATCGCCGGCTTCAACAAGAAGGTGCGCGAGGCCGCGGCGAAGGGCGAGCCGATCAAGGATCCGCTCTACAAGCCCTCCGAGGCCTTCGACCCCGAGGCGCCGCATCCCACCCTCGAGCCGCTGCCGTTCATCGTGGTCACGGTCGACGAATTCGCCGACATGATGATGGTGGTGGGCAAGAAGGTGGAGGAGCTCATCGCCCGGCTGGCGCAGAAGGCGCGGGCGGCGGGCATCCACCTGATCCTGGCCACGCAGCGGCCGTCGGTGGACGTGATCACCGGCCTGATCAAGGCCAACATCCCCTCGCGCATGGCCTTCCAGGTCTCCTCGCGGGTGGATTCGCGCACGGTGCTCGACCAGATGGGTGCCGAGCAGCTGCTGGGCAACGGCGACATGCTCTTCCTGCCACCGGGGCAGGGGATGCCCGAGCGCGTCCACGGGGCGTTCCTCGCCGACCACGAGGTGCACAAGGTGGTCGAGGAGCTCAAGGCCACCGGGGAACCCGAGTACGTCGACGCGGTCCTCAATGAGACATCGGTGACCCTGCCGGGCGAGAAACCCGTGGGCGACGACGGTGCCGAGACCGACGAGCTCTACGACGAGGCGGTCAAGATCGTCACCGAGTCGCGCAAGGCCTCCATCTCCTACGTCCAGCGGCGGCTCAAGATCGGCTACAATCGCGCCGCGCGCATGGTCGAGGACATGGAGTCCGCCGGGGTGGTCGGCCCGCTGGAGGCCAACGGCCAGCGCGAGGTGCTGGCGCCGCCCCCGCCCAAGGACTGAGTGTTACCGCCACCGACACCAAGCGAGATCCCGAATGCAGCCATTCACCCGACTTGCCGCCGTCGCGGCCCTCCTGCCGGCATTGCTGGCGGGTTTCATCGCCCCGGCCAGCGCCGCGGATCCCGTGGCGACGCTGGAACGGTTCAACAGCGAGCTCGACACCCTCCGTGCCGACTTCGAGCAGGTGGTCTTCGACGAGGCCGGCGAGGCGGTGCAGCGTTCCTCGGGCACCGTCGAGCTGCGCCGCCCGGGGCGTTTCCGCTGGCTCTACGAGACCCCCTACGAGCAGTGGATCGTCGCCGACGGCGAGACCCTCTGGATCTATGACGCCGACCTGGAACAGGTGACCCGCAAGCCCATGGACGACGCCCTGGGCTCCGCCCCCATCGGCCTGCTGATGGAGCGCCGACCGCTGCGCGAGTCGTTTCGCGTGGAGTCCGGCGGCGAGGCGCGGGGCATGGCCTGGGCGGTGCTGCGACCGCGGGACAAGGAGACCGACTTCGACTCCATCCGCATGGGCTTTCGCGGGGACGAACTGGCGGTGATGGAGCTGCGGGATGCCTTCGGCCGGCTCACCCGCATCCGGTTCGCCGGGCTGGTGATGAACCCCGGCATCCCGGCCGCGCACTTCGATTTCCAACCCCCCGAGGGCACGGACGTCGTCGACGCGCGCCGATGAGCCAGCTCGAACTCGGTGCCGACCATGCCGCCCCGGCCCGCCCGCTGGCGGACCGCATGCGCCCGGTCTCGCTGGACGAGTACCTCGGCCAGGCCCACATCATGGGGCCGGGTCGCTCGCTGCGCCGGGCACTGGAAGGCGGCCGGCTGCACTCGATGGTTTTCTGGGGGCCGCCCGGGACCGGCAAGACCACCCTGGCGCGGCTGATCGCCGAGCTGGGGGAGGCGCAGTTCCTGAGCCTCTCGGCGGTGATGTCGGGGGTGAAGGACATCCGCGAGGCGGTGGACCGCGCGCGTGCCGAGCCCGACCGGCCCACCGTGCTCTTCGTCGACGAGGTCCACCGCTTCAACAAGTCGCAGCAGGACGCCTTCCTGCCGCACATCGAGGACGGCACCATCGTCTTCGTCGGGGCCACCACCGAGAACCCCTCCTTCGAGCTCAACAACGCGTTGCTCTCGCGCCTGCGCACCTACGTGCTCCAGCCGCTGGAGCCGGAGGCCATCCGCGAGCTGGTCGACCGGGCGCTGGCCGACCCCGAGCGGGGCCTGGGCAGCGAGGGCCTGGACATGGCCCCCGAGGACCGCGACCTGCTGGCGCGGATGGTGGACGGGGACGCCCGCCGGGCCCTGAACTTCCTCGAGATCGCCGCCGACCTGGCCCGCGAGTCGGACGGCCGACGGGTGATCGATGGCGCGGTGCTCGATGAGGTCACCGCCCACAGCCTGCGGCGCTTCGACAAGGGCGGCGATCTCTTCTACGACCAGATCTCGGCGCTGCACAAGTCCGTGCGCGGCTCCAATCCCGACGCCGCGCTCTACTGGATGTGCCGGATGCTCGACGGCGGCGTGGACCCGGTCTACGTCGCCCGCCGGCTGGTGCGGATCGCCTCGGAGGACATCGGCAATGCCGATCCCCGGGCCCTGGAGCTGGCCCTGAACGCCTGGGACACCTATGACCGCCTGGGCAGTCCCGAGGGCGAGCTGACCCTGGCCCAGGCGATCAGCTACCTCGCGGTGGCCCCCAAGAGCAATGCCGTCTACACCGCCTACAAGGCCGCGGTGGCCGATGCCCGGGACAACGGCACCCAGGAGGTGCCCAGGCACCTGCGCAACGCCCCCACCCAGCTGATGAAGGCCGAGGGCTACGGGGCGAACTACCGCTACGCCCACGATGAGCCGGAGGCCTTTGCCGCCGGCGAGTGCTATTTCCCCGAGGCCATGGGCGAGCGGGTCTACTACCAGCCGGTTCCGCGGGGCATGGAGATCAAGATCGGCGAAAAGCTGCGCCACCTGCGCGAGCGCAACGAACGGGCCCGGGGCGAAGGCACCGATGGAGGACAGGCATGATGCAGTGGCTGGCCATCGCCGGCGGCGGGGCACTGGGGGCCGTGGCCCGCTTCTGGGTCTCCGGCGCGGCGTACGGCTGGCTGGGGCGGGGCTTTCCCTTCGGCACCCTGGCCGTGAACCTGGCGGGCTCGCTGGCCATGGGCTTTCTCGCGGTGGTGCTCAGCGAGCGCCTGGCCTGGCCGCCGGAGGCGCGGGCCGCGGTCCTGGTGGGGTTCCTGGGGGCCTTCACCACCTTTTCCACGTTTTCCCTGGAGACCCTCGAGCTGCTGGAGTCCGGGGCCTGGCCCAGGGCGGTGGTCAACGTGGTGGTGAGCGTGGGGGGCTGCCTGGTGGCGGCCTGGGCCGGCCTGGTACTGGGGAGGCAATTGTGAAGACCGAGACGGTAACCGTGGCGAGGATCTATCTCAGCGAGCGCGACCATGAGCTCGATGCCATCCTGCGCGCCCTGCACGACGAGCACCGCGTGCGCGGGGTGACGGTCTTTCGCGGCATCCGCGGCTTCGGCGCCTCGGGCGAGGTGCACGAGAGCCGCTGGCTGGATCTCTCGCTGGACCTGCCGGTGGTGATCGAGTTCTTCGATCGGCCCGAGCGGGTGGCGGCCTGCGTGGCGGCGCTGGGCATCGAGCCCGGCCACTGCCTCACCTGGCGGGCCGAGGTGAACGCCTGAGCCCGTCGATGCCCGATTTCGACCCGGCGCAGCTCAAGTCGCGCATCCGCGAGTGGGGGGCCGAACTCGGCTTCCAGCAGCTGGGCGTGGCCGACATCGACCTGCACGAGGCCGAGCGGCGGCTGGCCGAGTGGCTGGAGGCCGGCTACCACGGCCAGATGGAATGGATGGCCCGCCACGGCACCAAGCGCAGCCGGCCCGGGGAGCTCCACCCCGGCACGCTGCGGGTGATCTCGGCGCGCATGGACTACCTGCCACCCGAACCCCACGCTCCCAGGACGGTGCTGGGGGACGGGCGGCTGGGCTATGTCTCGCGCTACGCCGTGGGGCGGGATTATCACAAGGTGCTGCGCAAGCGCCTGCAGAAACTCGCCGTGCGGATCGCGAACGAGGTGGGCGAGTTCGGCTACCGGGTGTTCGTCGACAGTGCGCCGGTGATGGAGAAACCCCTGGCGGAGAAGGCCGGGCTGGGCTGGATCGGCAAGCACTCCAACCTCATCAACCGCCGGGCGGGTTCCTGGTTCTTTCTCGGCGAGCTGTTCACCGACCTTCCGCTGCCGGTGGACGACGACCCCCAGCGCGACCACTGCGGGTCCTGCACCGCCTGCATCGACGTCTGTCCCACGGGGGCCATCGTCGCCCCCTACGTGGTGGACGGCCGACGCTGCATCTCCTATCACACCATCGAGCTCCAGGGTCCCATTCCCGGGGCCTACCGCCGGGCCATGGGCAACCGCATCTACGGCTGCGACGACTGCCAGCTCGTCTGCCCCTGGAACCGTTTTGCCCGCAACACCGGCGAGGCCGACTTCCGGGCCCGCCACGGCCTGGATACCCCCGACCTGGTGGAGCTGTTCGGCTGGAGCGAGCCCCAGTTTCTCGACCGCATGGCCGGCTCGGCCATCCGCCGCATCGGCTTCGAACGCTGGCGGCGCAATCTCGCGGTGGCGCTGGGCAACGCCCCGGCCTCCCGCGAGGTGCTCGCCACCCTGCGCGAGGCCCGGCCGCGGGCGACGGCGCTGGTCGCCGAGCACATCGACTGGGCGATCCGCGAGCAGCTGGAGAAACTCGACCGCTCGTCCTGACGGGCCGCGGACGCGGTCTTCGAGGCCGGGGCTAGCCCTGGCCCAGCTCGCGGATCATCAGGCGACAGTAGCGGCGGAAGAACTCGTAGGTGGTCGCATCGAGCGGGGCGTCGATGCCGAAGCGATCGGCATAGACCACGCCCAGCGAGCGGTCGTCGGCATGGATGGAGAAGACGAAGAACTCGCGGCTGGTGAGGCGGTGCTTGATGTTGGCGGGGATCACCGGCCAGTAGCGATCCAGGTTGCCCTCGTTGATCCACAGTCCCTGGGGCTTTCGGGACAGCACCGAGAACAGGTTGGGCGGCTCGGTCTTGATGCGCATCCCGCGCAGCCGGCTCTCCGGGTTGCTGTCGAGAACGATGCGGGCCACCAGTTCCTGCCGATCGGGGGTGAAACTGGCGAAACAGACCCGGCTGAGGTCCAGGTCGCGGTGCAGGCTCTTGAAGATGTCGTGCATCACCCGGTTCATGGGCCGGGTCTGCTCGCGGATCTCGGCGGCCAGCCGCTTGAAGGCCGACTGGTAGTGGCGCCGGACCGGGTCCGTCTCGGCGCCGCCGGAGGCCCGCCCGGTGCGCGGCCCTGCCCGCGGCAGGCAGAGATCCGGGTCCACCGGCACCCGCTGGTGGCCGATCAGCGGCAAGAACGCCGCGGTGGGCACCACGCCCAGGGTACGGGCATCGTCCAGTGTCGCCAGTGCCGCGGCCTGGAGGAGGGTCGCCGCCTCCTGCGGCTCGCCGCCGATGAAGGCGGCGGTGTCGGTCACGCACTGGTCCATGCCGTCGTGGTACCAGCCGAACTCGCTCTCGCGGGCTACGTGGGCGGCCAGGCGGATCCCGCGGGAGGGGCTCTGGGCCGTGGCGTTGGGATCGGCGAAGCTCAGGCCCACCAGCTCGGGCAGGTGCCAGGCCTCGGCCAGGGTCGTGCCGATGCGATTGAGCGAGGTGGCCAGCACGTCCTCGGCGGCATGCTCGAGGTGCTCGCCGGTGTCTTGGATGCGGGTGTAGACCGCGCGCATGGACTCGCCCTCGACTGCCCAGAGGGCCAGCTCGGGGAGGTGGTGGAGCATGCCGGAGAGGTAGGCGGCCTCGGGCTCGCCGCTGCCGCGTTCGCGGGCCATGGCCTCGGCCAGCCGGGCGCTCATCAGGGCCCGGGCGACGGTGGCGCGAAAGCCCTGGCGGTGGGTCGCTTCACCCACCTGGCCATCGAGGGTGGCCGCCTCGGTCACGGTGTCGGCGAACGGGCCCTTGCCCAGCAGGCTCACCGCCGTCTCGGTGCTGTGGAGGGGTTCGCGGCCACGGCTGGCCTGGCGCTCGTTGGCCATGCCGATGATGCGGGCGACGAAGCCGGGGTCCCGGCGGATCACCCGGGCATAGTCGCTCATCGACCAATTTTCCTCCTCGAGCATCGCCAGCATGTGGCCGCGGTCGGCATCGAGGACCGGCAGGGGCCGGGCCGCGAGGCGATCGGGGAGGTCAGTGGCCGAATCGCTCATGGCACGGCACCGGGGCCCGGCATCAGATGGCCCGCGCCTGGGCCTCGGCGTTGCCCAGGTAGGTGGCGGGGCTCATGGCCTTGAGCCGTTGGCGCGCCTCGGCCGGGATGTCGAGCCCGTCGACGAAGGCCTGCATGGCCTCGCGGTCCACGCGCTTGCCGCGGGTGAGCTCCTTGAGCTTCTCGTAGGGCGCCTCCACCCCGTAGCGACGCATCACCGTCTGGATGGGCTCGGCCAGCACCTCCCAGTTGGCGTCCAGGTCGGCGGCCAGGCGCTCGTCGTTGACCTCCAGCTTGTCCAGGCCCTTGACCAGCGCCTGGTAGGCGATCGCCGAATGCGCGATGCCCACGCCGATGGTGCGCAGCACCGTGGAGTCGGTGAGATCGCGCTGCCAGCGGGAGACGGGCAGCTTGTCCGCCAGGTGTTCCAGCAGGGCGTTGGCCACGCCCAGGTTGCCCTCGGCGTTCTCGAAGTCGATGGGATTGACCTTGTGCGGCATGGTCGAGGAGCCCACCTCGCCGGCCACCGTCCGCTGGCCGAAGTAGCCGATGGAGATGTAGCCCCAGACGTCGCGGGCCAGGTCGAGGAGGATCGTGTTGGCGCGCGCGGTGGCGTGGAACAGCTCGGCGATGTAGTCGTGCGGCTCGATCTGGATGGTGTAGGGGTTCCAGCAAAGCCCGAGATCGGTGACGAAACGCTCGGCGGTCGCCGGCCAGTCCACGTCGGGGTAGGCGGCGAAATGGGCGTTGTAGTTGCCCACCGCGCCGTTGATCTTGCCCAGGATGGACACGTCGGCGATCCGCGCGCGGGCGTGGCGCAGGCGCTGGACCACGTTGGCGATCTCCTTGCCCATGGTGGTGGGCGAGGCCGCCTGGCCGTGCGTGCGCGAGAGCATGGCGCGGTCGGCGTAGGCATGCGCCATTCCCCGCAGGCGGTCGATGATCTCGTCGACCCTCGGCAGCAGCACCTGGCGGCGGCCCTCGGCGAGCATCAGCGCGTAGGCGAGGTTGTTGATGTCTTCCGAGGTGCAGGCGAAGTGGATGAACTCCGAGACCGCCTCGAGCTCGGCGTTGCCGGCGATCTTCTCCTTGAGGAAGTACTCCACCGCCTTGACGTCGTGATTGGTGGTGCGCTCGATGTTCTTGACCCGCCGGGCATCCTCCGCGCCGAACTCCGCCACGATCCGGTCGAGCTGGTTGCTCGCGTGCTCGGAGAAGGCCGGCACCTCGGGAATCCCATCGTGCGCGGCGAGCATCTGCAGCCAGCGAACCTCCACCATGACCCGGTGGCGGATCAGGCCGTACTCGGAGAAGATCGGTCGCAGGTCGGCGGTCCTGCCGCCGTAGCGGCCATCGACGGGGGAAACGGCGGTGAGGGCGGAGAGTTCCATGGGATCGGCGGCTGTGGTCATTGGGCTCTTCTTGCAGTTGTCGACACGGGAGCGGCAAATAGTAACAAAAGGCCCCGCGCGTGGCGGGGCCCGGAGGTCGGTGCCGTGGGCGGCCGGTCGGCGGTCGCCTCAGTCCTCGCCGGCGAAGGCGGCGAAGAGATTGAGCAGGTGGGTGAAGATGACGTAGATGTTGGCGTAGAGCGAGACCGTCATCATCACGTAGTTGGTGTCGCCATCGTTCACCATCCGGCTGGTGTCGAACAGGATCATGGCCGACATCAGCAGCACCGCGGCCGCGGAGATGGTCAGCGACAGCGCCGGGATCTGCAGGAAGATGTTGGCCACGATCGCCGCGAGCACCACCAGCAGGCCGGCGAACAGGAAGCCGCCGAGAAAGGAGAAGTCCTTGCGCGTTACCAGCGCATAGCCGGACAGCCCCAGAAACAGCACCGCCGTGGTGCCCAGCGCCTGGGTGACGATGGCCTCGCCGCCGGGCATGGCGAGGTAGTAGCCGACGATCGGGCCGAGCACGTAGCCCATGAAGCCGGTGAAGGCGAAGGTCAGCGGCAGGCTCCAGACGCTGTTGCGCGCCGCGTTGATCACGAACGGGCCGCCGAGGAATACCGCCAGCACCAGGATCCAGTGCACCGGCTGCGCCCCGGTCATCAGCGCGTAGCCGGCGGTGATGGCCGAGAAGACCAGCGTCATCGACAGCAGCAGGTAGGTGTTGCGCACCACCTTGTTGGTGGAAAGCGCCGATGTCCGGGCAGTGGAGATCGTGTTCACGTTGGGGTCCATCGATGGGTCCTCGCCTTTGCCGATTGGGTATGCACGCCCATGTTAAGCCAGTCGCCACGGGGATCAAGCGAAACCGACCCTCCCCGGGGCTGGATTCAACCCGCCACATTCAGGTAACATTCGCCTCGCCATCGTCAGGAGGGGTGGCAGAGTGGTTGAATGCACCGGTCTTGAAAACCGGCGAGGGTTCACGCCCTCCGTGGGTTCGAATCCCACCCCCTCCGCCATTTATCCCGTAGAATCAGCGCCTTGCGCCCGACTTTACCGGGCCGAGCGCACCGGCTCACCTTCCCCGAAACGCTGTTCTCCCTTTCCTTTCCCGGCCTTTGGCTGGAACCGCTCAAAACGACCTTCGCGCCGCGTGGCCGAGGCGTTCTTCGCCCCCGGGGCCCCGACACTCGCTTTTTCCGTGGACCACCGTCAGGCGCTTGCATGCGCACGAACGGGGCGACGCGGTTGCAGGTGAGCGGCTCGGGCCCGCCCCGGGGGCGCCGGTCGCGTTCCTCGGCCGGGCGGTCATCGAGACCGGCCGGGCAGGCTCATGACCCGCCCGCAGCCGCCTCTTCCATCTCCACCATGCAGCCGCCGCAGACCAGCGGCGTGTCGGGTTTGGTCCAGGCCCTCGCCTGGCACTGCGGGCAGACGAGGCGCAGCCGGGGGTCCTGTCGGGGGGCCGGCGGCGAGAAGACGGTCGGCGTGTCCGGCTCTTGCGGGGTCTCGATCCTCTCCACCGGCGCCTCGCTCCTGGCGACTTCCAGCCCCTGCTCGGCAAGCCGTTCGCGCACCGCGTTTACCGCCTCCGGTTCCACCGGCACGTGCCGATCGAACCAGGGCAGGGCGAAGCCATCCTCCAGCAACTCGGCACAGGCCACGGCGTAGGGCCCTTCGGGCCGGATGTAGTGCGTGACGCGCCGGCCCGTCTGCCGCCCGTCGGGCAGGCCGGTGTCGCTAGGAACCAGCCCGATCGCCTCCATCTTCCCGGCCCATTCGCGGTTATGGGGGTTCGAGCGGGTCGGCTTCCCGAAGCACTCCTGCCAGTGATGCACCATCTCGTGGACCAGCGTGGACAGGGCCACCTCCGGCGGATGGAGGGTGAAGTAACCCGGGTGCAGCCCCAGCTCGTGGATGATCGTGCCGTTCTCGGCGATGAACCGCTCCGCGTGGTGGTAACCCTGCTGGCGCCGGGAGCTGCGCAGGGTGATCAGGCAGGGCGGCAGCGCATCGTCGAACAGCCTGCGGTTGAAGTGATCGAAGGCCCCTTGCAGGGCCGTGTACATCGCGATGGTCGGGGACGGTTCCATGGCTCGAGGGATTCGCTTGAAGTGGCCGGCAGCCTAATCCAGGCACCGACCGGACGCCAGTTGTCACAAAAACCCGTCCCGGTGACGGGACTCGGCACGGTCGCCGATGACGATAGAGGCGCCCGCGGGGCAGGCTCGCCAGGGTGTTATCCTTGCGCGCCTTCCAACCCGCCTCGCCAGCGTGGCGACCATCCCGCCTGAACAGAGGGCCCCCCTGAAGTCGCACGGGCCACGGCGATCATGGACTTCCTGAAGCCCGGTATCCTCCGCGAATCGAAACAGGGTGTGGCGGGCAGGTTCATTTTTCATTCCGCCATTTCCTCCTGGTTTACAACTTCCTGTTGGTTTTTTGGCGCTTTGGCCGATGCGCTCTCCGGTGCTCCGTTCCGACCCTCTGCCACGCCTCCTGCTGTCTCGAGGTCGATCTCGATGGGATTGGGAACCAGCTCTTGTGTCGCCCCGGATGCGGCGTCGACTCCGGCACCAATCACGCCCCCGAAGATCAGGTTGCCGGCCATCCCGGCTGCGCCTCCGCCGGCAGTCTGGTGGTTGACATTGACCGAGACCGGTTTGAACCCTTCCTTGCGGATATTGACCGTGAACGACGCGTTGCGTTTTTTCTTGATTGCACAGGGCGTGGTGCAGGTCTCACCGGTGGAAAGCTGGACGTCGGCCCCCGGGGGCTGGGTCTTTACCTCCAGGGCTTCCTCGCTACCGCGGGTGATGGTGGCACAACCATTCGCCGTGGAGAGAACCAGGCCGGCAACGCCAAGAATCGTCGGAAAACGCATCATGTGATACCTCGCAATTGAAATCGAAACGATCTCGACGCCTCGTAACCCGAGAGAGCGTCGAAAACGTTGCCGATTGTGCGAGCAATCCGGGGCAAGGCGGGCACTCGCAACCTTGCCGTGCATCGCCGAGTAGCGCGAATTGCCAGGTGCCCCGGGGCTGAATTCCATGCGCCCACGCACGGTGACTTTTCGGGCGCACACCAATTGGCCCGTTTACGCCGCGCGATGCAGGTCGGGGAGCGACAGGCTTACCGTCCTCTCCCAACGGGCTGCCGGAGGGTTCATTCCGGCCATCGTCGGCAACGCCGAAAAGGAAGAACCGAGTGGGATTCGAGACCGAGTAGACGGTGTGAAGTTACGTGCCCGTCATCCGCGACCTGGGCGATGCGGCCCCGGCATGGTGAGAGCGCCTTGCCTGAAACCTGCTGCGCGAGCGCGAGGGCAGGGTGTCGGTGCTCTACCCACCGCTTGACCGCGTCAACACCGAGGCGCGCGGTCCTGGCGGGCATCACGCCGGGCCTCCCGCAGATGCAGAATGCCCTGATGGCTGCGCTGATGTTCCCGGTCTGTCGGGATGGCCGGAACTGCGGTGGTACCCCCTGGAACGGTCGAGGTAGAGTCCTGGGCTCGTTTTTGGGGGCGGTTTGTGGTCGGTTGAGGGAGTGCCTGCCCGACGATGCTCCATATCCCTGGCGGCGAGCGGACGGGCAAGCCATCTGCCCGTCGGCGCCTCCCGTCGGATTGGCCCCGGGGGGGGGGTCGGATCTGCCCCCGCTGAGAGATCAGTTGTCCTTCATGGAGTCGTGTGCACAGCGCTACAGCTCGGGCAGGGAAATCCTGTCGGGCTCGATGGCCAGCTGGTAGCGGGAGTGGGGTCGCCTGCCGAACCGCTCGACGAGGTAGGGGCGCGCGGCACGGGTTCCGAGGGCGGCGCGCAAGTGCTTCTTGAGGTAGGCCAGCCGGGCGTCGAAATAGTCGGGGTCCATGCCGTCGGCCACGGCGCGGGTGAGGCGGTTGTCGTCCGGGTCGGCGCGGGTGATCGTGTTGTAGATCCGGATCAGTTCCTCGGAAGCCTGCCGCGGGATCGCGTGGCGGACCAGGGGTTCGCGGCCCTCGTGCCGGCGCTTGGCCAGCCAGAGGTAGAAGGCGAAGTTGATCTCGCTCAGGCCAACGACCTGGCGGCCGAGGTGCACCCGCCGGGACTCGATGTCGAAGCCGAGATGGGGCTGCTCGAGTCGGGTCTTGCCCGAGGCGACGGTCTCGGAAAAGCTCAGCTGGCCGCCGAGAACGTCGTGGGGCATTTCCTCGCGCAGGCGGATGAAGGGGATCTCGGCAAGCTCGATGCGTGCCTGGTCGGTGCGGACCGGGCGACCTTCGCGGGTCTCGAGGACCACGGGCCGACGGGGCGGGTAATAGAAATCGCCGTGGTTCTCGAATGGGGCGGAGACCAGCACGTGGGAGAGCCGGTCCTGTTCTCGCCCGAGGAGGCTGAGGGCATAGCCGAGGAAGAAACCCATGGTCTTGCGGCCGCCGGCGATGGAGGCGTGGATCGCGGCCCCGGGGTCATTGGTGAGCTCGCGCACGATGGCCATGATGGTATCCGCCGCGGCCCGGTTCTCGCCGGCGTCGCGGATATCCTCGAGGGGCTGCTGGTCGCCGATGACGTGGATGGTCTGTTCATCCAGCCGGATGCGCTCGGCCTCCAGCCCGTAGTCTTCGCAGAGCCCCCAGAAATGCCCGCTGGACGGTTCGAGGATCTTGAGCCGGGCGCGCTCGGCCCCCTCGCTGGTGGTGACCAGGTGGATCTCGTTGGGCACGAAGGGGCGGTCGCGTTCGATCGCCAGGGCGTAGAGCGTCTCGGTAACGATCTGCGGGGAGAGCCCCGTCACGCACAGCAGGATGCGTCGCTCGAAGTCCTCGGGTTGCATGGCAGCCTCCTTTCCGGGTTCTCGGGCCGGTATCGGTTCCGGCCACGACTCGTCAAGTGTGCCAGCATCGAGTGCCACCGGGCAGTCGACAAGCTTGCGACCCGCCCGGTTGTTTCCAGGGCGGTTAACATGGCGATTTTCAATGACCAGGGAGCGTCGACGCCATGACCCGTTATTTCGTCAGCCGGCATGCCGGTGCGGTGGAGTGGGCCGAACGTCGAGGGATCGACGTGGACCGGCAGGTGGAACATCTCGATCCCCAGCGGATCGGGCCCGGTGACCGGGTCATCGGGACATTGCCGGTACCGTTGGCGGCCGAGGTCTGTGCCCGGGGCGGGCAGTATTTCCACCTGGTGCTGGACATGCCCGCCGAGGCCAGGGGCCGCGAGCTGGATGCCGATACCCTGGAGTCGCTGGGCGCCCGGTTGCGCGAGTTCCGGGTCGTTGCCGTGGGGGAGGAGGCATGAGCGATCGGCGGACCCCGGCCCCGCGCCGGCGAGCGTGGTTGTTCCTCCTGGTGCCGGCGGTCGGATCGGCGCTTCTCGGCAATGCCTGGCTTGCCGACGGCTCGTGGATGGCCGTGACCAACCTTTCGCTCCAGCCCGAGGACGCGCCCTGGGCACCACTCGCCGGGCTGTTATTGTCCTACGGTGGCGCCTTTGTCCTGCTGGCCTGCCTGGCCTTTTCCGAGCGCGAGCGAGCGGCCGGCGGCCTGGCGGTTCTCGGGGCACTCCCGGGGCACCTGGCCGGTGCGGCGCAAGAATTCGACGGCCGCTGCCAAGCGGCGGGTGTCCTTCGCCGGGGCGAGGCCTGGGCGGCCACCAGTTCCGCACTGGCGCTGGGCCTCGCCTCGAGCTGGCTGGCCGACGGGGTCCTGGGAGGCGACCCGGTACAGGGCCTGGTGGGGCTGGTACTGCTCCCGTTCAGTGCCTGGTGGGCCTACGAGAAGGTGCCGGGGGCGCTGCCGATACACGCACGCCTCGACCGCGCACCGGTGGACGATGCCCGTGCGCTGATCATCCCCATGTCGCGCTTCGCGATCGTCGAGGCGCCGGACGACTCGGGGCGCCTCGGCATCGACGAACTGGAGCAGTGGTCCTGGGCGGAGGCCACGCGTCACGTCGACGAGCAGCCGACGAGAGCACACGGCCGCAGCAACCTGCGGCCGCTGATCCGGGCCGTGAACCACCATGCCGGGCGGCTGGAGCAGCTGGTCCTGGTACGGCCCCGGGTGGAGCCGGGCGGGGAAGGGGTGCAGGAACGGGTAGAGCACTGGCTGGCCCGGGCGCTTCGCCGCGCGTTGCCGGATTGCCGGGTGGAATTGCGGGGCCCGGTGGCCGGCACGGAATTCATGAGCGTCTACCGCGAGGTGAACGATGCGGTCGAAGACGTCCATGCCCATGCCCGGCAAGCCGGCCGGCCCCTGCTGGCGGACGAGATCCTCGTGGACATCACCGGCGGGCTGACCCCGACCAGCGTCGCCGCGGCCGCGGGCAGCCTGCACAACGACGTGCGATTCCAGTACGTGGACACCAATCTCCTCGGCCGGGCGCGGCCCGACTCGTCGGCCGATCCCGCCCTGCGCGGCTACGACCTGACGCTGAAATAGCCGCGCCGGGTCGACAAGCTTGCCAAGGCTCCCGCGGCGAGCCGATGCGGCAGCATGGAGTCATTGCAACCGAGAGGAGATCGGCGATGGCCCAGCGCAAGCTCTACCTCGCCGCCTACGACGTGGCCAGCCCCTCGCGGCTTCGCGAGGCGCTCAAGATCGTCAAGGGCTATGCCACGGGCGGCCAGAAATCCGTCTACGAGTGCTTTCTCACCGATGCCGAGAAGGGCGACCTGTTCGCCGACATGGAACTGCTCCTGGACGAGGAGACCGACCGCTTCGCCCTGATTCGCGTCGACCGGGACGCCTCGATCCTCACGCTGGGCATCGCCGTGCCCCCGACCGACCCCGAGCACTTCTACTTCGGCTGAGGACCATGAGCACCCTGATCCTCGACAACCGGGCGCTGTCGTTGCGGGCCGATGGTCGGGCGATCGCCATCTACGCGTCCGGGCAACGCCAGGGAACCATCCCCATCCGCTCCATCGAGCGGTTGATCATCCACGGGGAGGCCGAGCTCACCGCCGGGGTCATCGAACGCCTTGCCGAGGCCGGGGTGACGTTGCTGCTGCTCGCCAAGCGCAAGCTGGAAAGACGCGCCCTGGTCCTCGGGCCGGCCCACAACGATGCCGCCATCCGGCTGGGCCAGGCCGGTCGCGTACACGATTCCGCCTTCCGGCGAGACTGGGCGGCAGGCATCGTGCGGGCCAAGATCCGTCGGCAGAAACGGATGCTTGACCGGGCCCTGGGCGACCGTCCCGACCGGCGAAAGCCGCTGTTCGACGCGCTGGCCTCGCTGGAGGGGCTCCTCGCCCGCGTGGACACCCACAAACACGTCGTGGCGCTGCGGGGTGTCGAGGGCGCGGCCGCCCGCGGCTACTTCGCGGGACTCGCGGCCCTGTTTCCGCCCGCCCTCGGTTTTTCCGGCCGCAACCGTAGGCCGCCGCGGGACCCGGTCAATGCCTGCCTGTCACTGGGCTACACGCTGCTGCACTTCGATGCCGTGCGTGCCGCCCATATCGCCGGCCTGGACCCGATGATCGGCTTCTACCACCGGCCCGCCCACGGCCGTGAATCCCTGGCCTCGGACCTGATCGAGCCCCTGCGGCCCGCGGTGGACGCCTTCGTCCTGCGGCTGTTCCGCGACCGCCGGCTTCGGGCCCACCACTTCGAATACCGGGATGGGGCCTGCCTGCTCGTGAAGGAAGGGCGCGCCCGCTTCTATCCCGCGTGGGAACAGGACGCCCGGGCCCGTCGGCGACTGCTCCGTCGGGAGTGCCTGGGCCTCGCCCGGTTCCTGCGGTCCGACGGCGAACGGCAACTGGACGTCTTCAGCGAGGAGGACTGGATCAATGGATGACAACCTGCCCCGCCGGCTGCCGGTCTACCTGCTCGACGCCGGCACGGCCCGCGTGGACGTGGACGGGCCAGCGCTGCGGGTGGAACACGCCGAGCGGGCTCCGGCGCGTTACCCCGTCAGCCGCATCCACCGGGTCATCAGCCAGGCCAGGCACCACTGGTCGGCCTCGGCCACCCGGCTGTGCCTGGAGCACCGGCTGCCGGTGATCTTCGTGGACGAGGCGGGCGACTTGCTGGGCAGCCTGCAACCCGCGAGATCGCGCAATGAGCCCCTGGGCGATGCCGTGGGTCGCCTCGCCTGGGAGCCGGGCGGTGGCGAACGACTGGACAACTGGGTGCGCAACGAGCACCTGCGGCGGATCCACGCGCACGCCGACACCGAGCGGGACCGGGGCGCGCGGGAACTGGCCCGCCGTCTCGGGGCACCCGCACCCGATGGCCCCCGCGCCCGCAGCCGGCCCGAGGCAACGGTTCACGCCGCCATGCGCGGGCTCGCAGAGGCGCTGTTGCAGGACAGGGGGCTGGACACCCGCTACCCCTTGCCCGGGGGCGGTTGGTGGGACCTCGCCGGCCGGCTGGCCGGGTTCGGCGTGTTGGAATGGCAATTGACCACCGGCGCCCTGGTGGAGCAGGGGCGGCTGGAGGCCGAGGTTGCACTGGATTTCCTGCATCGCCACATCGCGGACCGCGAGAGCGGGATGGTCAAGGCCCTCGATCGGCTGGAACAGGTCGCCAGGGAGGCCGGCCAGGCATGGCCATGAACCGACCCGCCGCCTGGCTGGTGGCCTACGACATCGCGGACCCGCGGCGGCTGCGCCGCGTTCACCGCGCAATGCGTGAACACGGCGTGCCCCTGCAGTATTCCGTCTTCCTGGTCGAGAAAACCCCCGCCCAGGTACAGCACCTGCGCGACGAGCTGGAAGAGTGCATCCATCCCCGCTGGGACGACATCCGCATCTACCGGTTGCCCCGCCGGCCGAGCCTCGAAACCCTCGGCAGAAAGGCCCTGCCCGCGGGTGTCGACCTGATCGACTCCTCGCTTGCCTGCTGGCTACAGGGCAAAGCGGGCTAGGCGAATGGGGGCGCCGGGTCGATGCCCTGGCGGATTCGCGGCGAGGACGCCGCTCCCACTCCAGTGGGCCCGTGTCGGCCTTAACCGATGGGCCTGATCGGGCCTGCACCGGGTCGTTCTCGATCAGCCCCTGGGCCACCTCCGCACGAATCCCCGGCCCGTGGGAGCGACCTCCCGGTCGCG
>JAAZVP010000054.1 GCA_018623495.1 Halothiobacillus sp. | reverse complement strand
TGAGCGCGGAGCCTTGCGGAGCTGGACCGTCGGTCGGGCCGTGCCCGACAGCAATCCTCCGGCGACGAGGTTTGCCCGAAGGGCCAAGGCGCCGGGGTGCCTTTGTCTTTGGGTACTTTCTATTGGGCAAGCAATAGAAAGTACCTCGCGCACCCGGCAACAAACGGAAAGGAAGAACATCGACCCCGAAGGTGCGCGAAATCCCTGTCACGTCACCATTTGGCCTCCTGTTTCACGGCAAAGCGCGAAAAACCTTTTTTTATCCGCTTGAATGCGCGCAACGAAAAAGCCCCGGCGGTTTCGACCACCGGGGCTCTTGTCGTGGGCGGGGCCGGGCTTACTGGCCGCCGCACTTGCCCTGGCCGCACTTGCCTTCGCCCGGGCCGGCGCCGCCGCCGTCACCGCAGCGCTTGCCGCCGCCGTCGCCACAGCGCTTGCCGTCCCCGTGACCGCACTTGCCGTGGTGATGGTCGCAGTGCTTCTTGCGCTTGCCGTCGCCGCACTTGCCGCTGCCACAGCGTTCGTCGCTCTCGCCGCACTTGCCGGAGCCGCAACGGTCGGCATCCGCGCCGCCGCACTTGCCCTCGGCGGCGAGTTCGATGCCCGCCGGGCCGCCGGCGCCGGCAAAGGGGTTCTCGAGCGAGCCCGCCTGTACCGGCAGGGCAAGCAAGAGGGCGGCCAGCGCCGCCAGGATGGTCGTCATCGATCCGGGTGCAGGTATTCGCATGGTCTTGCCTCCTCGTCCGTGTCGCGAGAATCGTCGCTGTCCCTATGAAAGTAGGCGGCCGGGGGCGCCTCCGCGATCGAGTTTTCTTGTCGCCAGGTGGGTTGGGTTTATCGGGGCTCAGAGCCCGTCCAGGCACTCCAGGTAGCCGCGCTCGTCCGGTGCGCCGCCGCTGCGACCGGCCTCCCACAGGGCGCGGCCCAGGCATTCCATCATGGCGTGCTCGGCGGCGTGGGTGTCGCCCAGGCGCTGGTCGAGGCGCCGGTGGATGGCGCGGATGCCGGCGGGCCGGTCGGTGGCCACCTGTTCGCGGATGGCGATGTGCATGCCCATGTGCAGGAAGGGGTTCTCGCCGTCGCGGTCGGGGTGGAAGTCGCGGTCGGGGGTCTCGCCCACTTCCTCCACCACGGCATGGTACTCGGGGTGGTCGGCGACGATGCCCGCGACCATGCGGCCCAGCGCGTCCAGGGGCTGACCGGCCTTGTGGCGCGTCCAGGCCTGGTGGAAGAGGCGGCGGGTCTCGTTGCGGTCGGCGCCGATCATGCGGGTTCTCCGGTGTATTGGCCGATGATCTCGGGGCTGCACTCGGCGGCCTTGTCGCGGTACTCGCAGAGGTCGCAGATGATGCATTCCCCGCATCGCGGCTTGCGCGCGGTGCACACGTAGCGGCCGTGGAGGATGAGCCAGTGGTGGGCGTCGTGGAGGAATTCCCGGGGCACCAGCCGCAGCAGGCGCTTTTCCACTTCCAGCACGGTTCGGCCGGTGGCGATGCGCGTGCGGTTGGCCACCCGGTAGATGTGGGTGTCCACGGCCATGGTGGGTTGGCCGAAGGCCGTGTTGAGGATCACGTTGGCGGTCTTTCGGCCGACCCCGGGCAGGGCCTCGAGCGCGGCCCGGTTGTCGGGGACCCGGCCCCCGTGGTTCTCCAGCAGCGCCCGGCAGGTCTTGATGATGTTGGCGGCCTTGGCGTTGAACAGGCCGATGGTCTTGATCCGTTCCTTCAGCCCCTGTTCGCCCAGCTCGAGGATGCCCGCGGGCGTGTTGGCCACCGGGAACAGCCGCCGGGTGGCCTGGTTGACGCCCTTGTCCGTGGCCTGGGCGGAGAGGATCACCGCCACCAGCAGCTCGAAGGCCGTGTCGTACTCCAGCTCGGTGGTGGGGTGCGGGTTGGCGGCACGGAGGCGGGTGAAGATCTCGGTGCGTTTCTGCTTGTTCATGGTCGGTATCGATTCAGCCTGCGGTTTCCGCCGCGGGCTCGGCAGCGGCCCGGCGCTCGCGTTTCTCCATCCGGGCGTCGATCACGTTCTTGGCGGCGATCATCAGCCCCAGGGTGATGAAGGCGCCGGGGGGGAGCAGGGCCAGCAGGAAGCCGCGGTATTCGGGCACCACCTCGAGGGTCCAGCCGGCCGCCGCCTCGCCGAACATCAGCTCGGCCTGGGTGAGCAGTGTCCCCTGGCCGAGCAGTTCGCGCAGCGAACCCAGCACCACCAGCACCAGGGCGAAGCCGGTCCCCATCAGCAGGCCGTCCCAGGCGGCACGGCCCACCGGGTTGCGGGCGGCGAAGCTCTCGGCCCGGCCGAGAATGAAGCAGTTGGTGACGATCAAGGGGATGAAGATGCCCAGGATGTTGTAGAGCTCGTGGAACCAGGCGTTCATCGACAGCTCGATGGCCGTGACCACCGAGGCGATGATCAGCACGAACACCGGCAGGCGGACCTCGGGGCGCACCCAGTTGCGGATCACCGAGACGATGGTGTTGGAGGTGGCCACCGTGAGGATGGTCGCCAGCCCCAGGCCGAGGGCGTTGACCGTGGTGTTGGAGATCGCCAGCAGGGGGCACAGCCCCAGCAGCTGGACCAGCGCGGGGTTGTTGTGCCACAGGCCGTTGCCGGCCAGCTCGCGCAGGGAGGTGTCACTCATCGCCGCTCTCCTGTGCCCGTTCGGCCTTCGCCAGCAGGCGCTGGCGGTTGGCCTCGAAGTACAAAAGCGTGTTGTGCACGGCGTTGACCACCGCGCGCGGGGTGATGGTGGCGCCGGTGAACTGGTCGAACTCGCCGCCGTCGCGCTTGACCGCCCAGCCTTTCTCGTCGGGGTTGTCCAGCGACTTGCCGGCGAAAGCGCGGATCCAGTCCGACTTGCGCGCCTCGATCACGTCGCCCAGCCCCGGTGTCTCGCGGTGCTTGACCACCCGAACCCCGGCGATGCTGCCGTCGACATTCACCCCCACCAGCAGGTGGATGTTGCCGTTGTAGCCGTCCGGGGCGACGGGCGTGAAGATGATCGCCACCGGCTCGCCGTCGCGCCGGCCGACGTAGGCCGTCGAAGGGGCGTCGGTGCCCAGCCGGCTGGCGGCTTCGATGCGGATGGTGTCCCGGGTGAGGTCGTTGTCGATGCGTGCCTCGGGCACGATCTGGGTCAGCTTGCGCATCAGGGCCCGCTTCTCGTTTTTTTCGATGCGCTCGGCGGTGAGCGACTGGGTCGCGGCCACCAGGCCCACGCCCACCACCGCGAAGGCCACCAGCAGCAGCGCGGTGACCACGACCTGGCGGATCTCGGGGCGCCTCACGAGGCCTCCCCGTGGCCGAAGACGCGCGGCCGGGTGTAATGGTCGATCACCGGCACGGCCATGTTCATCAGCAGCACCGCGAAGGCCACGCCGTCGGGATAGCCGCCCCAGGTGCGGATCACGTAGGTGAAGGCCCCCACCCCGGCGCCGAAGACCAGCCGGCCGCGGGGCGTGGTGGAGCCCGAGACGGGGTCGGTGGCGATGAAGAAGGCCCCCAGCAGCGTGCCGCCCGAGAGCAGGTGGATCATGGGGCCGGCATAGGTGTCCGGGTCGACGGCGTGAAACACCAGCGAGAGCGCGAACACCGTCCCCAGCATGGCCACGGGCACCTGCCAGGTGATCACCCGCTGGTAGAGCAGCCACAGCCCGCCGGCCAGCCAGGCCAGCGCGATCCATTCCCAGCCGCTGCCGGCCAGGGCGCCGAACACCGGGCTGGCGGTGATCTCGGTGATGGTCTGTTGCTGGTTGAGCCCGGTCATCAGGGCGTCCAGCGGGGTGGCCATGGTGATGGCGTCCCAGTCCATGCCCGCGGGCAGTTCGCCGGTGAAGACGAACCGGGCCGTGGCCGCGAGCCCCAGGCCGCTCTCGCCCGGGCCTGCCGGCGCCAGCCACAGGGTCATCTCCCGGGGGAAAGAGATCAGCAGCACCACGTAGCCCACCATGGCGGGATTGAAGGGGTTCTGGCCGATGCCGCCGTAGAGCTGCTTGCCCAGCACCACCGCGAACAGGCTGCCCAGCACCACCAGCCACCAGGGCGCCAGGCTGGGCAGGGCCAGCGCCAGCAGCCAGGCGGTGACCACGGCGGTGAAATCCCCCAGCGCCGGGCGCACGGGGCGGTTGCGCAGGGCGAGGACGGCGGCCTCGGCGGCCAGCGCCGTGCCCACGGCCAGGACGATGTTGAAGGCCATGCCCCAGCCGAAGAACCACAGATACAGCGCGGTGCCCGGCACCAGCGCGTAGAGCACGCGGCGCATCACCACGGAGACGGCGGTGGGTGGCCCGACGTGGGGCGATGACTCGGTCTTGAAACGCATATGGCGTCCTATTCGCTGCCGCTGTCGCCGGCCGGGGGATCCTCGGCGGCCTGCTTGCGCGCCCGGGCGCGCTCGCGGGCCGCCTGGATGGCCGCCTTCTTGTCCTCGCTCCCCTTGCCGGCGCCCTTCTTCACCGCGGCGCGCTTCTTGGCCAGGCGGGCCTCGCGCTCGCGTTTCTCGCGCTCCAGGCGTTCCTGGCGGAACTCGTGGCGGGCGCGGGCGACGTCGGCCTTCTTGCGCTCCTGCTCGCGGGCCCAGATCTCGGACTTGCCGAAGCGGAAGTACTGGGTCAGGGGGATGTGCGAGGGGCAGACCATATCGCAGCAGCCGCATTCGATACAGTCGAACAAGGCATAGTCCTGGACCTTCTCGAACTCGCGGCCGTGGATGTGCCAGTGGAGCTGCTGGGGAAGCAGGCTGGCCGGGCAGACCCGCGCGCACTCGCCGCAGCGGATGCAGGGCATGGGGTCGGCGGGCTTGGTGACCTCGGCCTCGGGCAGGGCCAGCAGGCAGTTGGTGGCCTTGACCACCGGCGGCGCGTCACTGGTGAGCGCGAAGCCGTTCATCGGTCCGCCCATGATCAGGCGGCCCACGGTGTCGGCATAGCCGCCGGCGCAGGCGACCAGGTCGCGGATGGGGGTGCCGATGCGCACCTCCCAGTTGCCGGGTTCGCGCAGGCCGTGGCCAGTGAGGGTGACGATGCGGCTGGTGAGCGGCTCGCCCCCGTGCACCGCGCGCGCCGCCGCGGCGGCCGTGCCCACGTTCTGGCAGACCACGCCCACGTCCGCCGGCAGGCCGGTGGTGGGCACCTCGCGGCCGGTGAGCACCTTGATCAACTGCTTTTCCGCGCCGGTCGGGTAGACCGAGGGGATGGCCAGCACCTCGATGTCCTCGCCGCCGTCGGTCTCCAGCGCGGATTGCAGCGACTCCACCGCCTCGGGCTTGTTGTCCTCGACGCCGATCAGGCAGTGCGCGGCCCCCACCACCTGCATCATCACCCGCGCCCCGGCCAGGATCTGTTCCGGCCGCTCGCGCATCAGCCGGTCGTCGCAGGAGATGTAGGGTTCGCACTCGGCGCCGTTGAGCACCAGCAGGTCGGTGCCGCGGCCCGGGCCGGGATTGAGCTTGACCGCGGTGGGGAAGGCGGCGCCGCCCAGGCCCACCAGGCCGGCCTCGCGCAGGCGGTTGCGGATCTCGGTGGGATCGAGGCCGTCGAGGGCCACCGGCCGCGGCTCGACCGTGGCGTCCTCGCCGTCGGTACGGATGACGATGCAGGGGCCGTCGAGCCCGGAGGGATGCGGGACCGGGCGGTCCTCGATGGCCACCACCTCGCCGGAACTCGAGGCATGGACCGGGGTGCTCACGTAACCGTCCGGGCGGGCGATCACCTGTCCGCGCAGCACCCGCTCGCCCACCTCGACCACCGGCCGGGCGGGCGCGCCGATGTGCTGGCGCAGCGGCAGGACCAGTTCCTCGGGGATCGGGGCCGGGCGGACCGGCGTGCGATTGGAGAGCGCCTTGTGGCCCTCCAGGCGCAGTCCGCCGTGGAATTCCCAGAGCCGGCTGGTGGGAGTCTCCTTCATGCGCTCTGGCGTCCCTCCTGCAGGCGGGCGATCTCCAGCCCGGGGGTGACGTCCGGGGCCGGCCATTTCCAGTGCTCGATGTCCCCTTCCAGCGGCACCATGTGGATGCAGTCCACCGGGCAGGGATCGACGCACAGCTCGCAGCCGGTGCACTCGTCCTCGAGGATGGTGTGCATCTGCTTGGGTGCGCCCAGGATGGCGTCCACCGGGCAGGCCTGGATGCACTTGGTGCAGCCGATGCAGACGTCCTCGTCGATCCAGGCCACCTCGGGCGGTTTCTCTTCGCCGGCCTCGGGGTCGAGCGGCTTGGGCTCCACGCCCAGCAGGTCGGCGAGGTTCTCGATGGTGGCCTCGCCCCCCGGCGGGCAGCGGTTGATGTCGGCATCCCCCGCGGCGATGGCCTCGGCGTAGGGCCGGCAGCCGGGATAGCCGCACTGGCCGCACTGGGTCTGCGGCAGCAGCGCGTCGATCTGCTCGACGATGGGGTCGCCCTCGGTCTTGAAGCGCACCCCGGCATAGCCGAGCAGCAGGCCCGAGGCCAGGGCGATGCCTGCGAACGCGGCGACGGCGGTGAGCATACCGGGACCTCCTCTCGAATGGACGCGCTAGACCTGCACCAGCCCGGCGAAGCCCATGAAGGCCAGCGACATCAGGCCGGCGGTGACCAGGCCGATGGCCGCACCCTGGAAGGGCACGGGCACGTCGGCGGTGGCGATCCGCTCGCGGATCCCGGAAAACAGGATCAGCACCAGCGAGAAGCCCACGGCGGCGCCGAAGCCGTAGACCGCCGACTCGATGAAGCCGTGGCTCTCCTGGGTATTGAGCAGGGCCACGCCGAGCACTGCACAGTTGGTCGTGATCAGGGGCAGAAAGATCCCCAGCACGTTGTGCAGCAGGGGGCTGGTCTTTTGCACCAGCATCTCGGTGAAGTTGACCACCACCGCGATCACCAGGATGAAGGTGATGGTGCGCAGATACTCCAGCCCCAGCGGCGAGAGCAGGTACTCGTTGGCCAGGTAGGAGAGGACCGAGGAGAGGGTGAGCACGAAGGTGGTGGCCAGCGACATGCCCACTGCGGTCTCGTACTTCCTGGACACGCCCATGAACGGGCACAGCCCCAGGAACTTCACCAGGACGAAGTTGTTGACCAGGACGGTGCTGACCAGGATCAGGGCGTATTCGGTCATCTCAGCCTCGAGTATGGTCCCGCCGTCGTGCGCTCGGCAACCACGGGCTTGGGCCGGGGATTACTTGACGCGCATGCCCGGCTCGGCACCGGCATCCGGCGACAGGATGAACAGGTCGCCGCCGCCCGGCCCGGCGGCGAGGACCATGCCCTCGGAGACGCCGAAGCGCATCTTGCGCGGGGCGAGATTGGCCACCATCACCGTCATGCGGCCCTCGAGGTCGGCCGGGTCGTAGGCCGACTTGATGCCGGCGAAGACGTTGCGGGTCTCGCCGCCGAGATCGAGGGTCAGCTGCAGCAGCTTGTCGGCGCCCTCGACGTGTTCGGCCCGGTCGATGCGGGCCACGCGCAGGTCGATGCCGGCGAAATCCTCGAAGGCGATCTCCGGGGCGATGGGGTCCTGGGCGAGGGGGCTGTCCTCGGGCACGGTGTCCTTCTCCTCGGTCTTGCCGGTGAGCCGGGCATGGGCCCGGGCGATGTCGCGGGCGTCCTCGAGCATGGCGTCGATCTGCTCGGTCTCGATGCGCTGCATCAGCGGCTTGAACCGGCGCACCCTGTGGCCCTCGAGCGGCTCGCGCACCGATTCCCAGGTGAGCGGGTCGACGTCCAGGAAGGCCTCGGCCTGCTCGGCCATCCGCGGCAGGACGGGCTTGAGGTAGGTCATCAGCACGCGGAAGCACTCGAGGCCCACCGAGCAGATGTCCTGGACTTCCTGTTCCCGGCCTTCTTCCTTGATCAGCACCCAGGGTTTTTTTTCGTCGATGTACTCGTTGGTGCGGTCGGCGAGATGCATGATCTCGCGCATGGCGTGGCCGTACTCGCAGGCCTCGTAGTGCGCGGCAATGCGCTCCCCGGCGGCGACGAAGTCGGCGTGCATGGCCGGCTCGGGGAAGCGCCCGGAAAGGGTGTTGTCGAACTTCTTGCGGACAAAGCCCGCGCAGCGGCTGGCGATGTTGACCAGCTTGCCCACCAGGTCGGAATTGACCCGCTGGCGGAAGTCCTCGAGGTTGAGGTCGATGTCCTCCACCCCGTCGCCCAGCTTGGCGGCGAAGTAGTAGCGCAGCGCCTCGGGGTGGAGGTGGTCGAGATAGGTCGAGGCCTGGATGAAGGTGCCCCGCGACTTGGACATCTTCTCGCCGTTGATGGTGAGAAAGCCGTGGCAGTGCACCCGGTCGGGCAGGCGGAAGTCCGCGCCGGCGAGCATCGCCGGCCAGAAGAGCATGTGGAAATAGGCGATGTCCTTGCCGATGAAATGCACCAGCTCGGTGTCCGCGTCCCGGCCCCACCAGGCGTCGAAGTCCAGCCCCTGCTGCTGGCAGTAGTGGCGAAAGGCCCCCATGTAGCCGATGGGGGCGTCCAGCCAGACGTAGAAGTACTTGTCCTGCTCGCCGGGGATCTCGAAGCCCCAGTAGGGCGCATCGCGGGAGATGTCCCAGGCCTGCAGGCCGGACTCGAACCACTCGTCGAGCTTGTGGGCCATGGCCGGCTGCACGTGGCCACCGGCCAGCCAGTCGCGCAGCAGCGCCTCGAAGTGGGCCAGCTCGAAGAACAGGTGCTCGGACTCGCGCTCCACCGGCGTGGCGCCCGAGATCACCGAGACGGGGTCGATCAACTCGGTGGGCGAGTAGGTGGCACCGCAGGCCTCGCAGGAATCGCCGTACTGGTCGTCGGCCCCGCAGCGCGGGCAGCGGCCCTGGATGAAGCGGTCGGGCAAGAACATCGACTTCTCGGGGTCGAAGGCCTGGGTGATGGTGCGCCGGCTGATGTGCCCGGCCGCCTCGAGGCGCCGGTAGATGGTCTCCGCGCAGGCGCGGTTCTCCGCCGAGTGGGTGGAGTGGTAGTGGTCGAAGCCGATGCCGAAGCCGTCGAAGTCCTCGAGATGCTCGCGGGCCATGCGCTCGATCAGTGCCTCGGGCTCGATGCCCTCCTGCTGGGCCCGGAGCATGATCGGTGTGCCGTGGGCGTCGTCGGCGCACATGTAGTGGCACTGGTGGCCGCGCATGCGCTGGAAGCGGGCCCAGATGTCGGTCTGGATGTACTCCACCAGGTGGCCCAGGTGGATCGGGCCGTTGGCATAGGGCAGGGCGCTGGTGACGAGGATCCTGCGAGGCTCAGACATTGCCGCACCGCTCGATTGGGAGAGTGGAAAGGGTCGTTAACTTAACATATCGGCACCCGCGCGGCGCATGGTGCGCCGCGCGTGGACAGCGACCCCGCCGATCGAATAGGTTGAGGATTACGGTCGAAAGAGCCCGCCTCGCGCGGGCCGTGGACGGTGGCGGGCATGTCGGATACGGGGGATTCCAGGCGCGGGGAACTGGTCATTCGTCTGCTGGGCGAGCCGAGTCTCGAGCAGGCGGGGTCGCCGGTGGGCGATCGGCTGCGATACCGGCGCAGCCTGGAACTGCTCGCCTTTCTCGCCGTGGAGCGCCAGCGTTGGCATCCCCGTGCCGGCCTGGCACAAATGCTCTGGCCCGAGTCCGAGCTCGGCGCCGCCCGCACCAGCCTGCGCCAGGTGGTCTCGGACCTGCGTGCCTTCTTCGCCGCGCTCGACCTGGCAGATGCCTTTCAGGCCTCCCGCAGTGCCCTGATGTTCGTCCCGGGCCCCGACATCACCCTGGACCTGGCCGAGTTCGAGGCCGGCTGCGCGGCGACGGAGGATGCCTGCGACTGGGTCGGACGGCTCTACCGGGGCCCCCTGCTGGACCTTGCCGATGGCCTGCCCGACGAGGGCCCGTTCGCCGAGTGGCTGATGCTCCAGCGGGAACGCTACCGGCTCCAGGCCACCGGCCTGCTCGCGGCCCGCACCGACCGGCTCGAGGCCGAGGGCGACCTCCAGGGCGCGGAGGCATGCGCGCGGCGACTGGCCGAGTTCGTGCCGGTGGACGAGGCCGCCTACCGGCGCCTGATCCGGTTGCTGGATGCCCGGGGCGAGCGTGCCCGGGCCCTGCGCCAGTACGAGATCCTCCGCCGGCGGCTGGCGGCCGAAATGGACGGCGAGCCCGACGCCGAGACGCGGCTCCTGGTCGCCGGGATCGAGGGCGGGTCGACGGCGACGCCGCCACCGGAATCGACGCGCGAAGTGCGGGAGAGACGGCTGGTGACCTGCCTGTGCTGCGAGTTGCTGCCGGCCGCCGCTCCCGGCCCGGAGATCGACGACGAAACCCTTGCCGAGGCCCTCGAGTCCACTCGGCACCGCGTGGCCCGGCGGATCCGCCAGCACGACGGCCGGGTCGAGGCGCGGCCCGGCCAGCCGGTGTTCGGCTATTTCGGCTTCCCCGTGGCGTGCGAATGGGCGGCCCGGCTCGCTGCGCGCGCGGCGCAGGCCATCATCGATGCATGCGACCGCCCGGTCCGGGCCCGCGTGGCGATCCATTCCGGTTCGCTGTTGGTGGACCTGGGCCAGGGCCTGCCCGACGTGCTCGGCCAGGCCGCCGACCGGGCCCAGCGGCTGTGCCTGCTGGGCGAGCCCGATGATGTAATCCTCGACGAGACCACCTGGCACGGGGTGCGCAGCGCCTTCGGCGGCGAACCGATGGGTGGCCGCCGCCTGCCGGCGAGCGACGAGGTCGTCGATGTCTGGCGCCTGGGACCTCCCCAGGCCGCGGAGGCCTGGCTGTCGGCCCCGTGCAGGGCCCTGGTCGGTCGGAGCCGGGAATTGCGCCAGCTTCGCCAGGCCTGGCGGGAGGCGGCCGAGGGGGCGTTTCGCTGTGTCTTCGTGGAGGGCGAGGCGGGTATCGGCAAGACCCGCCTGGTGGCCGAGCAGGTGGATGCCGTGACCCGCGAGGGCGGCCGGGTTCGCGGCGTCCGCTGCCTTCCCGAGCAGCAGGATTCGCCGCTGGCGCCCGTGCGGCACCTGTTCGAGGAGCTGGCGGGAATCGGTCCGCAGGATGACGGCCCGGCCCGTCGCCGCAAGCTGGGCGGCTGGATCGACCGACACTGGCCGGCCGGCGACCTCGAGGGTCGCCAGCTCCTGGTCCGCCTGGTGGCGGCCCGCTCGGGCGACGAGGTCGCGCCTTCGACGGAGGGCGACAACCCGCTGTTCACCATGCTCATCGCCCGGGTACTCGAGCTGGTCAGGCAGGCCCCGCTGTTGCTGGTGCTCGAGGATGCCCACTGGATCGATCTCACCACCCGCGAGCTGCTCAGGCGGCTGGTGGACCGTTTTGCCTGTACCGCGCAGCCGCTGATGCTGGTGGTCACCCAGCGCAGCGGTTACCCCCCTCCGCCCTTGCCGGAGGATGCCCGGACCCTGGTGCTGGGGCCACTGGATGCCTTCTCGGCGGACCGGCTGCTGGCGAGTGTCGACCACCACCGGCGCCTGTCGGCCGAGCGGCGCGGGGAGCTTGCCCGTCGTTGCGCGGGCGTTCCCCTGTTCCTGGAGGAGCTGGTTCGGCGGCACGAACGTGACGCCTCCACCGAGGTGCTGCCGGCCAGCCTGCTGTCGCTTTTCCAGGCCGAGATCGACCGCCTGGGCGGCGATCGGCGGGTCCTGCTCACCGCCTCCGTCCTCGGCCAGGACTTCACCGGCGAGCGCCTGGCCGCGATGTTCGCCGGGCAGCCGCAGGCGCCGGCCCTGGCGCGCCTGTGCCGGCAACGCTTTCTCCAGCGCCGGCAGTCGGTCTTTCGCTTCCGCCACGACCTGATCCGCGAGGCCGCCTACGGGATGCTCACCCTGCGCCGGCGGCGCGAACTCCACGCCCGGTTGGCCGAGCACCTGCTCCACTATGACCGCAGCCGGGAGGAGGAACCCGAGATCATCGCCCGCCACCTGGAGGCGGCCGGCGATGTGGGCTATGCCATCCGCTGGTGGCATCACGCCGGCCGCCTGGCACTGCGCGACCAGGCGGTGCTGGACGCCAACCGCCACTTCGCCCGGGCCCTGGAACTGGCCGAGCGGCAACCCCCGGAGCCCACGCAACGCCTGGCACTGGTGCTGGATGCCAGCGAGGGCATCATCCGCGTGGAGGGCTACGGGTCCCTGCGCGCCCGGGGGCTGTTGCAGCAGGCCCTGGAGCTGGCCGAGCGGGAGGGGGATCCGGCCGCCGAGTTCCGCGCGCTCACCGGCCTGTGGTTTTCCGACAGCTGCTACGACGAGCAGGATCACGGCGTGAGCACGGCGCGTCGCCTGCTCGGCGTGGCCGACGACGAGCGCCAGCGGCTCACCGCACGCTTCGCCCTGGGCAACTCGCTGTTCTGGATCGGCGCCTTTGCCGAGGCCACGGACCATCTCCATGCCGCGGCGGAGATGGGCGACCGGCTGGAGGGCGACGCGCCGCTGATCGTCGATCGGCCCTCGTTGATGGCGCGGGCCGCCAACTGCTGGACGCTCTGGTTCCTCGACCGCGTGGACCAGGCCGAAGCGGTCTTCGCCGCCGGCTACCGGCGTGCCCAGGCACTCCAGGAGCACTACTCCACCTGCTACCTGCTCACCTTCGGCGCCAACCTCTACCGCTGCATGGGGGACGCCGAGCGGGTCGCGGCCCTCTCCGAGACCATCCTCGAACTGGCCCGCCGGCACCGGTTCGCCCTCTGGGAGGGCGTGGGCAGCCTCACCCGGGCCTGGGCGGCGGTGAACAGGGGAGAGCCCGTCGACCTGGCGACGATTCACCGGCAGTTCGCCGTCCTCCAGGAGGCCTATCCCGGCGGCCTGGTCACCTTCCGCGCCATCATCGCCGAGACCCGCCTGGCGCTCGGCCACTTCGCCGAGGCGCTGGAGCAGATCGACGCCGCCCTCGAGGAAATGCAGCGCACCCGCGAGATCTACTTCGAGCCCGAGCTCCACCGGCTGCGGGCGATCTGCCTGGCCCACCTGCCGGCGGCCGAGGCCCCGCTGGTGGAATACCACCTCGAGCGTGCCGTCGAAACCGCCGGGCGGCTCGCCTCCCCGCCACTGCAACGTCGTGCCGAGGCGACCCGGCAACGCTGGCAGGCCGACGGCCTGCTCGGGCTGCGAGGCTGAAGGATGGGTTTTCCGTAGACGGCGGCTTTCGTCACCCTCGTTTCGACAGGGGGCGAGGCCGCGGCTTGCTCGGCCTGAAAGCCTCTCACTTCCTCGCCGGCTGCGGAGTCTCGAGCCTGCAAGGCGTGTCGCCAGCCGGATCACCGGCAGCGCGGACCTGTCCGACGCGGTGTACCGCAAGTTCGACGGCCGGGACTACTTCGACTTCGCATCCGCCCGGTTCGCCGTTCGCGACCTGGCCGGCACCGGCGTGGCGGTGGCGACCTTCGAGCTGCGTGACGGCGAGCTCGGCGACAGCGACCCGCGCAGCGGCGTCATCGGGGATCCGGGCGGTCCTGCCGTGCCTGCCCGCTCCGGGGCCGTGGCGGTCCCCGCGCTGGCCGGCGGCCCGCTGGTCCTGTTGGCGGTCCTGCTGACGGTGCTGGGTGGATTCGCCCGGCGCCGGTGGCCGGCCTGAGGTCTGCCGGGGCCCGGCCTCAACCGGCGGGCAGATCGGCCGGGGCGATGTCGGCCAGGGTGGCGTCGAGTCGGCGTTGCAGGGTGCCGGCCCCCTGCTGGACGGCCAGGGCGTGGCCACGCCGCAGGCATTGCCGGGCGCCGTCGAGATCGTCGCGGGTCCGGGCCAGGGCGATGGCCTTCAGGCGCAGCAGCTCGGCGTCGTAGTGGTGGTCGCCGATCATGCGCGACTGCTCCAGGGCCTTGTCGATGTTTCGCAGCGCGTCGTGGAAATGGCCCTGCCGGACCTGGGCCTCGATCAGCAGCGAGCCGATGATCACCTGGATGCCGCGCATGGCACCGGGCACCGTCTCGTGGCAGCGGCGGATCGTCGCCAGCGCGGCCTCGTCCGACCCGCAGGCCGCGGCGTGGAGGCCCAGCAGGGCCTCGGAGCACAGCCCCCAGAGCTGGTAGCCGTTGGCCGCGGCGAG
>JAAZVP010000053.1 GCA_018623495.1 Halothiobacillus sp. | reverse complement strand
GCGGATTTGAACAGCCGGCAGGCTGGCCCGAAGGGCGGATGCCACGGATGGCATCCGTAACCCGCAGATGGGCCCTTGGCGGCCCGCCCGAAGGGGCTTGCGGGTTTGCCCGCATTCTTGTTCATGCCGCACATCCGTGTGCGGCACCCTGCGGGCGCCTAAGGGCGTGCAACCCGGCTTTCCTGCCGGGTTGTGCCCGGTCCTCGACGGGCAACCAGCCCGCCTTTGGACCGGTGTCTCGATTGCGAACAAACCCGCAAGCCAGAGGCGCCATCGATTCGTGCAGAGGTTCCTTTAGTGAAGATTCTGCGGCACCGCGTCGTAGACCAGGTCCTCCATCCAGGCGTAGGCGGCCTCCTCACCGGGCTGGTTGAACAGCACCAGCAGGATCAGCCACTTGAGCCGTTCGAGGTCGAAGTCCTCGTCGTCGAGCGCCATGGCGCGGTCGATCACCACCTCCCGGGAGCGGGGCGAGAGCACCCCGGTCTGTTCGAGGAAGGTGAGAAAGCCGCGGCACTCGGCATCCAGCCGGGCGAGCTCGGGCTCGGCGTACACGCGCACACTGGCGGATTCGGCGACCCCGGCGAGGCCGGCGTCGCGCAGGCGGGCGAGGTCCTCGAGCCACGCCAGCGCCTGGTCGATCTCGCCGCTGGAGAAGCCGACCTCCATCAGCTCCAGGTGCAGCGAATCGCGGTCCGGCAGGGCAGCCTGGTCCTCGTCCATGAAGGTCTCGAAGAGATACATCAAGACGTCGAACACGTTTTCTTTCATTCGATCCTGTGTGTGCGGGTGTAGAGGCCGCCGCCCATCCCGGTCACCCGGCCCTCGAGCTCCATGATCAGGAGGATGGAGGAAACGGTCTCCGGGGTCAAACCGGTGCGTTCCACCAGTGCGTCGATGGAGACCGGGTCGTGACCCATGCTCTCCAGCAGCCGGGCATGCTCCGGGTCCGGCGTGGCCGGCGCCTCCGGCGCAGGGGGCTCGGCCGAGGCCCTGGTGGTTGTGGCATGCAGGTAGCCGGCGAGTTCCTCGAGGATGTCGTCGGCGGATTCCACCAGCTTGGCTCCCTGCTTGATCAGCCGGTGGCAGCCGCGGGCCATGGGGTTGTGGATCGAGCCGGGCAGGGCGAACACCTCGCGGCCCTGTTCCAGGGCGGTGCGGGCGGTGATCAGCGAGCCGCTGCGGATCGAGGCCTCCACCACCAGGGTGCCCAGGGCGAGCCCGCTGATCAGCCGGTTGCGCCGGGGAAACAGGCCGCGGCGCGGGGTGGTGCCCAGGGGGAACTCGGTGACCAGTGCACCGCCGGCCTCGATGATCCTCCCGGCCAGTTCGCGGTGGCCGGCGGGGTAGATGATGTCGGCGCCGGTGGCCATCACCGCGATGGTCGGCGCACCACCGGCGATGCAGGCGGCATGGGCCTCGCCGTCCACGCCCAGGGCGAGGCCGCTGGTGATGGGCAGGCCGGCGGCGGAGAGGTGGCGGGCGAACATCCGGGCATTCTCGACGCCGCCCGGCGTGGGGTTGCGGCTGCCGACCATGGCCAGTTGCGGCAGGGCCAGTACGTCGGGGTCGCCGATGACGAACAGCGTCGCCGGCGCGTCGCCGATCTCGGCGAGCAGGGCGGGGTAGCGGGGGTCGTCGAGCGTGACCAGGTGGTGGCGCTCGCCGGACAGCCATTGTCGATCCCGTTCGAGGTCGCCGGTATCGGGCTGCTGCAGGGCGCGAATGGCCGCCTCGCCGAGCCCGGCACGGCGCAGGGCGTCGGCCGGGGCGGCGAGGGCCGATTCGGGGCTGCCGAACGTCTCGATCAGCCGGCGGGCCGCCGCCGCCCCGACACCCGGTGCCCGGCCCAGGGCGAGCCAGGCGTCGGCCGTGGTCGGCGAGTGCATCGCCGGGGTCAGGGGTTGGTGACGCGGTCCAGCCGGTGTATCGGACGCGTGGCCCCCATCACCAGGCCGTAGCTGAGCTTGTCGAAGACGCGAAAGACGATCATCACCCCGCTGCGTTCGTCGGGCAGCTTGACCTCGGGGCGGCCGGGGGCGTGTTCGTCGACCACCACCGAGCCACGGCGGTCGATGCCGAGCACGTGCCCGGGTTCGAGCCCTTCGCGGGCGCCGCGGTTGATCACGGCGACCTGGTACTGGCCGATCTGGGAGATAGCGTCCACCAGGTGAATGACCTGGCCGTCCACCGGCTGCTCGGGTGCCCGCGGGATGAAGCGCCGTTCGAAGGGCTGTTCGTCGCGCGGCTTGAGTCGGTCGCCGAGCAGGACCTCCCGCTCGCTCTGGGTCACCCGCAGGCTGGCGGGGTCGCCCTCCTCGAGCAGGGTCGCCTGGCCGACGTTGATTGCCTCGATGCCCAGCAGCTCGCCGGTCTGCGGGTCGACGAAGCGTTCCCCCCGGCGCAGGAGGTGGAAGTCCTCGGCGGGGTCGTCGTCGAGGGGGCGGGCGTAGACCTTGTGGCCCGCACCCATGGCCAGGTGGTTGTCGCGGCTGCCCACCAGGTGCGGCAGGCCGTCGAATTCGCCCGTCTCGAGGATCTGCGGCGTCACCAGAAACGGCCGGATGGCGTCGAGGGGGATGGCGTTGATGGCCTTGGGCAGGGCCCGTTCGCGGATATGCGGCGAGAGCTTGACCGTCGGCCGCCCGCGGGCCACCTGCAGGCGCGGCTTGCCGTCGACGTAGATCAGTTCGACCACGTCGCCGGGGTAGATGAGGTGGGGGTTGGCGATCTCGGGGTTGTTGTACCAGATCTCGGGCCAGTACCAGGGCTTTTCCAGGAACCGGCCGGCGATGTCCCAGAGCGTGTCGCCGGTCTGCACGGTGTACTGCTCGGGGTGGGTCGCCGCCAGCATCTCGCCGGTGGCCGGTTGCGACGGTGCCCCGGTCGCGGTCGGTTGGGCCGGGGAGGTCTCGGCGGGTCGACTGCTCTCGTGGCTCGCAGTCGGGGCCGGGGCCTCGGTCGTCCTGACGGTCTGACGTTCCGGGCAGCCCGCCAGGATCGCGGCGGAAGAAAGAATGAGGCTGCCCATAGCCAAGCGAATGGTCCGAGTACGCATTGGGAGTCCCTTGTCACCTGATTGTCGTCGCATGCTGGCACACCGCCGAACGCCGTCCCGGCATCTGCTATCCTGCGGCGCACCGGGCCGGCCGTCGACCCCACCCGGTCGCGGCCGCCCGCCAGCGAGCCGAGTGCGGCGGATTCGGTGAAGCAGTACACTGTAGCCCTAGATTAGCAGCGAAACCGCGAATTTGACACGAGTTGTGGTGGATCAATGGCCCTACTGGACATCCTGACCTATCCCGACAAGCGCCTGCGGCAGGTCGCCCGCCCGGTGGAAACGGTGGACGATCGGCTCCGGCAGCGGGTCGACGACATGTTCGAGACCATGTACGAGGCCCCCGGGATCGGCCTGGCGGCCGTGCAGGTCGGGATGGGCGAGCGCGTCGTGGTGATCGACGTCTCGGAGGACAAGGATCGGCCCCTGTGTCTCGTCAACCCCGAGATCGTCGCATCCTCGGGCGTGGAGGAGATGGAGGAGGGTTGCCTGTCCCTGCCGGGGGTCTACGGGCTGGTGTCGCGTTCGGCCGAGGTGACCGTGCGTGCCCTCGATCGCCAGGGCGAGCCCTTCGAGATGCAGGCCGACGGCCTGCTGGCGGTCTGCATCCAGCACGAGATCGACCATCTCGACGGCAAGCTCTTCATCGACCATCTCTCTCCGCTCAAGCGTCGCCGCGCGATCAAGAAGCTGGAGAAGGCCAAGAAACGCGAATCCTAGGGGCCCCGAGCCCTGCCAACAGGGGGTGTTCCCGCATGTCCCGATCGCAGCGCATCGTCTACGCCGGCACGCCCGACTTCGCCGTGCCCGCCCTCGAGGCCCTGGTGGCCGCCGGCTACCACGTGGTGGCGGTCTATACCCAGCCGGACCGGCCCGCGGGGCGCGGCCGCAAGCTCACGCCCAGCCCGGTCAAGCGGGCCGCCGAGGCCCACGGCCTCCCGGTCTGCCAGCCGGAGAACTTCAAGGCCGCCGAGGACCGCGAGCAGCTGGCCGCGTTCGAGCCCGACCTGATGGTGGTGGCGGCCTACGGGCTGCTGCTGCCGCAGTCCGTGCTCGACATCCCGCGCCTGGGCTGTATCAACATCCATGCCTCGCTGTTGCCGCGCTGGCGGGGGGCGGCGCCCATCCACCGCGCGATCCTCGCCGGCGACCGGCAGACGGGCGTGACCATCATGCAGATGGCGGCCGGGCTGGACACCGGCGACATGCTCGCCAAGCGCCGCTGCCCCATCGGTGCCGAGGACACCGCCGGATCACTGCACGACCGCCTTGCGGATCTCGGCGCCGAGGCCCTGGTCGACATCCTGCCCGACCTGTTCGCCGGCAACGTCACCCCCGAGCCCCAGGACGACAGTGAGGCGACCTATGCCCGGAAGCTGGAGAAATCCGAGGCCTGGATCGACTGGCACCGCCCGGCGGTGACGCTGGCCCGCCAGGTGATGGCCTTCAACCCCTGGCCGGTGGCCCAGACCACCTGGAACGAGCAGGTGATCCGCGTCTGGGAGGCCGAGGCCCTGCCGGACGTCGACGTGATGCGGGCCACGCCGGGCGAGGTCCTGCAGGCCAGTGAACACGGCATCGACGTGGCCACTGCCGACGGTGCCCTGCGCATCCACCGGCTGCAGCTGCCGGGTCGCCGGGCCACCGCGGCGGGCGATTTCGTCAATGCCTTCGACGTCGAGGGGGCGATATTTGAGTGAGCCCCGTCTCGACGCCCGGGCCGCGGCCGCCCTGGCGGTGGCCGGGGTGTTTCGCGGGCAGTCCCTGAACGCGTGCCTGCCGGCCCTCGCCGCGAGGGTGGCGGCAGAGGATCGTGGCCTGGTCCAGGAGCTGGCCTTCGGCGTCCTGCGCGAGCACGAGCGGCTGGATTTCCTGCTCGGGCGGCTGCTGAAGCGCCCCCTCAAGGCCCGCGATGCCGACGTGCGGTCCCTGTTGCTGGTGGGCCTCTACCAGCTGCGCAGCCTGCGCATTCCCGGGCATGCCGCGGTCAACGAGACCGTGGCCGCCACCCGGGTCCTGGGCAAGGGCTGGGCGCGCGGGCTGGTCAACGGGGTGCTGCGCAACGCCCAGCGGCGTACCGCCGAGCTCGAGCGCGCCCTGGAAAGCGCCCCGGAGACCGTGCAGGCGGGCCTGCCCGGGTGGCTGCTGGAGCGGTTGCGCGACGACTGGCCGGACGACTGGCAGGCCCTGGCGGCGGCCGCCAATGCCCGCCCGCCGATGGTCCTGCGCGTCAACCGGCGCCGGGGCGACCGCGAGGCCTGCCTGCGGCGGCTCGAGGCCGCCGGCATCGGTTGCGCGGCGCATGCCGTCGCCCCGGCCGGCATCGAGCTCGAGCGGCCCGTGGCCGTCGACGCCCTGCCGGGTTTCGCCGAGGGCGAGGTCTCGGTCCAGGACGGGGCCGCGCAGCTGTGCGTGGAGCTGCTCGACGCCCGGCCGGGACAGCGGGTGCTGGATGCCTGCGCGGCCCCCGGCGGCAAGACCGCCGCCGTCCTGGAGGCCACCGAGTCGCTGGAGATGCTGGCCCTGGACGTGGACGGCGAGCGCCTGGCGCGGGTCGACGAGACCCTCGAGCGCCTGGGGCTGGAGGCGCAGACATGCACCGCGGATGCCGCCGACACCGGCACCTGGTGGGACGGACGGCCCTTCGACCGGATCCTGCTGGATGCGCCCTGTACCGGCACGGGGGTGATCCGTCGCCACCCGGACATCAAGCACCTGCGCCAGCCGGGCGACGTAGAGCGGCTGGCGGCGCGCCAGGCCGCGTTGCTGGAGGCCCTCTGGCCGCTGCTGGCCCCGGGCGGCCGGCTGGTCTACGCCACCTGCTCGGTCCTGCGGGCGGAAAACGACCACGGTATCCGGGGCTTTTTGGAGCGCCAGCCGGGAGCGGTTGCGGTCCCCGTCGAGGCGGACTGGGGTCGCTGCCTGCCCGCGGGGCGCCAGATTCTCACCGGCGAGGCGGGGATGGACGGTTTCTATTACGCTTGCCTGGACAAGCGCACCGACGGGGGCGGCGATGGAGCCTGAGCGGCACAGCGGGACGGCCCGGGCAGGGGCCTGGCTGGGCCTCCTGCTGCTGGCGCTGGGCGCCGCCCTGCCCGGGATCGTGGCGGCCGAGCCCGGCAACGTCACCGCCACCGGCGTGCGCGGCGAGTGGACGGACGCGGGCTACACAGTGGAGGCCCGCCTGCGGATCGCGCTCTCCGAGGTCCAGCGCGATGCCCTGCACAGCGGTGTGCCGTTGTACTTCGACCTGGTCGCCGAGATCCGCCGCGAGCGGCCGCTGATCTGGGCCTCCAGCGTGAGCCGCGTGGAGCGCCGCTTCCGGCTTTCCTACCATGCCCTGAGCGAGCGTTACCGCCTGCAGCGCTTCGCCACCGCCCGCAGCCAGAACTTCCCCACGCTCGACTCGGCCCTGGAATCGATGGGCCGGGTGGAGGGCCTGGTGCTCGCCGAGCCCGGCGCGCTCGAGACCCGCCACGACTACCTCGGGCGCCTGCGCCTGACCCTGGATACCGGCGAGCTGCCGCTACCGCTGCGGATCGCCGGGGTGACCCGCAAGGATTGGCAGTTGTTGAGCGAATGGTACCTCTGGCAGATCTGAGGCCGGCCTGGACGCGCTACCTGGTGCCCGTGGGGTCCGGGCTGGCGGTGGTGCTGCTGCTGGTCTCGCTGTTCCTGATCAGCGACGCGATCCAGAACTCCGAGCGCTTCGCCGGGGCCTACCTCTGGCTGCTGCTCTTCGACCTGCTGGGGATCGTCTTTCTCGCCGCGGTGATCCTGCAAAACATCTACCGGCTGTTTCGCCGCTACCGCCGGCGGGTGGCCGGCGCCCGGCTCACCGCGCGCTTCGTGATGGTGTTCGTGGCGCTGACCCTGATCCCGGTCTCCATCGTCTTCTACTTCTCGGTGAGCTTTCTCGACCGCGGCATCGACAGCTGGTTCGACGTCCAGGTGGAGCGGGCCCTGCAGGACGCCCTGGAGCTGAGCCAGGAGGCCCTCGACGGCCGCATGCGCAACGTCCTGCGGCGCACCGAGGCGGCCGGTGAGCAGTTGCGCGCCGCCGGCGACGAGCTGCTGCCGCTCAAGCTCTCCGACCTGCGCCAGAACGCCGGTGCCGCGGAGATGACCCTGCTCGGCCAGAACAACCGCATCGTGGCCTCGAGCAGCGAGGACACCGGCGCCATGGTCCCCGAGCGGCCCGCCGAGGCCATCCTCATGCAGGCGCGCCAGGGTCAGCCCTACATCGGCCTCGACCCGATCGAACAACAGGGCCTGGCGATCCGGGTGGTGATCCCCGTCGACCGGCTCACCCCCGCCGGCGAGCCGCAGATCCTCCAGGCCCTGTTCCCGGTGGACGACCGCGTGAGCGAGCTCGCCGAGAGCGTCCAGGACACCTTCAATCGCTACGAGGCGCTCACCTACCTGCGTGAACCCCTCAAGCAGAGCTTCACCCTCACCCTCTGGCTGGCGCTGATGCTCGGGGTGCTGGCGGCGGTGTGGATGGCCTTTCTCGCCGCCCGCCGCCTGCTGGCCCCCATCGCCGAGCTGGCCGAGGGCACCCGGGCGGTGGCCGAGGGCGACTACGACACCCGCCTGCCGGTCTCCAGCCGCGACGAGCTGGGCTTTTTGGTGCGTTCGTTCAACCAGATGACCCGGCGCATCGCCGAGTCCCGCGACCAGGCCCGGACCAGCCAGCTGCAGGCGGAAAGCCAGCAGGTCTATCTCGAGGCCGTGCTCGAACACCTCTCCTCGGGCGTGCTCACGCTCGACCCGGCCGGTGCGCTGGAGCGCACCAACGATGCCGCCGACCAGATCCTCGGGGTGCCGGTCACCACCGCCCTGGGCGTGGACCTCGCCACCCTCTGCGCCCGCCATGCCCATCTCCAGCCGCTGTGCGACCGGGTGCTGCCGCATCTCGACGCGCAGACGCCGGACTGGGAGGCATCGGTGCGTATCCAGGGCGCCGAGGGCCCCCAAGCCCTGATCGTGCGCGGCACGCAGTTGCCGCCGCGCAGCGGTGGGCACGGCGGTTACGTGCTGGTGGTGGACGAGGTCACCGAGCTGATCCGGGCCCAGCGGGACGCGGCCTGGAGCGAGGTGGCCCGGCGCCTGGCCCACGAGATCAAGAACCCGCTGACCCCCATCCAGCTCTCGGCCGAGCGGGTCCGGCGCAAGTACCTCAAGCGCCTGCCCGAGGACGAGGCCGGCGTGCTCGACCGTTCCACCCGGACCATCGTCCAGCAGGTGGAGGCGATGAAGCGGATGGTGGACGAGTTCGCCGAGTACGCGCGCAAGCCGGCGGTCGAGCGCGTCCGGCTCGATCTGCGCGAGGAAATCGAGGCGCTGACCGATCTCTACCGGGCCAGCCCCGAGTCCATCCGCCTGCAGCTGCCGGACACCCCGGTCCGGGTGCATGCCGATCCCGGTGCCCTGCGCCAGGTGCTGCACAACCTGGTGCAGAATGCCCAGCAGGCGCTCGCGGGCTGCGAGGGCGGCCGCATCGAGCTGGCCCTGGCGATCCAGGGGGATGGCCATCGCCGGGCCGAGTTGGCGGTGCGCGACAACGGCCCGGGCTTTCCCCCCGAGCTGCTGGAGAATATCTTCGAGCCCTACGTCACCAGCCGGCCCCGGGGGACCGGCCTGGGGCTGGCCATCGTCAAGAAACTGGTGGACGAGCAGGGCGGCCAGGTGGTGGCCCGCAACTGGCCCGACGGCGGGGCGGAGGTCCTGATCCGCCTGCCCCTGGAGGCCTCGTCCGCCGACCGAGAAGAGGAGTCCTGCGCGTGAGTACCGAGGTCCCCGGCGCTTTCGTGCTGGTCGTCGACGACGAGCCCGACATCCGTGAGCTGGTCTGCGAGATCCTCGAGGACGAGGGTTTCGAGGTGGCCACCGCCGAGAGCGTCGCCGCCGCGCGCACCGCCCTGCGCCGCCGTCGCCCCGACCTGGTGATGCTGGACGTCTGGCTGCCCGACGGGGACGGCATCGGCCTGCTGCGCGAGTGGGGCGAGGGTGATGGCCTGCCCGCGCCGGTGGTGATGATCTCCGGGCACGGCACGGTGGAGACCGCCGTCGAGGCCACCCGCCTGGGGGCCTACGACTTCCTGGAAAAGCCGCTTTCGCTCGACAAGCTGCTGCTGACCGTCTCCCACGCCCTGGAGGCCGACCGCCTGCTGCGCGAGAACCGCGGACTGCGGCGCCGCGGGGCCGGGGCACCCATCGAACCGGTGGGCTCCGGTGCGGCCATGCAGCGGCTGCGCGACCAGGCCCGGCGGCTTGCCGAGCACGACTCCTGGATCCTGCTCTCGGGCGAGCCCGGCGTGGGCAAGCAGACCTTCGCCCGCTACATCCACGCCCGGTCGGCGCGGGGTGACCGGCCCTTCGTCGACCTGGGCGTGGCCTCGGTCTCGGCGCGCGAAGGCGCCGCGGTGGCCCTGTTCGGCAGCGAGCGCGACGGCGAGATCGGCTACGGCCTGCTGGAACAGGCCAACGGCGGGACCCTGTTTCTCGCCGAGGTGACCGACATGGACGCCGCCGCCCAGGCCCAGCTGCTCTCCGCCCTGGAGAGCCAGACCTTCCTGCGCGTGGGGGGCAGCGAGCCGGTGGAGGTGGACGTGCGCATCATGGCCGCCACCCACCGCGACCTGGCCGGCGAGGTGCGTGCCGGGCGCTTCCGCGAGGACCTCTACTACCACCTCAACGTGGTGCCCCTCGAGATCCCGCCCCTGCGCGAGCACCCCGAGGACATCCCCGAGCTGGTGGAGTGGTTCGTGCGCCTGTCGGTGCAGCAGGAGCGCCTGGCCGGGCGCGAGTTCTCCGAGGGTGCGCGCCGGGCACTCGCCGCCCATGACTGGCCGGGCAACGTGCGCGAGCTGCGCAACCTGGTCCAGCGCCTGCTGATCCTGGGCAGCGAGGCGGTGATCGATCGCGAGGAGGTCGAGCTGGCCCTGGGGGTGGTCGAACCGGCGCCGGCGGCCGCCGAGGCGCCGGTGGGCGGGCTCGATCTCACCCTGCGCGAGGCCCGCGAGGCATTCGAGCGCCACTACCTCGAGGCCCAGCTGGAACGCTGCCGCGGCGGCATGACCGAGCTCTCCCAGCGCACCGGCATGGAGCGCACCAACCTCTACCGCAAGCTCAAGTCGCTGGGGCTCGATCCCAAGCAGGCCAAGGAATGAACGCCGACCGGAAGCGCTGGGAGGCGCGCTATCGCCACGGGGAGGGGATCATCCCGCCACCGGCCGGGGTGCTCGCCGACAATGCCCACCTGCTGCCGGAACGGGGCCGCGCCCTCGACCTGGCCTGTGGCCGCGGGGGCAACGCCCTGTTCCTGGCCCGCCGCGGGCTTGCCGTCACTGCCTGGGACTTCGCGCCCGCCGCCCTCGCGCCGCTGGCGGAGGGGGCCGCGGCCGAGGGCCTGGAGCTGACCGCGCAGGCGCGGGACGTGCTGGCCGAGCCCCCGCCGGCCGGGGCCTTCGAGGTCATCGTCGTCGCCAACTTCCTCGACCGGGCCCTGGCCCCCGCGCTGGCCGGGGCCCTGGCGCCCGGCGGGGTCCTCTTCTACGAGACGTTCGCCCGCGAGGGCCTGGCCGAGGGCGGGCCGTCCAATCCCGACTTTCTCCTCCGCCCCGGCGAACTGCTGACGCTGTTCGCCGGGCTCCGGCCGCTGGTCTACCGCGACGAGGGCCGGGTGGGGGATGCCTCCCGTGGACTGCGGGGGCGGGCCCGGCTGGTGGCGCTCAAGCCCTAGGGCTCAGTCGCCGTCCGGCAGGCGGTCACGGATCAGCGGGCGCATGGCGGTGAGCAGGTTGCGGAACAGGGTGGGGTTGTCGCGCTCCTCGCCGGCCAGCAGCTCCTTCATGTGCTGGCGCTGGGTGGGCTTGGCGAAGCAGGCCGGGCAGTTGTCGGGGATCACCGGAAGCCCGGCGCGCTCGGCGAAGTCCGCCAGCTGGCGCTCGCGTACCGTGAGCAGCGGGCGGATCACCCGCAGGTCGCCGGCGTCGATCTCGTAGTGGGCCTTCATGGTCTCCAGCCGCCCACCGTGGAAGGCCGACATCAAAAAGCTCTCCGCCAGGTCGTCCAGGTGCTGGCCCAGGGCGATGACGTTGAAGCCCTGTTCGCGCGCCACCCGGTAGATCACCCCCCGCTTCATCCGCGCGCAGAAGGCGCAATAGGAATCGCGGGTCATGTGCTCCTCGGCGAGCTCGACGATGGGAGTGGGCGTGAAGTGGTACTCCACCCCCAGCTCCGCCAGGTAGGGCACCAGCGGCGAGGGGTCGAAGTCCTCGCTCTGCGGGTCGATGGTCACCGCGCCGAAGGAAAAGCGCACCGGCGCATGGCGCTGGAAATGGGCCAGCACGTGCAGCAGCGAGAGGGAGTCCTTGCCCCCCGAGAGTCCCAGCAGGATGCGGTCGCCGTCGCGGATCATGCGGTAGTCCACGAGTGCGCGGCCCACGGCGCGCAAGAGGCTCCTGGGCGGTTTGGCGAAGGTGTCTCCGGGCAGGTTCTGGTGATCGGGCACGGTCGGCCTTGCGGTTTGGTGTATCTTGGGGGCGTTCGATTAAATCCCCGGACCGTCCATGCGTCAACTCTACCCGACCATCGAACCCCATGCCGTTCGCCGCCTGCCGGCCGGCGACCTCCACCAGCTGTTCGTCGAGGAGTGCGGCAACCCCGAGGGTATCCCGGTGGTGTTTCTCCACGGCGGGCCGGGCGGGGCCATCGATCCCGACCACCGCCGCTTCTTCGACCCGCGGCGCTACCGGATCGTGCTCTTCGACCAGCGCGGCTGCGGGCGCTCGCGTCCCTGGGGCGAGCTGCGCGAGAACACCACCGCCGACCTGGTGGAGGACGTCGAGCGCATCCGCCGGGCCCTGGGCATCGACCGCTGGCTGGTCTTCGGCGGCTCCTGGGGTTCGACCCTGGCGCTGGCCTACGCCGAGGCCTTCCCCCGGCGGGTGCTGGGGCTGGTGCTGCGGGGCATCTTCCTCTGCCGGCCGGCCGACATCGCCTGGTTCTACCAGGCCGGCGCCCACCGCCTCTACCCCGACTACTGGCAGGACTACCTCGCCCCCATCCCAGAGGGTGAGCGCGACGACATGGTGGCCGCCTACTACCGCCGGCTCACCGGCGACGACGAGGCGCTGAGGATCCAGGCGGCGCGCGCCTGGTCGCTCTGGGAGGGCCGCGCGGCCACGCTCCTGCCCGACGAGGACCTGCGGGCGCATTTCGCCGACCCCGGGTTCGCGCTGGCCATGGCCCGCATCGAGTGCCACTACTTTCGTCACCGGGCCTTTCTCGACCACGACCAGTTGCTGCGCGACGCCCACCGCCTCGCCGACATCCCCGGGTGCATCGTCCACGGCCGCTTCGACACGGTCTGCCCGCTGGACCAGGCGGCGGCCCTGGCCCGCGCCTGGCCGCGCGCCCGGCTGGATATCGTCGAGGGCGCGGGTCACGCCGCCTCCGAGCCGGGCATCCGCGACGCCCTGGTGCGCGCCACGGATGCCTTCGCCGACGAGCTGGAGGGCGCATGATCGGGCTGTTGCAAAGGGTGAGCCGCTCGCGGGTGCGGGTGGACGGCGAGACCGTGGGCGAGATCGGCCCGGGGCTGATGGTGCTGGTGGGGGTGCAGGCCGGCGACGGCCGGCCCCAGGCCGATCGCCTGCTCCAGCGGCTGCTGAATTATCGCGTCTTCGCCGACGACGCGGGGCGGATGAACCGCTCGCTGCGCGATACCGGCGGCGGCCTGCTGCTGGTGCCGCAGTTCACCCTGGCCGCCGACACCCGCAAGGGCAACCGGCCGAGCTTCACCCCCGCGGCCCCGCCGGCCGAGGGCGAGCGCTGGTTCGGCTACCTGGCCGGGCAGGCCGCCGCGGCCCATCCGCGGGTGCAGACGGGACGCTTCGGCGCGGATATGGACGTGGAACTGGTCAACGACGGGCCGGTGACCTTCTGGCTGGAGGTGGCACCCTCCGGCTGACCCGCCGGGTCCGGGGGCCCGCCGCCTAGCCCGTGCCGATATAACCGAGAAAGCCCAGCACGAAGATCACCATCACCGCCACGGCGATCACCACCAGCACCGTGGAGAGAAACCCCGATTCCCGGCGCACGGTCCAGGCCATGAACAGCAGCAGGGCCATCACCAGCAGGGGGATCAGCAGTATGCGCATGGTGGCGTTCCGGAATGATCGTGGCGGCCGATTCTAGCACGCGCTAGGCTCGGTCAAGGGCAAAGAGGAAGGGTCGCATGCAGGCATACCACTCGATTCTCGTGGCCGTGGATTTCTCCGAGGTGGCCGGCGCGGTGCTCGAGCGGGCCCGGGGGCTCGCCGAGGCCTGCGGCGCGCGGCTGCGCGTGCTGCACGTGGTGGAATACATGCCGCCGGTGGAGGTGGGCTACGACATCCCCCTGCCCGGCGACTGGGCGGTGGACGAGCAGGCCCTGGCGGGCGTGGCCCGCGAGCGGTTGGACCCGCTCATGGACGAGGCCGGCCTGGCCGAGCTGGAGCCGGTCGTGGTGGTGGGCGACGCCCGCCGCGAGATCGTGCGCCGGGCCGAGGAGCACGACGACGACCTGGTCGTCATCGGCTCCCACGGCCGCCGGGGCATCGCCGCGCTGCTGGGCTCCACCGCCGATGCCGTGCTCCACCGCGCCCCCTGCGACGTGCTGGCGGTGCGCATCGGCGACGAGGGATAGGCAAGCCCCTGGGAGCGACCTCCCGGTCGCGAACGGGTTGGGTCTGCCGGTTGCCCTGGGGACATTCGCGGCGGGGACGCCGCTCCCACGACCCGCGACCCCGCCCGGCCCGGCTCCGCGGGGTCGGCCCGCGCTCTCCGCGGCCCGGTGATCTCGGTCGAGGCCGGTGGGAGCGACCTCCCGGTCGCGAACGGGTTGGGTCTGCTGGCCGGCCGGGGGACATTCGCGGCGGGGACGCCGCTCCCACGACCCGCGACCCCGCCCGGCCCGGCTCCGCGGG
>JAAZVP010000098.1 GCA_018623495.1 Halothiobacillus sp. | reverse complement strand
GACCTGCCCATGCACATGCAGGTCAAGCTGCTGCGGGCGATCCAGGAGAAGGCCGTGCGGCCGGTGGGCGAGGAGCGCGAGGTGGCCGTGGACGTGCGCATCCTGAGTGCCTCGCACCGTCCGCTGGCCCGGCTGGTGGAGCAGGGGGCGTTCCGCCAGGACCTGTTCTACCGCATCAACGTCATCGAGCTCATCGCGCCCCCGCTGCGCGATCGGCCCGGGGACATCCCGCTTTTGTGCGAGCACATCCTCGGGCGGATCGCCGGCGATTACGGCCGCCCGGTCCCGGAGCTGAGCCCGTCGGCCGTCGAGGCCCTGCGCGGCCATGCCTTCCCGGGCAACGTGCGCGAGCTGGAAAACATCCTCGAGCGGGCGGCGGCCCTCTGCGAGGGCGACCGAATCGAGGTCGCGGACCTTGGCCTGGAGGAGACCGGGCCGGCGCCCGGGCCCGTCGTCGAGGAGGATGCCGGTGCCCCGCCCTCGGCCGACCCCGACGCCGAGGAGCGCGCCCGCATCCTGCGGGCCCTTGATGCCCATCGCTGGAACCGCACGCGCGCCGCCCGCCAGCTGGGCCTCACCCTGCGCCAGCTGCGCTACCGGATCGAGAAGCTGGGGCTTTGAGAGCGGGAAGCGGGTAGCCAACGTAGGATGCGGTGAGCAAAGCGAACCGCATCGAGACAAGGGGTTCGACGAATGATGCGGTTCGTGCCTCACCGCATCCTACGGGCTCTCGGGGCAGGGGAATGGCGGCCCGGCCGCCCGGGTGGGCGGGCTTGGCTCGTGGCCGCGGGTTTTCAGTCGAGGTGGGTGACGACTTCGTCCAGGGGGCGGCGGGCGGAGGCCTCGGGGAGCTCGGCGGGGTAGCCGATGCAGATCAACGCCACCGGGCGCAGGCCGTTGTCGAGGTCGAGCAGGCGGGCGATTTCCGCCTCGTCGAAGTAGCCCACCCAGGTGGAGGCCACCTGGGCGGTGACCGCGGCGAGCTGCGCGTAGGCGGCGGCGATGGTGGCGTCCTGGAGGGCGTAGAGCTCGCGGCCACGGTCGCCGAAGCGGGCCCCGGAGCGCTCGGGGTCGGCGCAGAAGACCAGGCAGACGGGCGCCTCGCCGATGAAGCCCTGGTCGTCGGCGGCCGCCTGCAGGGCGCGGCGCTTGTCGGCGTCGGTGACGGCGAAGACCTGGTAGGCCTGGAGGTCACCGGCCGAGGGCGCGGCGCAGGCGGTCTCCAGGATGGCGTGGAGCTTTTCGCTTTCCACCGGCATGTCGGCCTGGTAGCTGCGAACCGAGTGGCGGTGGCGGACCGTTTCGAAGAAATCCCACATCGTGCCTGTCTCCCTGTTGGTCGTGTGCCGATGGTCCGCGGCCGGATTCAGTCGAGGCCGACGGCACCCTTGAGCCGGTCCAGCAGGCCCGGATCCTCGCCCGGGTCCTCGGCATTGCCGGCCGCGCGCCCGCCATCGGGGAAATTGAGCTCGAGCACCTGGCGGGCGTCCCGAGCCAGTTCGGGCCGGTCGAGGCGCTCGTAGGCCTCGATCATGATCTCCAGCGCGGCCGGCATCTGCGGTGCGCCCTGGTATTCCACGATCACGCTGCGTGCGCGGTTGGCTGCGGCCAGCCAGGCCTCGCGGCGCATGTAGTACTCGGCCACCCGCAGGCCGTGTTCGGCCATCTGGTTGCGCAGCACCAGCATCTGGTCCTGGGCGGCGGGGGTGTAGCGGCTGTCGGGGAAGCGCCGGGCCAGCTCGCGGAAGGCGTTGTAGGCGTCGCGCAGGTAGGTCTGGTCGTGACGCGACGGGTCGCGGGGGAAGAAGCGGGTGATGAACGAGCGCCCGCGGTTGACGTTGGCCAGGCCCTCCAGGAACAGCGCGTAGTCCACGTGCTCGTGGCGCGGGTGCAGGCGCATGAAGCGCTCGGCGGCGGCGATGGCCGATTCCGGCTCGTCGTACTTGTAGTAGGCGTAGGCGATTTCCAGCTGGGCCTGTTCGGCATAGGGGCCGAAGGGGTAGCGCGATTCCAGCAGCTCGTACTGTTCCACCGCGGTCTCGTACTCGCCGTCCTCGAGCGCGCCCTTGGCCTCGAGGTAGAGCTGGCGCGCGGGGGTGTCGGGATCGGGCTCCTTCTTCTGGTTGGAGCAGCCGAGGCCGGTGAGCGTGACGAGCAGCGCGATGGCCGCGAGGCGCAGGTGTGGATTCATTCGGCGGTTCCTGAGGCCCTGGGATTGGATTGCCCGCGAAGACGCGCCGAGTATATCGCATTTTCCGGCACCACCCGAGGCCCCCCGGTGGCTCTGGTATCCTCGCGGGTTTGCCCATTCCGTCGGCCGAGACCCCATGAGCGAGACCCGACACCTCTCCGACATCGTTCCCCTCGAGCTGGCCGGCCGGCGCGTCGACCAGGTCCTGGCGCGGATGTTTCCCGATTATTCCCGCAGCCAGTTCAAGCAGTGGCTCAAGAGCGGCACGGTGACCGTGGAAGGGCGCGTGCCGGCGCCCAAGGACAAGGTCGCCGGGGGCGAGCGGGTGGCGGTGGAGGTCCGGCCGGAGCGGGTGGAGCATGCCCGGCCCCAGGCCATCCCGCTGGATGTCGTCTACCGCGACGAGCAGATCCTGGTGGTCAACAAGCCGGCCGGCATGGTGGTGCACCCGGCCGCCGGCAACCCCGACGGCACGCTGCTCAACGCCCTGCTGCACCTCGACCCCGACCTCGAGCACCTGCCCCGGGCCGGCATCGTCCATCGCCTGGACAAGGACACCACCGGCCTGATGGTGGTGGCCCGCACCCTGGAGGCGCGCACCCACCTGGTCGAGCAGCTCCAGCAACGCACGGTCAAGCGCGAGTACGAGGCGGTGGTGGTCGGCGAGCTGCTCGCCGGGGGAACCGTGGATGCCCCGATCGGCCGTCACCCGGTGGATCGCAAGCGCATGGCGGTCGTGGAGAACGGCAAGCCGGCCGTCACCCACGTGCGGGTGATGGAGGGCTTCCCCGGCCACACCTGGGTCCGGGCCACCCTGGAGACCGGCCGCACCCACCAGATCCGCGTGCACATGGCCTATGCCGGTCATCCGCTGGTGGGCGATCCCGTCTACGGCGGGCGCTTCCGCAAGCCGCCGGGGGCCACCGAGGCCCTGATCGAGGTGCTGCGCGGCTTTCCCCGGCAGGCGCTGCATGCCCGCCGGCTGGGACTGATCCACCCGGCCACCGGGGAGGCCATGGAATGGGAGTGCTACATGCCGGAGGACATGGAGGCCCTGATCCTCGCCCTGCGCGAGGACGAGGAGGCCCGGTTTGGCCCGTGAACCGGTGTTTCTTCCCGCCGACTGGAGCGCCCCGGCGAATGTCTCGGCGGCGGTGACCACCCGTGTGGGCGGGGTGAGCGAGCCGCCCTTCGATTCCTTCAACCTCGCCCGGCACGTGGGCGACGCCCCCGGGGCCGTGGCGGAGAACCGCCGACGGCTGGTCGAGGCCCTCGGCCTGCCGGCCGAGCCCGCGTGGCTGGAACAGGTCCACGGCACGCGGGTGGCCGATCTCGACTGCGGGGCGCCCGGGCGCGCCGATGCCTGCGTCAGCCGGGGGGCCGGGCGGGTCTGTGCCGTGCTCACCGCGGACTGCCTGCCGGTGCTCTTCTGCGACCGGGCGGGCTCGGTGGTGGCGGCGGCCCATGCCGGCTGGCGGGGGCTGGTCGGCGGGGTGCTGGAGGCCACGGTGGCGGCCATGGGGGTGCCCGCGGAGGACGTGCTCGCCTGGCTGGGGCCGGCGATCGGCCCGGCGAGTTTCGAGGTGGGCTCCGAGGTGCGCGACGCCTTTCTCGAGCGCGACGGGGCGGCGTCGGAATGCTTCCGGCCCGGGCGCGGCGATCGCTGGTGGGCCGACCTCTACGCGCTCGCCCGGTTGCGGCTGGCGGCGGCCGGCGTCGGGCGGGTGAGCGGCGGCGGGTTCGACACCGTCGCCGATGCGGGCCGCTTCTTCTCCTACCGGCGCGATGGCCGCACGGGGCGAATGGCCAGTCTTATCTGGAGTACAGGGATTTGATAGGGGAACCTCTGCACGAATCGATGGCGCCTCTGGCTTGGGTAGCGTCCCGTCAAGTGGTGTAAAAGCGAGATAGCCACCGAAGCCCTCGTCGCCGTTTACGCCGCGTTCTCGAAAGTCAGTTTGTCTGCTGCCTCGTCGCCGCCATTCGTCTTGAGCACGGGCG
>JAAZVP010000052.1 GCA_018623495.1 Halothiobacillus sp. | reverse complement strand
CTCTGGCTTGCGGGTTTGTTCGCAATCGAGACGCCGGGCCGAAGGCGGGCTGGTTGCCCGTCGAGGACCGGGCACAACCCGGCAGGAAAGCCGGGTTGCACGCCCTTTGGGCGCCCGCAGGGTGCCGCACACGGATGTGCGGCATGAACAAGAGTGCGGGCAAACCCGCAAGCCCCGTTCGGGCGGGCCGCCAAGGGCCCATCTGCGGGTTACGGATGCCATCCGTGGCATCCGCCCTTCGGGCCAGCCTGCCGGCTGTTCAAATCCGCTCCCGGCGGATTTGTGCAGCTCTGGTAAAGGGCGATGGCCATTCACTGCGAGCTGCGCCTTGCATCTGGACCCTTGGCGGTCCCGCAGAGACACTATCGATTCGTGCAGAGGTTCCCTCAATAATACCATCCGGCCGCCACCGAGTTCAGGGCACGAAGCATTCGTGGCGGAGAAAGTGGGCGGCCTGGCGGGCCACCGCCGGCGAAAGCAGCAGGCCGGCGTGGGAGACCGGTAGGCAGCGGTGCTCGGCCTGCCCGGGGTGACGGGTCTCGGCCACGCCCACGGTCCCGTCGTGGGGACGCTCCAGCCGGGCCACCAGCGAGCCGACGCCCCGGGGCCGGTCGCCGGCCAGTGCCCCCCAGGCCCAGCCGGGCGGCGGTGGGGGAGCGGGGTCGAGCAGCCCGCCGGCAGACAGGGCACCCCCCAGCCAGCGACGGGCCAGCCACCCCCGTGCCGCCAGCTGGCGGGCCACCGTGCTCCCCTGCACGGGGCTGCCCAGGGTCACCAGCCGGCCCGTCGCCGCCGGTGGGCGCTCGGCCAGCAGCCGCAGCACCAGCAGACCCCCGAAGCTGTGGGCGACGAAACCCGGCCGCGCGCCCGGGAGGCGGTCAACGAAGGCCCGCAGATCGGCGAGGTTGTCGGCGAACGGGCGCCGGACGGAGGGATAGCCGAAGCGGTGGCAGGTGAACCCCGCGGCCTGCAGCCGGTGCTGGAGGACGCGGATGCTCCAGCGCCCCATCCACAGGCCGTGGACCAGCACCAGGTGGGCGGGCACGGCCTGGCGATCCACCCGGCCCTCAGGCGTCGCCGGCGGTGACCAGGCCCTGGCTGCGGGAGAAGTCGAGCATCCGCTGGAGCGACTCCAGGGCCTTCTCGCGCACGCCGGAATCGACGTGGATCTCGCCGGCACCGGTCTCGAGGCAATGGGCCAGGTTCTCCAGGCCGTTCATCGCCATCCAGGGACAGTGGGCGCAGCTGGCGCAGGTGGCGCTCTTGCCGCCGGTGGGTGCGACGATGAGCCGCTTTCCGGGCACGGCCTGCTGCATCTTGTAGAAGATACCGTAGTCGGTGGCGACGATCAGTTCGTCGGCCTGCGACTGCCGGGCCCCCTCGATCAGCTGCCTGGTGGAGCCCACCACGTCGGCCTGGGCGATCACGTCCTCGGGGGACTCGGGGTGCACCAGGACCTCGGCACCCGGGTGCTCGGCGCGCAACCGCTCGAGCTCGAAGGCCTTGAACTCGTCGTGGACCACGCAGTGGCCCTGCCAGAGGAGCATGTCCGCCCCGGTCTGGCGCTGGATGTAGCGCCCGAGATGGCGGTCCGGGGCCCAGAGGATCTTCTCGCCGTTGGCCTCGAGATGGTTGACGATCGCCAGCGCGTTGGAGGACGTCACCACCCAGTCGGCCCGCGCCTTCACCTCGGCGCTGGTGTTGGCATAGACCACCACGGTGCGCTCGGGGTGCTGGTCGCAGAAATGGGCGAATTCTTCGGGCGGGCAGCCGATGTCGAGGGAGCACTCGGCCTCGAGGGTGGGCATCAGCACGCGCTTTTCCGGGCTGAGGATCTTGGCGGTCTCGCCCATGAAACGCACCCCGGCGATCACCAGGGTGCTCGCCGGGTGGTTGGCGCCGAAATCGGCCATGTCCAGCGAGTCGGAGACGTGCCCGCCGGTCTCCTCGGCGAGCTTTTGCAGCTGTTCGTCCACGTAGTAGTGGGCGATGAGAACGGCATCGCGCTCCTCGAGCAGGCGCTTGACCCGGCTGCGCAGCGCCTCGCGCTGCTCGGCGTCCAGTGGCCGCGGTCGCTCGGCCGATGCGACCAGCGAATCGATACGCGCCTGCAGGCGCTCGGGGACGGCGTGGCTCATCTCTGCCATGGCATTCCGGTCACTGCTTGGGTTCGGCGGGCGCGGGGGCGCTTCGAGAACCGCGCGGGTTCGGCCCCTGCCCGGCACCGCGGGTCACCGCGGCGGTCAGGCTGTTGGATGGCGTCGGGCGGCCCGAGTTCAGGCGCCGCCCTCGCCGGCGGGCTTGCGCAGGCGGATGGAGAGCTCGCGCAGGTGCCTGGGCTCCACCTCGGCCGGGGCATCGGTGAGCAGGCAGGTGGCCGCCTGGGTCTTGGGAAAGGCCATCACCTCGCGGATCGAGGAGGCGCCGGTCATCAGCATCACCAGCCGGTCGAGGCCGAAGGCCAGGCCGCCGTGGGGCGGGCAGCCGTAGCGCAGGGCGCGCAGCAGGAAGCCGAACTTCTCTTCGGCCTCGGCCTCGCCGATGCCCAGGATGGAGAAGACATGCTGCTGGACCTCGGCACGGTAGATACGCATGGAGCCGCCGCCCACCTCGGTGCCGTTGAGGACCAGGTCGTAGGCGCGCGAGCGACAGGCCGCCGGGTCCGACTCGAGCAGCTCGATGTCCTCCTCGCGCGGCGAGGTGAAGGGGTGGTGCAGGCTCGCCCAGCGCTTCTCTTCGGCATCCCACTCGAACATCGGGAAGTCCACCACCCACAGCGGCTCCCAGCCGTGCTTGACCAGGTCGTGGTCGTGGCCGAGCTTGACCCGCAGGGCACCGAGGGCCTCGTTGACCACGTCGGCCTTGTCGGCGCCGAAGAAGAGGATGTCGCCGTCACGGGCGTCGGTGCGGTCGAGGATCTCGACGATCACCTCGTCCGGCAGGAACTTGAGGATCGGCGACTGCAGGCCCTCGCGGCCGGCGGCACGCTCGTTGACCTTGACCCAGGCCAGGCCACGGGCGCCGTAGATGCCCACGAAGTGGGTGTAGTCGTCGATCGCCTTGCGCGAGAGCTCGGCCCCGCCGGGCAGGCGCAGCGCGGCCACTCGGCCCTCGGGGTCCCGGGCCGGGCCGGCGAAGACCTTGAAGTCGACATCGGCCATCACGTCGGCGAGATCCACCAGCTCCAGCGGGATGCGCATGTCCGGCCGGTCCGAGCCGAACCGGCGCATGGCCTCTGCATAGGTCATGCGCGGGAACGCCTCGGGCAGCCCCACCTCGAGCACGTGGGCGAAGACGTCGCGGATCATGGACTCCATGAGGTCCATGATCTGGTGCTCGTCGAGAAACGAGGTCTCGATGTCGAGCTGGGTGAACTCCGGCTGGCGGTCGGCGCGCAGGTCCTCGTCGCGGAAGCAGCGCACGATCTGGTAGTAGCGGTCGAAGCCGGAGGCCATCAGCAGCTGCTTGAACAGCTGCGGCGACTGCGGCAGGGAGAAGAACTTGCCGCCGTGGGTGCGGCTGGGCACCAGGTAGTCGCGCGCACCCTCGGGCGTGGCCTTGGTGAGCACGGGGGTCTCGATGTCCATGAACCCGTGGTCGTCGAGGTAGTTGCGCAGCCGGCGGGTGATCCGGGCGCGCATGCGCAGGCGCTGCTGCATCTCCGGCCGGCGCAGGTCCATGTAGCGATAGCGCAGGCGGTTCTCCTCGGAGACCGACTCGTCGTCGAGGGGGAAGGGCGGGGTCTCGGCCTTGTTGACGATCTCGAGCTCCTCGGCGAGGACCTCGACCTGGCCACTGGCGAGATCGGGATTCTCGGTGCCCTCGGGGCGGCGCCGCACGCGACCCACCACGCGCAGGACCCACTCGTTGCGCAGCTCCTCGGCACGGGCGAAGACCGCCGGGTCGTCGGGATCGAAGACCACCTGCAGGAGACCCTCGCGATCGCGCAGGTCGACGAAGATCACCCCGCCGTGGTCCCGCCGGCGGTTGACCCAACCGCTCAGTTCGACGCGTTCATCGACGAGCTGCTCGTTGACTTGGCCGCAATAGTGGCTGCGCATGTCCGCTTTCCCCGAGATTCACTGGATGGACGGGCCCCGAAACGCGGGCCCAAAGGCGGGGAATGTTACGAACTGCCCTCTTCTTTGGCAACCGAACCCCGCCCGCGCCCGGATTCCGGGGTGACCATCCCCAGCGACATGATCAACCGCAGCCCCTCCTCCACGCTCATCTCCAGCTCCACCAGCTCGTCGCGGGGCACCATCAGGATGAAGCCGGAGGTGGGATTGGGGGTGGTGGGCACGAACACCGTGACGATCTCTTCGCGGGTCTTCTCCTGCACCTCGCGCGCCCCCGATCCGCTCTGGAAACACAGCGTCCAGCTGCCCCGGCGCGGGTACTCCACCAGCATCACCCGGCGGAAGGACTCGTTGCCGTCGGTGAGAAAGGTGGAGATCACCTGCTTGACCGCCGAGTAGATGGAATTGACCAGTGGGATGCGCGCCACCAGCGACTCCCACAGTTCCACCAGCTTGCGACCGAAGAGGTTGGCCGCCACCAGCCCGGTGAGCAGCAGGACCACCAGGGCGAGCACCACCCCCACCCCGGGGACGTCGAAGCCGAACAGGGCGTCCGGCCGGTAGGCCGCCGGCAGCAGGAGCAGGCTGCGGTCCATGAAGTTCACCAGCACCTTGACCACCAGGATGGTGATCAGCAGCGGCACCCAGACCAGCAGCCCGGCGATGATGTAACGGCGCAGTGCGGCGATGATGCGCGTCACTGGAATCCACCCCGCGTTGAAGACGATTCAACCCCGGAGTTTAACCGCTCTCGTGTTTCTGCACCTTGAACTGCCCCACCAGCTGGTCGAGGCGGGCCGACAGCCGGGCCAGTTCCTCGGTGGACCGGGCGATGCGATCGGCATTCTCCACCGACTCCCGGCTGATGTCGGCGATCGCGTGGATGTTCTCGGTGACCTCCTGGGAGACGTTGCTCTGGCTCTCGGCGGCGTGGGCGATCTCCGCGTTCATCTCGCGGATGGTGGTCATGGCGCTGGCGATGCCGTCGAGGGCCTCGGCGGCCCGGGCGGCCTCGCCGACGCTGTTCTGCGAGTGCTCGTGGCTGCGCTCGATGGTGTTCACCGCGTCCCCCGCACCCGACTGCAGGCCGCCGATGATGCCCTCGATCTCCTCGGTGGACTCGGAGGTGCGCCGCGCGAGCGCCCGCACTTCCTCGGCGACCACCGCGAAGCCCCGGCCCTGCTCGCCGGCCCGGGCGGCCTCGATGGCGGCGTTGAGCGCCAGCAGGTTGGTCTGTTCGGCGATCGAGCGGATCACGTCCAGCACGGTGCCGATCTGCTGGCTCTGGTCGTCGAGGCGGCGGATCACGTCCACCGCGCTCTCCATGTCTTCGGCCACGCTGGCAATGGAATCGGTGGTGCGCTTGACCACGTCGCGGCCGGAAATCACCTGCTCGTCGGCCTGCACCGCCGATTCCGAGGCCCGGTTGGCGTTGGCGGCCACCTCGCGGGACGAGGCGGCCATCTCCTCGGTGCCCGTGGCCAGCGAGCTGGAGGCCGACTCCTGGCGGTTCACACCGTCGCGGGCATGCTCGGTGACCCCGGAGAGGTGCCCCGCCGACTGTTCCAGCTGGCGGGTGGTGTCGCCGACCTGCTCGACCAGCTCCTGGATCTTGTCGGCAAAGCGGTTGAAGGCACCGGCCAGCTGGGCCACCTCGTCACGCCCGTGCACGTCCAGGCGCCGGGTGAGATCGCCCTCGCCCTGGGCGATGTCCTCCAGCGCATGCACGGCCTGGCGCAGCGGGCCGGTGACCACGCGCACCATCACCCAGGCGATGCCCAGGCCCAGCAGCAGGGTGATCACCGACACCGTGCTCACCGAGGCCATCGTGGTGTTCGTGTTGTCGATCAGGCGCTGGCTGGCATCGTCCACCGCGGCCTGCTGGCGCTCGACGAAGGCCTCGATCCGCGACTCGATCTGGCGGAACAGCGGCGAGATCTTCTCGCGTACGAGGTAGACGTCGGTGCGCCAGCGATCGCCGCCGTGGATCTCGGCCAGTTCGGGGACGCGCTCGCGGAACTCGGCGTAGACCTTGGTGAGCTCGTCGGCGGCCATCTCCTGCTCGAAGGTCATCAGGCCGGCGTAGCCCTCGAGCTCGGCGAGGACCTCGTCGGTCTGCTCGAGATAGATCTGCATGTTCTCCATCATGCCCTCGGCCCGGAAGGCGAGGTAGCCGCGCATGGCATTGATGACCTTCGACCACAGGTTGCGCAACTCGGTGACGGTGGCCAGCAGCTCCTTGCGCTCGGGGGTGGCGGGCTGGCCCAGCTCGGAAGAAACCATCTGCGAGAGCAGCTGGTTGATCTGGCGGTTGCGGTTGTTGAGTTCGTCGTTGGCGAAGGCCACGCCCGGGAAGTTGACCTCGTCGCTGGCCACCGCCTCGAAGATCTCGGCCTCCAGCTCGCGGTAGCGATCGATGTCGGCGGCGATGGCCTCGATCGACTGGCGCGCCTCGGGGTCCTCCCTGACCGTCTTGAGCCCGCGCAGGGCCTCGAGGTTCTCCGCCACACGCTGCATGTCTTCCCGGTAGCGCGCCTTCTGCGCGTCGGTCTTGGCGAGCACGTAAAAACCCAGCGACTTGGCGGCCGACTCCAGCGAGACCGACAGGCGCTCGGAGGCCAGCATGGTGGGCTGGCGCTCGTTGACCACGTCGTCCACCACGGCCCGCACGCCGTCGAGACTCGTCACCGCCAGCCCGGCCGTGACCGCCAGCCCCGCCAGCACGAGGACGAAGCCGGCCCAGATCTTGTGGCGGATTTGGAAGCGCGCAAGGAACTCGGTCATACTCGACACCGCTTGTTGGCTTGAACACGGCCTTCCATGCCAAGGGCGAACCGGCAACCGGGCATCGCCCCCGTGGTTCCCCCGGTAGCGGCACAGGATAAAGAGGCTTTAGCGGTGACGTGATCAAGCTTTCTGATTCGCGCGTTACCCCTGCTAATCACCCCCGGCGAGGCCATGAACACCGAACCCCGCAACGTGCTCATCACCGGCTGCTCCTCGGGCATCGGCCTCGCCGTGGCCCGGGGCCTGGCCGAACGCGGTCACCGCGTGATCGCCACCGCCCGCCGCCCCGGCGACGTGGAACGCCTGAACGAACAGGGCCTGGAGGCCCTGACCCTCGACCTCGACGACTCCGAATCCATCCAGCGGGGCGTGGCGGCCACCCTGGATCGCACCGGCGGGCGCATCGACGTGCTCTTCAACAACGGCGCCTATGGCCAGCCCGGGGGCGTCGAGGACCTCACCCGCGACGTCCTGCGTGCCCAGCTCGAGACCAACCTGCTGGGCTGGCACGAACTCACCAACGCCGTGCTGCCGGTGATGCGCCGCCAGGGGCACGGGCGGATCATCCAGAACAGCTCCGTGCTCGGGCTGGTCGCCCTGCCCTTTCGCGGGGCCTACAACTGTTCCAAGTTCGCCCTCGAGGGACTGACCGACACCCTGCGCCTGGAACTCGCCGGCACCGGCATCCATGTCTCCCTGGTCGAGCCGGGCCCGGTCACCAGTCGCTTTCGCGAGAACGCCTACCGCGCCTTCCGGGCCAACATCGACCGCGAGCAGGGGCCGCACCGAGACCACTATCGTGCCGTGGAAAAGCGCCTTGCCGAGAACGACAGGCAGGCGCCCTTCACCCTCCCCCCGGAGGCCGTGCTCGAGAAGGTCATCCACGCCATCGAGAGCCCGCGACCGAAGGTGCGCTACTACGTCACCTTCCCCACCCACCTGTTCGCCTGGCTCAGGCGCCTGCTCCCCCACCGCGCCCTCGACGCCGTCCTCCTGCGCGTCTCGCGGGGCGAGAACCAATGAAAGCGGGGCTGCCGCGAGCATGCGCAGGACAAGGAGCCTGTAGGATGCGGTGAGGCACGAACCGCATCATTCATCGAGGGCCTTGCCTCGATGCGGTTCGCTCTGCTCACCGCATCCTGCGTCGGTACCTGTCGGGATCCGGGCTCAAGACCGAGGCTTGCCGTGCAGCGGGCGTTTCGAGGTGTCCTGATGTCCTGGTGTCCCGACCGGCCGACCGGGGCCGCCTACACCGGGCCTCTACCCCATCCAGCGACACCCGGACCCGTCGGCAACAAAAACCGGCGACCGGGTCACCCCGGCCGCCGGCCCCTTCGGTCTGAACGCTGAACGCTGAACGCTTCAACACTCAGAGCCCGCACATCCCCCCGCCGCAACAACCGCCGGATGGCGGCTCGGGGTTCTTGAGGCTCTCGGAGCCCACCACCGCGCCGGTGGCCCGGAAGACCTTGCTCACCGGGCTGTCGGCGGGGGTGTCGCCGGGGTCGATGCCGGCGGCGGCGCAGAGTTCGCCCCAGTTGCGGATCTCTTCGTCGATGCCGTGGCGGACCTCCACCACCTGGTCGTTGGCCGTGCAGCGATAGTCGTAGCTGGGCATGGTGTCTTGCTCCTGCTTTGCGGCCGGCTCACTCGCCGGCCTTGGCGAAGGCGAGGTGGTCGTCCTCGATGTCGACACGGATGGTGTCGCCGGGGCCGAAGCGACCGGCAAGGATGTCCTGGGCCAGGCCGTTCTCCAGCTGGGACTGGATGGCGCGCTTGAGCGGCCGGGCGCCGTAGACCGGGTCGAAGCCGGCCTCGCCGAGCTTGTCCAGGGCGGCCTCGGAGATCTCGAGGTCCATCTCCTTGTCGGCCAGCCGCTCGCGCAGGTAGCCCATCTGGATCTCGGTGATCGAGCGAATCTGCTCGCGGCCCAGCGGACGGAAGACCACCGTCTCGTCCACGCGGTTGATGAACTCGGGGCGGAAGTGGCCACCGACCACCTCCATCACCGCGGACTTGATGCCCGCGTAGTCCTCCTCGCCCGACATCTGCTGGATGCGGTCCGAGCCGAGGTTGGAGGTCATCACGATCACCGTGTTGCGAAAGTCCACGGTGCGCCCCTGGCCGTCGGTGAGCCGGCCGTCGTCGAGCACCTGCAGGAGGATGTTGAAGACCTCCGGATGGGCCTTCTCCACCTCGTCGAGCAGGATCACCGAGTAGGGCTTGCGGCGCACCGCCTCGGTGAGATAGCCGCCCTCCTCGTAGCCCACGTAGCCGGGGGGCGCGCCGACCAGCCGGGCCACGGAGTGCTTCTCCATGAACTCGGACATGTCGATGCGCACCATGGCCTCCTCGGTGTCGAAGAGGAACTCGGCCAGGGCCTTGGTCAGCTCGGTCTTGCCCACGCCGGTGGGCCCGAGGAAGAGGAACGAGCCATTGGGCCGGTTGGGGTCGGCCAGCCCGGCGCGCGAGCGGCGGATGGCATCCGAGACGGCCTTGACCGCCTCGCCCTGGCCGATCACCCGGCGGGTGAGGAACGTCTCCATGTGCAGGAGCTTGTCCTTCTCGCTCTCCAGCATCTTGGAGACCGGGATGCCGGTCCAGCGCGAGACCACCTCGGCGATCTCCTCGTCGGTGACGCGGTTGCGCACCAGCCGGGTCTCGGCGGTCTCGGCCTCCTGGGCGCTCTCCAGCTGCTTCTCCAGCTCGGGGATCCGACCGTACTGGAGCTCGGACATGCGGTTGAGATCACCCGCCCGGCGCGCCGATTCCAGCTCGGTGCGCGCGCGGTCGAGCTCCTCCTTGATGTGGGTCGCACCCTGGATGGAGGCCTTCTCCGACTTCCAGACCTCCTCGAGGTCGGAATACTCGCGCTCGAGGGTCTCGATCTCCTCCTCGAGGTTGCCCAGGCGCTTCCTGGACGCCTCGTCGGCCTCCTTCTTGAGCGCCTCGCGCTCGATCTTGAGCTGGATCAGCCGGCGCTCGAGGCGGTCGAGCTGCTCGGGCTTGGAGTCGATCTCCATGCGGATGCGCGAGGCCGCCTCGTCCACCAGGTCGATAGCCTTGTCGGGCAGCTGGCGGTCGGTGATGTAGCGCTGGGAGAGGTTGGCCGCGGCGACGATCGCCGGGTCGGTGACCTCCACGCCGTGGTGGACCTCGTAGCGCTCCTTGAGCCCGCGCAGGATGGCGATGGTGTCCTCCATCGAGGGCTCGTCCACCAGCACCTTCTGGAAGCGGCGCTCGAGCGCGGCATCCTTCTCGATGTGCTGGCGGTACTCGTCCAGCGTGGTGGCGCCGATGCAGTGCAGCTCGCCGCGCGCCAGCGCCGGCTTGAGCATGTTGCCGGCATCCATGGCGCCCTCGGCCTTGCCGGCACCCACCATGGTGTGGATCTCGTCGATGAACAGGATGACCTGGCCTTCCTGCTTGGAGAGATCCTTGAGCACGCCCTTGAGCCGCTCCTCGAACTCGCCGCGGTACTTGGCCCCGGCGAGCAGCGCGCCCATGTCGAGCGCGAGCACCCGCTTGTTCTTGAGGCCCTCGGGGACCTCGCCGTTGATGATGCGCTGGGCCAGGCCCTCGACGATGGCGGTCTTGCCCACGCCGGGCTCACCGATCAGCACGGGGTTGTTCTTGGTGCGCCGCTGGAGCACCTGCACGGCCCGGCGGATCTCCTCGTCGCGGCCGATCACCGGGTCGAGCTTGCCGGCCTCGGCGCGCTCGGTGAGGTCCTGGGTGTACTTCTCCAGCGCCTGGCGGGATTCCTCGGCATTGGGATCGTCCACGCTCTCGCCGCCGCGCAGGCTGTCCACGCCCTTCTCCAGGGCCTCCCGGGTGACGCCGGCCTCGCGCAGGATCTCGCCCAGCCGACCCTTGTCCTCGACGGCCGCCAGGGCGAAGAGCTCCGAGGAGATGTAGCTGTCGCCGCGCTTCTGGGCCAGCTTGTCGGTGACGTTGAGCAGCCGCCCCAGCTCGTTGGAGAGATGCACCTCGCCGGCGGTGCCCGAGACCTCGGGCATCTTGTCCAGGGCCTCGTTGAGGCGGGTGCGCAGCATGTCCGCATTGCCGCCGGCCTGGGCCAGCAGGGGACGGATGCTGCTGCCCTCCTGGTCGATCAGCGCAAGCATCAGATGCGCCGGCTCGATGAACTGGTGGTCCCGGCCCACGGCCAGGGACTGGGCATCGGCCAGCGCCGCCTGGAACTTGCTCGTCAGTTTGTCCATTCGCATCTTCTTGCCACCCCGTGAGGAAATTCGCGTCTATCCCATCGAATAGGGGCGCGACCCCGCTTTTTCAACCGCCCGCCATCCCTGCGCGCGCCAAAGACCGCCCGGGCTGCTATCTTTGGGCCGTCGCCCACGGAGACGGAGAGACCGACGATGGAGATTCGCACGGTGGAAGCGGGCCGCGGTGCCGGCTGGTTCGGGGACGGCTGGCGGGGGTTCGCCCGGCAGCCGGGCATGTGGATCCTGATGCTGCTGGTCTTTTTCGGCATCCAAATCGCCCTGGGACTGTTCCCCGTGATCGGCGGGCTGGCCAGCGCGCTGATCGCGCCCGCCCTGGCCGGCGGCATGTACCTGGGGGCCGCCCGGCTCCGGGAAGGCGAGCGTCTCGAGATGGCCCATCTCTTCGCCGGGCTCACCGACGCCGAGCGGCGCGGGCCCATGCTCACGCTGGGGGCGATCAGCATCGGCTTCACGATCCTGCTGATCGTGGTGATGTTCGTGCTCATCGGCGGCGCCGGCGGCATGGGCGCGATGACCGGTGCCGACGAGCAGGCCATGCAGACGCTGATGGGTGGCGGCGCCGCCCTCGGCGGGCTGGTGATGCTCGCGCTGATGGTGGTTTTCTGGGCGGCGATGACCTACGCCATCCCGCTGGCCATGTTCGGCCGCGAGACGCCGGTGGCGGCGCTGGGCGCGAGCCTGCGGGGCTGCCTGCGAAACATCCCGGCGCTGCTGATCTTCGGGCTGATCTTCATCGCCCTCGCCATCGTCGCCAGCATCCCCTTGCTGCTGGGCTGGCTGGTCCTCGCCCCCGTGGGCTTCGTGGCCGTCTACCAGAGCTACCTGGAGATCTTCCCGCCGGCGGAAGGGAACGGCGCCGAGTCGGCCGAGGACACGATGCCGCCGATCGAGTGACCGGAAACGGGGGAACCCTCCCTCACCCCGACCCTCTCGGCGGGGTCGGGGCCGTGCCGACACGCGCGCGGCGCGAAGGAAAGCCGGGCAAGCCGTACTGCCCGCGCGGACGCCGTGCCGAAACGCGAGCGGGACGAGAGGCGCGGCTTCAGCCGGTCTTTTTCGACTCGGCGGGCCTTTTCTTGCCGCCCTTCTGGTAGACCTTGCGGCGGAAGAGGTCGGTGCGGCGGCTGACCAGGCGGTCGAGGAAGAGAATGCCGTCGAGGTGGTCGATCTCGTGCTGGATGGCGCGGGCCTCGAAACCCTCGGACTCGATCTCGAAGGTCTCGCCCACCACGGTCTGGCTGCGCACGCGGACCTTCTCGGCGCGCACCACGTTGCCGGTGTAGTCGGGGATGGAGAGACAACCCTCGCGACCGGAGACCAGGCCCTCCCATTCCAGCACCTCCGGGTTCACGAGCACCAGGTGGCCATTGTTGGGGGTGGGCTTGCGGGTGGTGGAACAGTCGACGATGCACACGCGCTGGAGCACCCCGATCTGGGGCGCGGCGATGCCCACCGCGCCGGGGCCCACCTGGCGGGTGTCCTCGAGGTCGCGGGCGAGCTCGGCGAGGGCCTCGTCGAAGACCTCCACGGGCGCGCACTCGGCCTTGAGCCGCTCGTCGGGGTAGAGAACGATATCCCGGACCGCCATGCTCAGCCCCGCAGCGTTTCGACGGGACGCAGGCTGACGTCGACATCCAGCTCGGCGAGGCCGTCGAGGGCCGCCTGCAACGGCTCCATGCCCTCGCTGGCCACGCCCTGGATGGACATCACGTACAGCGGCCGTTTTTCGGTCCCGCCGACATCGGATTCCAGCTCGAGGATGTTGAGGCCGGCCTCGGCCAGCGCGCCGGTGACGCGGGCGACGATGCCCGCCTGGTCGGCGCCGTAGACGGTGATCATGCAATCGGGCTCGACGTGGCGATGCAGGTGGGCGGCCACGGCGTCCACGTGCACCCGCAGGCCGAGGTCATCGGCCACGGGGGCGACCAGCCGCTGCAGCTGCTCGCCGTCACCGGCGTAGTCCACCATCATCATGATGGTGAAGTTGGCCCCCAGGCGCATCATGGAGGCCTCGCCCAGGTTGGCCCCCACCTCGAACAGCTTGTTGGTCACGCGGCTGACGATCCCCGGCCGGTCCTCACCCACCAGCGTCAGCATCTTCCAGTCTGGCTTGTCGCTCATGCTCGCTCTCGGTCGAATCCAGTGTGGCCAGTCGGTCGCGCCCGCCCCGCTTGGCCTTGTAGAGCGCCTCGTCGGCCCGGTTCAGCAGGACCTCGGCGGACTCGGCCGGGAATTCGGGGTAGGCGCAGACGCCGGCGCTCACGGTAACACGGATGAGCTGGTCGTCGTCCTCGAAGCGCGCTTCCCGAACCGCCCTCAGCAGGCGATCGGCGATGTGGCTGCTGTCGTTGCGCGAGGCCCCCGGCAGCAGGAGCATGAACTCCTCGCCGCCGTAGCGCACCAGCACGTCGCCCTCGCGCAGGACCTCCTCGGCGCGCCGGTGGATCTCCACCAGCACGCGGTCGCCCACCATGTGGCCGTAGGTGTCGTTGACCGACTTGAAGTGGTCGATGTCGAACATCACCACGCCCAGCGGGGCCCGGTCGCGCTGCGCCCGGTTGAACTCCTCCTTGAGCCGCTTCATGCCGAAGCGCCGGTTGTAGGCACCGGTAAGCGGGTCGAGCAGCGCGATCTTCTGGATCTGGGAGTGTATGACCGCATTGTTAACCGCCAGTGAAAGCCCCTGGCGGAAGAGCTCGATCAGCCGCCGGGAATCCTCGGAGAAGGGTTCGGCGGAAGCCAGCAGCAGCACCCCCAGGGGCTGCTTGTTGTAGTCGAGCGGGACGATCATGATCTCCTGGGGCCGGAAGCGCGTGAGCAGGGCGTCCACCTCCACGTCCAGCGGCAGGTGGATGGTGGCCTCGCGGTCGGTACGCATGGTCTCGCGCAGGAAGTTGCTCTGCGCGAGGCTCTCGCCGTTGGCGATGGCCTGGTTGGCGAGCAGCGCGAGACGCCCCTCCTGTTCGACGTAGATGGCGCCGGCCTGCATCCCGGCATAGCGGCGCACCAGGGCCAGGGCCCGCTCGCCCAGGCTCTCCAGGTCGAGATCGGAAGACAGCGCCTGGGCGAACGCCTGGGCGGCATGCTCCACCTCGCGCGAGCGCTTGAGCGTGGTCACCAGGCCGTTGAAGGCGCTGGCCGCCTCGCCCAGTTCATCCTCGGAATCCACCTCGATGAAGCACTTGTTGTGCTCGCGGGCGGAGAAATGGTTCTCGTAGACCGACTTCTTCAGCGCCCCCTCTACGGTACCCATGCGCTCGGCGAGCATCTTCAGCCGCGGCCGCAGCACGGTGCGGGCCAGCAGGTAGTTGGCCACCGCGGCGAACATGCCGGCGAGGATGCTGGCGGTGTAGAACAACGGGGTGAAGACGGCTTCCGCGGGCAGACCGAGGACGGTCATGAAGGGCGGGAACACCAGGCCGATAGCGATGCCGAAGGCGGCCATCCATATCGCCAGGTCAGTGAACACGCGGCTGGTGAGGCGCGGCATTGCGAAATCCTTCTCCATCGAGGGGCAAGCCTCCAACTGTAGTCGCCGGCAAGGATTATTGCACCGCGATGACGGTCAGGGAACCTCTGCACGAATCGATAGTGCCTCTGCGGGACCGCCAAGGGTCCAGATGCAAGGCGCAGCTCGCAGTGAATGGCGTCGCCCTTTACCAGAGCTGCAACACAGCAGATGGGCCCTTGGCGGCCCGCCCGAACGGGGCTTGCGGGTTTGCCCGCACTCTTGTTCATGCCGCACATCCGTGTGCGGCACCCTGCGGGCGCCTAAGGGCGTGCAACCCGGCTTTCCTGCCGGGTTGTGCCCGGTCCT
>JAAZVP010000097.1 GCA_018623495.1 Halothiobacillus sp. | reverse complement strand
TGCTGGCCCCGGTGCTCACCCCCTTTCTCGCCGCGGCCCTGCTGGCCTACCTGGGCGACCCGCTGGTGGACCGCCTGCAGGCGGCGGGACTGTCGCGGACGCTGGCGGTGGTGGTCGTCTTCCTCGTGCTCTTCGGCGGGCTCACCGGCCTGGTGCTGGTCCTGGTGCCCCTGGTGGAGCAGCAGCTGCGCACCGTGGTGAGCCAGGTGCCCACCTGGATGCAGTGGTTCCAGGACGAGTTCCGGCCCTGGCTGGAGGCCCACTGGGGACCGATTACCTGGCCCGACACCGTGGCCTGGAAGTCCGCGCTCCAGGCCCACTGGCAGACGGCCGGCGGGCTGGTCGGCCAGGTCACCGGCCATGTCTTCGGCTCGGGCATGCGCCTGCTGGCCTGGCTGGGCAACCTGGTGCTGATCCCGGTGGTGGTCTTCTACCTGCTGCGCGACTGGGACCTGCTGGTGGAGGAGATCCGCGGGCTGCTGCCCCGCGCCGTCGAGCCCACCGTCAGCGGCATTGCCGCCGAGGCCGACGAGATGCTGGGGGCCTTCCTGCGTGGTCAAATGCTGGTGATGCTGGCGCTGGCCACGGTCTACTCGGTGGGGCTGTGGCTGGCCGGGCTCAAGCTCGCCCTGCTGGTGGGGCTGATCGCCGGCCTGGTGAGCTTCGTGCCCTACCTGGGGATCGTGGTGGGGATCGTGCTGGCGAGCATCGCCATGCTGCTCCAGACCCACGAATGGACCAGCCTGCTGCCGGTGCTGGGGGTCTTCGGCATCGCCCAGGTGCTCGAGGGCATGGTGCTCACGCCCCTGCTGGTGGGCGACCGGATCGGCCTACACCCGGTGGCGGTGATCTTCGCCGTGCTCGCCGGCGGCCAGCTGTTCGGCTTCGTCGGGGTGCTGCTGGCGCTGCCGGCCGCGGCGGTGCTGGCGGTGGTGGTGCGCCACGCCCACCAGCGCTACCTGCGCAGCCGCCTTTACGCCGGCCGGGAAGCCGAGCCGGCGGGAGGGGACTGAGCCCGTGCAGGCTGCCGGTCAGCAACTGCCCCTGGAGATCGGCCTGCGCGAGGAGCAGGACCTGGAGGGCTTCGTCGCCGGCGACAACGCCTTCGCCCTGGCCACGGTGCGCGAGATGGCGCTGGGGGCGGGCGAGCAGCAGGTCTTTCTCTGGGGGCCGGCCGGGGCGGGCAAGAGCCACCTGCTGCAGGGGGCCTGCCTGGCGGCCAGCCGCCGCGGCGAGCAGACCGCCCACCTGCCGCTGGCCCGGCTGGCCGATCTCGGTGCCGGCGTGCTCGAGGGGCTGGAGGCCATGTCGCTGGTATGCGTCGACGACGTCGACGCCATCGCCGGCCGGCGGGTCTGGGAGGAGGGCCTGTTCGGCCTGGTCAACCGGGTGCGCGACGCCGGCGGCCGGCTGATCTTCGCGGCCGGCTGCCCGCCCGGCGACCTGGGCATCGGGCTGCCCGACCTGGTCTCGCGGCTGGGCTGGGGGCCGGTGTTCCGGGTCGCGCCGCTGGACGATGCCCACAAGCTCGAGGCGCTGGCCCAGCGCGCCCGGGCCCGCGGCCTGGAGCTGCCCGCCGAGGTGGGCAGCTACCTGATCCGCCGCTACCCGCGCGACCCGCGGGCGCTCTTCGACCTCCTCGAACGCCTGGATACCGCCTCCATGGCCGCCCAGCGCCGGCTGACGGTGCCCTTCGTGAAGTCGGTCTTGGAATCCTGACCCCGGTTCAGGGGCAACGGGGTTCAGTGCGTGGTGGGTGGAGGCCGGGTCGGGCGTCGTGCCGGCCGTCCACCAAACCACGACCGGCCGCACACGGACCCGCTACTCGGCACTCGCGCACAACGACGGCCCCTTCCCTGTAGCAGCGGCAAGAGCCGCGATCTTGCGCTTCCCGCTCTCGGCTTTCAGATCACCCGCGAAAAGCGCTTCTGGGCCGCCTCGTCGAGGTAGGCGTCGAAGGCCATGGCGATGTTGCGGATCAGCAGGCGGCCGGCGGGGGCCACGCGGATGGCGCCCGGGTCGAGGGTCAGCAGGCCGTCCTCGGCCATGGGGCCGAGCCGTTCGAGGGCCTCGGCGAAGTGCTCGTCGAAGTCGATGCCCCAGCGATCGCCGAAGGCGTCGGTGTCCAGCTCGAAGTGGCACATCAGCTCGGTGATCACCTCCCGCCGCAGGCGGTCCTCGGTGGTGAAGGTCACGCCCTTCTCCACCGGCAACCGGCCGGCCTCGAGCTCGGCGCGGTAGGTCTCCATGTCCTTGGTGTTCTGGCTGTAGCAGTCGCCCACCAGGCCGATGGAGGAGACGCCGATGCCCACCAGGTCGCACTCGGCATGGGTGGAATAGCCCTGGAAGTTGCGGTGCAGGCTGCCCTCGCGCTGGGCCACGGCCAGGGGGTCGTCGGGCTTGGCGAAGTGGTCCATGCCGATGAAGACGTAGCCGGCCTCGGTGAGATGCTCGATGGTGGCGTGCAGGATGTCGAGCTTTTCCTGCGGCGAGGGCAGGGCCTCGGCGCTGATGCGCCGCTGCGGCTTGAAGCGCTCGGGCAGGTGGGCGTAGTTGAACACCGACAAGCGGTCGGGGTCGGCCGCGATGACCTTGTCGAGGGTCTCGAGGAAGCTGTCCACCCGCTGGTGGGGCAGGCCGTAGATCAGGTCCACGCTGATGCCGCCGAAGCCCTCGGCGCGGGCGGCGTCCATCACCGCGAAGGTCTCGGCCTCGGACTGCACCCGGTTGACCGCCTTCTGCACCACGGGGTCGAAGTCCTGGATGCCCAGGCTCAGGCGATTGAAGCCGATGCGGCGCAGCAGGGCGATGGTGTCGGCGTCGGCCTCGCGGGGGTCGATCTCGATGGAGTACTCGCCGCCGTCGTCGTCGCGCAGGCGGAAGTGCTCCCCGGTCACGGTCATCAGCTCGGCCATCTCGTCGTGGGCGAGGAAGGTGGGGGTGCCGCCGCCCCAGTGGAGCTGGTCCACCACCCGGTCGTCGTCGAACAGCGCCGACTGCAGCTCCAGCTCGCGGTAGACGGTGTCGAGGTAGGGCCGGGCCTTGCCGCGGTCCTTGGTGACCACCTTGTTGCAGGCGCAGTAGAAGCAGACCGTGTCGCAGAAGGGGATGTGGAAATACAGCGACAGGGGCCCGCCCTGGCGGTTGCTCACCTCGGCCTGGCGGCGGTAGTCCGCCTCGGTGAAGCCGTCGTGGAACTGCACGGCGGTGGGATAGGAGGTGTAGCGCGGACCCGCCTTGTCATAGCGGCGGATCAGCTCGGGGTCGAAGATCAGGGACTGTTCCATGGGTCGTGCACGGTCGCTCGGGGCCAGGTGGCGCAGAATAACAGAACCCCGCGGGTTGCAGGGTCATGCCATCGGTCATCGAATGATTTGATGGCGGCTCGCCGGATTTTGTTTCCGGTACGATCGGGGTAGGCGCTATTCTTGTCCAAGACGGGTCCAAAAAGGAGGATGAACGATGCGCAAGCTGTACAAGCGGGTCCTGCCCCTGGCGGCCGCCGCCGGGCTGCTGGCAGGCGCCCCCGCGCAGGCGCAGGGTCTCACCCTGAGCGTGAAGACCATGACCACCGAGACCGCCGCGCGGATCGCCGAGGCCACGCTCTCGGCCTGCAGCGAGAAGGGCATCCCGGTGGCCGCCACCGTGCTCGACCGGACGGGCCGCCAGCTGGTGGTCATGCGCGACACCACGGCGCCGGATCTCACCCTCGACATCAGCCAGCGCAAGGCCTACACCGCGCTGTCGTTCAACACCCCCACCTCCGCCATGGAGAGCCGCGGCGGCGAGCCGATCGCCTACACCCCGACGCTCGCCATGTTCGCCGGTGGTGTGCCGGTCGAGGCCGGTGGCCGCGTGCTGGGCGCCGTGGGGGTCTCCGGCGCGCCGAGCGGCGAGACCGACGAGGAATGCGCCCGCGCCGGCGTGGACGCGGTGCAGATGGACCTGGAAATGGAGTGAGGCTCGCGCCTCGCCCGTGATACCGGAGCCGCCCGTTCGGGCGGCTTTTTTCGGTTTATCGCATTTTGCCGTGAAGCAGGGGGCCTGTAAGCGACGTGATCGGGATTTCGCGCACCGTTCGGGCCGAGCCTTTTTTCGACCCTTGCCGCCAGGTGCGCGAGGTACTTTCTATTGCTTGCCCAATAGAAAGTACCCAAAGACAAGGGCACCCCGGCACCTTGGCCCTTCGGGCAAACCTCGTCGCCGGAGGATTGCTGTCGGGCACGGCCCGACACGACG
>JAAZVP010000019.1 GCA_018623495.1 Halothiobacillus sp. | reverse complement strand
TCGAGGCCGGACACGGTCCGACCGCGAAGGCTCACGACCACCGACTGGCTCGGGGCCGGCTCGACGCGACGTCGTGTCGCGCTGAGCCTCGGAGCGACGTCCCTGTCGCTCCGACCCGGCAATCCTCCGGCGACGAGGCAAGGCGCAGGGGCCCCGGGGTGCAACGATCAAGCGCCCGAGAAGACCGAACCAACGGCAAATGGTCCGGGGCACCTGGCACCCTGTCGAGAAGCATTCCCCTCTGCTGTGTCCTGGTGAGGGATGGCACGCTAAAGTGCGAAGAACCGAAAAAAGGTTCGGCCCGAACGGTACGCGAAATCCCGATCACGCCGCTTACAGCCCCCCTGCTTAACGGCAAAATGCGAAGAACCTGAAAAAAACCCGGGGCCTCGCGAGGCCCCGGGTTTCGGGCGATGCCTGCAGGAGACGGCGCCGATCAGTCCAGCAGGGCGCGCAGGTCCTCGGCCGAGTCGGTGTACTCGACCCCGGCGATCCGGCCCGCCTCCAGGCGGATGATGCTCACCCGGTCCTCGCGCCTCGGGAGGTCCGCGCCCTCGCCTTCCTCGCGCAGGGTGAGCACGCGGAAGGGATAATCGCGCATCTTGGGCAGGGCGAACATCTTGGTGATCAGCCCGGGCATGCCGCTAATGTCGGCGAGATAGGCGATGCCCGCACGCTCCAGGGTGCCCGGCTCGGTCTCGCCGAAGGCCTCGGTCACCACCTCGCCAGCGGCCTTGTCGACGGTGAACAGGACCACGCGCGCCTCGCCGGGCACCGCGTGGGTCTCGCCGTGGGCATCCTCGACTTCCATGGCCGGGAAGGCATCGCCCACCGCCAGGTCCGCGGCCTGGGCCAGGGAGACGGCCCCCCAGAGAAGCAAACCGGTCAACCAGCGCATCGTTCGAACTCCTCGGGTTGAGATCATTCCAGGTTATCCACGATAACCCGGCGCCGGCCCCGGGAAACCCGCCGCCGCGGAGGGGATCACAGCCCGGCGAGCACCTCGCGGGCGGCGAGCGCGGTGGCGTCGATGTCCTCGCAGGTGTGCGCGCCGGAGACGAAACCCGCCTCGAAGGCCGACGGGGCCAGGTAGACGCCCTTCTCGAGCATCCCGTGGAAGAACAGCTTGAAGCGGTCGATGTCGCACTGGGTGACCTGGTAGAAGTTCTCCACCCGCTCCTCCCCGGAGAAGAAGAAGCCGAACATGCCGCCGGCGTGGTTGGCGGTCATGGGGATACCCGCGCCCCGGGCCGCCTCGAGCACCTGCTCGACGAGGTTGTCAGTACGCGCGGTGAGGGTCTCGAAGAAGCCCGGCTCGGCGATCAGCTCCAGGGTCTTGAGGCCGGCGGCCATGGCCACCGGGTTGCCCGAGAGCGTGCCCGCCTGGTAGACGGGACCGAGCGGGGCGATGTGCTCCATGATCTCGCGCTTGCCACCGAAGGCGCCCACCGGCATGCCGCCGCCGATGATCTTGCCCAGGGCGGTGAGGTCGGGGGTGACGCCGTAGAGGCCCTGGGCGCCCTGCGGGCCGACCCGGAAGCCGGTCATCACCTCGTCGAAGATCAGCACCGAGCCGTACTCGTCGCAGACCTCGCGCAGCCCCTCGAGGAAGCCGGGCACCGGCGGGATGCAGTTCATGTTGCCCGCCACCGGCTCGACGATGATGGCCGCCACCTGATGGCCGAGGTGCTCGAAGGTCTCGCGCACCTGCTCGATGTTGTTGAACTCCAGGGTGATGGTGTGCTCGGCGAGTGCGGCGGGGATGCCCGGCGAGTTGGGCACGCCCATGGTCAGCGCGCCGGAGCCGGCCTTCACCAGCAGCGAGTCGACGTGGCCGTGGTAGCAGCCCTCGAACTTGACCACCTTGTCGCGGCCGGTGAAGCCGCGCGCCAGGCGCACGGCGCTCATGGTGGCCTCGGTGCCGGAGTTGACCATCCGCACCAGGTCCATGGACGGCAGGCTCTCGCACAGCCGGTCGGCCATGGCGGTCTCGATCTCGGTGGGCGTGCCGAAGCTCAGGCCGCGCTCGGCGGCGGTCTTGACCGCCTCGATCACCTCGGGATGGGCATGGCCGGCGATCATCGGCCCCCAGGAGCCCACGTAGTCGATGTAGCGCTTGCCGTCGACGTCGAACATGCAGGCGCCCTCGGCGTGGTCGATGAACACCGGGTCGCCGCCCACCCCCTTGAAGGCACGCACGGCGGAGTTCACGCCGCCGGGGATGTGCGTCTGGGCCTGCTGGAAGAGATCATGCGAACGGGTCATGAATGGGCTACCTCTTGATTGGTCCTGTCGATCGGCGAAAAGAGCATCGTAGGGTGCGGCCGGGGCGGGTTCAATCCCGGGGCCACTGGCCGGCGATCGCCGCCGCGGCCCGGCGCGGGTCGTCGCTGGCGAAGACCCCGCCCACCACGGCCACCAGGTGGGCACCGGCATCGATCAGCCGGCCGGCGTTGCCCGCGTGGATACCGCCGATGGCGCAGACCGGCACCGGCAGCTCGGCCGCCGCCCACGCCAGGGTCTCCAGCCGGGCCGGCGGCGCCCCCGGCTTGGTGGCCGAGGGGAAGAAGCGGCCGAAGGCCACGTAGTCGGCGCCGGCGGCTACCGCCGCACGGGCCCGCTCCGGGCTGTCGTAGCAGGAGGCGCCGATCACGGCCGTCGGCCCCAGGCGCCGGCGGGCGGCGTCGATGGCCCCGTCATCGCGGCCCAGGTGGACGCCGTCGGCACCCACGGCGGCGGCCAGTTCCACGTCGTCGTTGACGACCAGGCCGGCGCCCCCTGCCCGGCAGACGTCCCGCAGCCGGCGGGCCAGGGCCTCGCGGTCGGCACCGGGGCGCTTGTCGCGGTACTGGACCCAGCGGGCGCCGCCGGCGACGGCCTCGGCCACCGCCGGGGCGAGACGTGCGTCGGGCAGCAGACCGCTGTCGGTGATCGCGTACAGGCCGGCGAGCCTCAACCGCCTTCCTCCGGGGGATCCATGGCCCAGAAAAGGCGGTTGGGCAGCCACTGCCCCATGCCCGCCCGGTAGCCGGCATGCAGGCTGTTCCAGGTGTATTCCTGGGCCTGCTGGGTGGCCGAGAGCGGCTCGTGGCCCTGGGCCATCAGCCCGGCCAGCGCCGCGCTCAGGGTGCAGCCCGAGCCGTGGTAGGCCTGTCCCAGGCGCGGCCAGCGGGCGTGTTCCAGGCGGCGGTTGCCGCCGTAGAGGGCATTCTCCACCGACTCGGTGGGCTCGTGGCTGCCGGTGACCAGCACGTATTCGGCACCGCGGTCCAGCAGGGCCATGGCGCAGGCCGGGAGGGAGTCGCCCTCGGGCACCAGCCGGCGCAGCTCGCGGCTGTTGGGGGTGACGATGGTGGCCTGGGGGATCAGCAGCCGGTCGAGGGCCTCGAGCAGCCCGTCCTCGGCCAGCTCGCGGCCCCCGCCGGCCGCCAGCACCGGGTCGAGGATCAGCGGCAGCTCGGGGTAGTCACGCAGCAGCGAGTGGACCACCTCCACGTTCTCCACGCTGCCCATGACCCCCAGCTTGACCGCGGCCACGGGCATGTCCTCGAGCACCGCGCGGGCCTGCTCCATCACCAGCTCCGCCTCCACCGGCACCAGCCGCTGGACGTCGCGGGTGTCCTGGACGGTGAGCGCCGTGGCCACCGGCGCGGCGTGTGCCCCCTGGCTGGCGATGGCCTCGATGTCGGCCTGCAGCCCGGCACCGCCGGTGGGGTCGAGACCGGCCATCACCAGCACCGTGGGCAGCTTGACGGGATTGTCGGCGGTCGGGCTCATGGACTCCCTCCCGGTCGCGGTGGACAGGCCCCTGTCGGGACCGATGGTATCGGCCATAATACCACGTGCACCCATCCGACCGACCGGCGAGCGTCCATGGAATCGTCCCGCATCGAGCAGCTCAAGCACCGCCTGCACGCCTTCCTCTGGGAGACGCCGGACCTCTCGGCGCTGCCCTGGCCACGGGCGATCGCGGTGTTCGTCCTGCGGGTGGTGGCGGTGATGGTACGCGAGTTCCGGGAGGGCCAGCTGACCCTGCGGGCCATGAGCCTGGTCTACACCACCCTCCTCTCGCTGGTGCCGCTGCTGGCGCTGTCGTTCTCGGTGCTCAAGGCCTTCGGCGTGCACAACCAGATCGAGCCCTTCCTGCTGCAGATGCTCGCACCCCTCGGGGAGAAGGGCGCGGAGATCACCGCCCGGGTCATCGACTTCGTCGAGAACGTCAAGGTGGGCGTGCTCGGGGCCCTGGGCCTGGGGCTGCTGCTCTACACCGTGATCGCCCTGATGCAGAAGATCGAGCGGGCCTTCAACTACACCTGGCACGTTCAGCAGACCCGCCCGCTGGGGCAGCGCTTCTCCGACTACCTGTCGGTGCTGATCGTGGGCCCGGTGCTGGTCTTCGCCTCGATCGGCTTCTCCGCCTCGATCCTCAACAGCGACCTGATGCAGGCACTGGCGGAGGTCGAGCCCTTCGGCAGCCTGCTCAACGTGACCACCCGGCTGCTGCCCTACCTGATGATCATCGCCGCCTTCACCTTCCTCTACGTGTTCATCCCCAACACCCGCGTGCGGCTGCGCTCGGCCTTCGCCGGGGCGCTGGTGGCCGGCATCCTCTGGCAGACGGTGGGCTGGGCGTTCACCGCCTTCATCGTCAATGCCACCAAGTACACCGCCATCTACTCGGCCTTCGCCAGCCTGATCATGTTCATGATCTGGCTGTATCTGGGCTGGATGATCCTGCTGGTGGGCGCGAGCATCGCCTTCTACCACCAGTACCCGGAGTACCTGCTCGCCGAGCAGCGCCAGCCGCGCCTCTCGGGCCGGCTGCGCGAACGCCTGGCGCTGGAGGCCTGCGCCCGGGTCGCCCGGGCCTACCACCGCGGCGACGCCCCGCCCACAGCCACCGGGCTGGCCCGGGCGCTGGTGGTGCCGCGCTTCACCCTCCAGCAACTGCTCGACGAACTGGAGGACGCCGGCATCCTGCGGCGGGTGGCCGACGAGCGGGTCGCCTACGTCCCCGGACGCGAACCGGGCACGCTGGCGCTGGCCGACATCCTCGCGGCCGTCCGCGGGGCCGGCGAGACCCGCCGGCCCGCCGAGGCCCCGCCCGACCGCCGCGCCGACGCCGCGGCCGACGCCGTCGAGCAGGCCGTGCACGCGGCCCTCGACGGCCGCTCCCTGGCCGACCTGCTGGAGGATCAGTCGGCGGACGAGGGTGACACCGCGGGCAGCCGGTAGAGCAGCCAGGCGCCGGCAGCGAACAGCACCAGCAGCGAGAGGATGCCCACCCGCGGGCTGCCGCTCAGCGCGCCCACCCAGCCCACCATCACCGGCCCGATGACCGCGGCGAACTTGCCCAGCACGTTGTAGAAACCGAAGAACTCGGCGGTGCGCCCGGGGGGGATCAGCCCGGCGTAGAGCGAACGCGACAGGGCCTGGATGCCGCCCTGAACCAGGCCGATCACCACCGCCAGGGCGTAGAACTCCCACACCGCCTGCATGCCCGCCGCCCAGAGCGTGACCCCCGCGTAGACGAGGATGCCCAGCAGGATGCCGCGGCGCGCGCCGATGCGCTCGCCCAGCCGGCCGTAGAGGATGGCCGCCGGGAAACCCACGAACTGGGTGACCAGCAGGGCGACGATCAGCCCGTTGCTGTCGAAACCGATGGCCCGGCCGTAGTCCACCGCCATGCGGATGACGGTGTCCACGCCGTCGATATAGAGCCAGTAGGCCAGCAGGAACCACCAGACCTCGCGCCGCGAGCGGACGTGTACCAGCGTCTCGCGCAGCTGGCGCCAGCCGGCGCGGGCCAGCCGCCCGGTGCCCTGCGGGCGGCCGCGGCGCGGCTCGCGGACGAAGACCCACACCGGCAGGGCGAAGACCGCCCACCACAGCGCGGTGAGCAGAAAGGCCACCCGCACCGCCACCCCGGCATCGGCCAGGCCGAACCAGCCGGGGCGGAGGGTCATCACCACGCAGAAGGCGAACAGCAGCCCGCCACCCAGGTAGCCCAGGGCGAAGCCCAGCGCCGAGGTGCGCTCCAGGCGGCCACGCGGGGCCACCTCCACCAGCAGGGCGTCGTAGAAGACATTGCCGCCCATGAAACCGATGGAGGCCGTGACGTAGAGGGCCACCGCCAGGCCCCACTCCCCCTGCCCCAGCCAGTACAGCCCGGCGGTGGCGGCGATGCCCAGTGCCGCGGCCTGGGCGAGGAAGCGCTTGCGGATGCCGCCCTGGTCGGCCACCGCGCCGAGATAGGGGGCGAGCAGGATGATGCACAGGCTGGCAGCCGAGTTGCCCAGGCCGAGAAAGAAGGTGATCGTGGCGCTCGACTCGCCGGCCGCCCAGTAGTCGCGCAAAAAGAGGGGGAAGAAACCGGCCATCACCACCGTGGCGAAGGCGGAGTTGGCCCAGTCGTAGAAGGCCCAGGCCCAGACCCGGCGGGAGGGGATCGCGGCGGATTTCATTGTCATGCAACGCCCACCTGCATAATCTAGATTCTTTCCGGATACGCCGACGACCCGGGCGCTGCGCCCGGACCACCCGGTTCCCCAACCTGCGTGCAAGGAGTGTCAATGTCCGTCCATCCCCAAGCCGGCAAACCCGCGCCCGCGGAGGCCCTCGCCGACATCCCCGCCCTCGTCTCGGCCTACTATACCGGCCACCCCGACACCGACGACCCGAGCCAGTGGGTGAGCTTCGGCACCTCCGGCCACCGCGGCTGTTCGCTGGCCGGCACCTTCAACGAGGATCACATCGCCGCCATCTGCCAGGCGATCGTCGAGTACCGCCGGGAACAGGACATCACCGGGCCGCTGTTCATCGGCCGCGACACCCACGCCCTCTCCGAGCCGGCGCTCGCCACCGCCATCGAGGTCTTCGCCGCCAACGGGGTGGAGATCCTGCTGCAGCCGGGCGGCGGTTTCACCCCCACGCCGGCGGTGTCCCATGCCATTCTGCGCCACAACCGCGGCCGCGAACACCGCCTGGCGGACGGCATCGTCATCACCCCCTCGCACAACCCGCCGGAGGACGGCGGCTTCAAGTACAACCCGCCCAACGGCGGCCCCGCCGGCTCGGATGTCACCCGCCTGGTCCAGGCCCGGGCCAACGAGCTGATGGTCGACGAACCGGACAAGATCCGCCGGGTGCGCCTGGCCGAGGCCCGCGCCCGCAAGACCACCCGCGACTTCGACTTCGTCGCCCCGTTCGTCGACAGCCTCGACGAGGCCATCGACATGGAGGCCATCCGCGCCTCCGGCATCCGCATCGGCGTGGACCCGCTGGGCGGCGCGGGCCTGGACTACTGGGACCGCATCCGCGAACGCTTCGGCCTGGAGCTGGAGGTGGTCAACCGCCGCATCGACCCGGCCTTCGGCTTCATGTGCCTGGACCGCGACGGCAAGATCCGCATGGACTGTTCCTCGCCCTTTGCCATGGCCAGCCTGATCGGGCTCAAGGACGACTTCGACATCGCCTTCGGCAATGACCCCGACAACGACCGCCACGGCATCGTCACCCCCGGCGGCGGGCTGATGAACCCCAACCACTACCTGGCGGTGTGCATCGACTACCTGTTCCGCCACCGGCCCGACTGGCCGGCGACCGCCGCCGTGGGCAAGACGCTGGTGTCCTCGTCGATGATCGACCGGGTGGCCGCCGACCTGGACCGGCGGCTGGTGGAGGTGCCCGTGGGCTTCAAGTGGTTCGTGGACGGCCTGCTGGACGGCTCGCTGGGCTTCGGCGGCGAGGAATCGGCGGGCGCCGCCTTCCTCGACCGCCAGGGGCGTCCCTGGAGCACCGACAAGGACGGCATCCTGCTCAACCTGCTGGCCGCCGAGATCACTGCCGTCACCGGCCGCGACCCGGCCCGCCACTACGCCGACCTCGAGGCCCGCTTCGGCAGCCCGGTCTACCAGCGCATCGACGCCCCGGCCGACCGCCAGCGCAAGGAGGTGCTCGCCAACCTCTCGCCCGAGATGCTGACCACCGAGACCCTGGCCGGCGACCCCATCCGCGCCAAGCTCACCCGCGCGCCGGGCAACGACGCCGAGATCGGCGGGCTCAAGGTGGTCACCGACAACGGCTGGTTCGCCGCCCGTCCCTCGGGCACCGAGGACATCTACAAGCTCTACGCCGAGAGCTTCGCCGGCCAGTCCCATCTCGGCCGCATCCAGGAGGAGGCCCAGGCGATGATCGACCAGGCCTTCGCCGGGGCGGGCCTGCGCTGAGACGCCCGTGGCCTCGCCGGCGCCCCGGCCCGCGGCCCGATACCCGGCGGCCAGCGGGTTTTCCCGGGCGGCCCGGGGCCACGGCTTGTGGCATGATGGTGACCAGCGTCTGCTGAAGAAGGATTTCCGATGAGCGACGAGCGCCGCCAGGAATACCGCGAATCGCGCCAGGAAAGGCTCTACGTCCAGATCCGGCACGCCCCGGAAGACAGCCTCGCGGGCAACACCTACCGCTGCGACACCGCCGACATCTCCGCCAGCGGCCTGCGGATCCACTTCGACAAGCCGCTGCTGCCGGGGGCCATGCTCGAATTGTGGGTGAGCTGCAAAAGCAACGGACGCAAGTACCTGCTCACCGGCGAGGTCCGCTGGAGCCGCGAAGTGGGCAACCGCTTCCAGACCGGCATCGCCCTGCGCGATGCCCGCAACACCGACTACCCGGCCTGGCAGGCGGACTTCGCCGCCTGAAACCCGGCCTGCCGCGGCGGCGTCAATCCCGCGTCGACCGGCCCCGGCCGATGGGCCGGCCGTGGGCATCGACGCCGGTGAGCAGCCCCGTCAGGCAGGCCGCGGCGTCCGCCTGGATGCCCGGCTCCCCCGACTCCCGCGGACCGGCCACGTTGAGCCGGCGCACCGCGTGGGTCTCCAGCCAGGCCTCGAAGCGCTCCCGTGCCACCGGCCCGTCCAGGTCCAGGGACAACAGCGGCCGGCCCACCGCCTCGGCGATCCTGGCCGTCAGCCGCGTGCCGCCGCGGAGTTCGCCGCGGGCCAGGATCAGCGTGGCATCGCTGTCCTCGACGTTCCGGCGCGTGCGCTGGCGGTAGTCGGCACGCTCGGTCTCCACCAGGCGGAAGCGGTCGGGAATGCGGCCGTCCTCGGCCCGACGCCCCGCCGGGCACCAGCCACCGTGCTCGATCCCCAGCGCCTCGGCCACTTCCAGCGCCGCCCGGTCCACGCCGGTCTGGCCGCCCGACACCAGCGTCCTCACCCAGGGATGAAAGCGCCGCACCGACGTCTCGATGGCGCCATCGGGATGCAGTGCCAGCAACCGGTAGCCCGGCAGCCGGCGGTCCAGCGCGAAGCGCTCGCTGCCCCGGGCGAACTGGGCCGAGGTCGCCGGCGTGCCCAGCAGGCGGATGGGACCGTAGTGCATGTCGCTGGCCTGGTGGGTGTGCCCCCAGAGCACGCCGCGCACCCCGGAATCGCCCTGGAGGGCGGCGAACAGGGCCTCGCCGTTCTCCAGCCCCAGCGCGTCCAGCCAGGCGCTGCCCAGGGCCACGGGGTGGTGATGGAGCACCACCAGCCGATGCGGCTGGCGCGAGAGCCGGGCGAGCTCCTCGAGCCGGGCGAGCTCGGCGGAATCGATGCGCCCCTCCGTGCGCCCGGGGATCGCGCTGTCGAGCAGAAAGATCGCCCAGTCCCCCAGCTTGAGCTCCGGGGCCATGCGCGTCTGTCCCTCGGCGAACAACGCCTGCATGCGCTCGGCATCGTCGTGGTTGCCGGGGATCACCCGCACCGGCGCCGCGGTAAAGGCCTCCAGCCGGCGGATGCGGGCATAGGCGCCGTCGCCCGCGTCGTTGACCAGGTCCCCCGTGACCAGCACGCCGTCCGCCTCGGCCAGCGCTCCGGCCGCATGCTCCAGCGCCGCCCGCCAGTGGCGGTCGGCGTCGAATCCGCGCAGGCGCTCACCCTCGTGCTCGCCCAGGTGCGGGTCGGTCAACTGGACCAACCGCACCGGCCTGTCCGGCAATCGCTCCATCGCTCCCTCCAGCGGGCATCTCGGCCCATCCTAACCCGGGCCGGCGTTTTCGCCCGTCCATCGGCTGATCGACCGATGCCGGAATCAATTCCCCTTGCGCTGCGATCAACACATTCATTGGGCAACATCCCCGGCCCCCGCCGTTAAAATGCTACATTTTGCATGGAAAATAACGCGGGCCGGACCGCCGCGCGCCGAGATGCCGCGCCAGGCCGTCCTGCCGGCCCGTCAAGCACCGGGGAAAGGAAACTCCGACCGCAAGGCCAGGGAGTGGACCAGCGCCAATAACCAGAAAAACCCAAACGCGTCCCCGAGGACCCGACCGCCATGAACAAGAACGACATCCTCCACAAGCTCCACCAGGCCAAGCGCGACCACCTCGCCTGGGTCGGCCGGGCGGAACTGCTCGCCCAGGGCATCGAGGTCTCCAAGGAGCTCATCCCCGTGCTGCACACCGACTGCCGTTTCGGCCACTGGTACTTCGGCGAAGGACAGGCCCTGACCGTGTTCCCCGAGTTCCGCGAGATCGACGAGGCCCACCGCGCCCTGCACCAGTCCTACACCGAGATCTTCAAGCTGATCACCGAAACCGAGAACCCCTCGCTGTTCTCCCGCCTGGTGGGCAAGGCCAGGCGCCAGCAGAAGCAGAACGAACCGGTGATCAAGAGCAAGCTGCAGAAACTCGAGTCCGAATCCCACCGGGTGCTCCAGCGACTGGAGGCCCTGGAAGGTCGGCTGCGGGAGATGGACGACACGGAATTCGCCCAGAAGCTCGAGGTCGCCTGACCCCGGCACCGCTCAGCGGCGCCGGCGCTCGGGATCGGTGCTCACCAGCACCCGGCGCAGGCGAAACGGCAGGTAGCGATGCAGGCGGTTGGCCCGCCGGCTGGCATCGGGAAAGCGAGCACGCAGCCGGCGAATCCAGCCCTGCAGGAGCGGATCGTAGCGCGCCGCCAGTGCCAGCCCGGCGATGATCATCACCAGCCCCAGCGGAATCGGCAACGGCAGGACCAGCAATCCCGGCACGATCAGCATCCAGCCCATCCACTGCTGCAACGCGCGCCCGTTGGGCGCGAACCCACGCCGCGGCATCGGCGCCTCCCCTGATTCCACCAAGCGAACGAGTGTGTCGCAGGCCGATGACAGCCCGGTGAAACCGACCTCTGCTAGAATTCGCGCTTCCTTCTTCGTGAGATCAAGGCCGTGAACGAGAATCCCCCGCGCGTCGGACTGGTGTCCCTGGGCTGCTCCAAGGCGCTAGTGGACAGCGAACGCATCATCACCCAGCTGCGGGCCGAGGGCTACGCGCTCTCCGAGAGCTACGAGGGTGCCGACCTGGTGATCGTCAACACCTGCGGCTTCATCGACGCGGCGGTGGAGGAGTCGCTGGCGACCATCGGCGAGGCGCTGGAGGACAACGGCCGGGTGATCGTCACCGGCTGCCTGGGCGGCAAGGACGACGGTCGCACGGTGCGCGAGGCCCACCCGGAGGTGCTCGCCGTCACCGGCCCCCATGCCTACCGGGAGGTGATGCAAGCGGTGCACGAACACCTGCCGCCACAGCACGACCCGTTCGTGGACCTGGTCCCGCCGCAGGGCATCAAGCTCACCCCGCGCCATTATGCCTACGTGAAGATCTCGGAGGGCTGCAATCACCGGTGCAGCTTCTGCATCATCCCCCAGCTGCGCGGTGACCTGGACAGCCGCCCGGTGGGCGAGGTGATGAGCGAGGCGGAGAACCTGGTGAACGCCGGGGTGCGCGAGCTGCTGGTGGTCTCGCAGGACACCAGCGCCTACGGGGTGGACACCCGCTACAAGCTGGATTTCTGGGGTGGCCGGCCGATGAAGACCCGCTTCCGCGAGCTGGTGGAGGCCATGGGCTCGCTGGATGCCTGGGTACGGCTGCACTACGTCTACCCCTACCCGCACGTCGACGAGATCCTCCCGCTGATGGCCGAGGGCAAGGTCCTGCCCTACCTGGACGTGCCCTTCCAGCATGCCAGCCCGGCCGTGCTCAAGCGGATGAAGCGCCCGGCCCACGCCCAGAACAACCTGGAGCGCATCCGTGCCTGGCGCGCGATCTGCCCGGAGCTGACCCTCCGCTCGACCTTCATCGTCGGCTTCCCCGGCGAGACCGACGACGACTTCGAGCAGCTGCTGGCATTCCTCGAGGAAGCCGAGATCGACCGCGCCGGCTGCTTCACCTACTCGCCGGTGGCCGGCGCCCCGGCCAACGACCTGCCCGATCCCGTGCCCGAGGAGATCAAGCAGGAGCGCTGGAACGAGTTCATGGAGCTCCAGGCACGCATCAGCCGCAACAAGCTGGCCCGCAAGGTGGGCCGGCGGATGACCGTGCTGGTGGACGAGGTGGACGAGGACGGCGCGGTGACGCGCTCGGCCGCCGATGCGCCGGACGTCGACGGCAACGTCTTCGTCGACGGGCTGACCACGGTGGCGCCCGGGGATTTCGTCGAGGTGGAGATCACCGCGGCGGGCGACCACGATCTCTGGGGACGGCCGGCCTGAAGGCGGTTCACGCGCGTCTCTGCTAGTTTCGGGGTGAATGCCCAAACAACGGCCGGCCTCGGCCCCGACGGGAGCGCGCCATGGACTTCAAGGTCGAATTGCTGCAGACCGGGTTCGTCACCCACGACGTCAAGCGCTTCGTGGTCGCCCGGCCTCCGGGGCTGGACTACCGGCCCGGCCAGGGGGTCGAGCTGGCCGTGGATACCCCGGCGTGGCGCGAGGAAGGCCGCCCCTTCACTCCCACCAACCTGCTCGACGACCGGGTACTGGAGTTCATCATCAAGCGCTACCCGGCGCACGAGGGCGTCACCGAGCAGCTCCACCGGCTGCGTCCGGGCGACAAGCTGCTGATGTCGCAGGCCTTCGGCACCATCCGCCACCGCGGGCCGGGCTGGTTCATCGCCGGCGGGGCGGGCATCACCCCCTTTCTCGCCATCCTGCGCCAGCTGCAGGCGGACGACCGCCTGGACAGCCACGGCCTGATGTTCTCCAACAAGACGCCGGCCGACGTGATCTGCGAGAGGGAGTTGCGCCACGCCTTCGGCGACCGGGCGCTGCTGACCTGCACCGACGAGCGCGCGCCGGGCTTTCTCGACGGCCGCATCGACAAGGCCTTTCTCCAGCGCCACGTGGGCGATTTCGCCCAGCAGTTCTACGTCTGCGGCCCGCCCCCGTTCGTCAGCGCCATCAACCAGGCGCTCGAGGAGCTGGGTGCCGCCCCGGACGCGCTGATCTTCGAAAAGTAGCCGGGGGCCTCAACCGTCGCCCGCCGGCCCGCTCCGCAGGCAGTTGCGGCCGGCGGCCTTGGAGGCATAAAGGAGCCCGTCCGCGCGCTGGAGGGCCGTCTCCAGCGGCTCTTCCGGGCCCCATTCGGTGATGCCGGCGCTGATGGTGACCCCGATGCGGTCACCGTCGAACTCCACCGCGCTCTCCTCCACCCGCCGGCGAAGGCGCGCCAGCAGCCGGCCGGCGTCCTCCAGGCCGGTTCCCGGCAGGACCAGCACGAATTCCTCGCCACCGAAGCGAGCCAGCACGTCGCTCTCGCGCAGCTCGCGGCTGAAGAGGTCGGCCAGTGCCACCAGGACCTCGTCGCCGGCGGCATGGCCGAACCGGTCGTTGACCGCCTTGGAAATGACAATCAGGTATCGGGCCCTTGTTCGCCGCGATCGGCCGCGCTCACCAGGGCGCGGAACAGGCGCCGCTGCGTGGACTGCAGCAGCAGGAACTCGGGGTGCCACTGCACGCCCAAAAGCAGCCGGGCGTGCTCGTGTTCCACGGCCTGGGTGATCCCGTCGATGTCCCAGCCGACCCGGCGCAGCCCCGAGCCCAGCTCGTCAATGGCCTGGTCGTGCAGGCTGTTGATGCGCAGTCGCTCTCGCCCGAGGATCGCCCGCAGCCGGCTTCCCGGGTCCAGCCGCAGGGTCTTCAAGGGCAGGATCGTGCGCCGGCTCGAGGTCCGCTGGCGGTGGCGGCCGAGGTCCTGGTGGAGGCTGCCGCCCAGGCGCACGTTGAGCAGTTGCGCGCCGCGACAGATCCCCAGCAGCGGCAGGCCACGGGCCAGTGCCGAGTCGATGACCAGCGACTCGAAGGCATCCCGCTCGGTATCGTAGCGCGATTCCACCAGCGGCGCCTGCTTGTAGAGCACCGGTTCCACGTCGTGCCCGCCGGAGATGACCACGCCGTCGAGGGGGCGGGGCGGGTCCGGGCGCGCCGGCGAGAGCTGGACGATGTGCCCCCCGGCCTGCCACACGCCCAGGGCGATCAGCCAGCGCAGGGAGCGCCCGCCCCGACGGCCCCCGGTGATGCCGATCAGCGGGCGGCGAGCCATGCGCGCACCTCCTCCAGCCAGTTGCCCCAGACACCGTGAAGCGGCTGGTCGAGAAACCGGGCGTAGCGCCGGCAGAGCGCGTCCAGCGCCCCCTCGTCGGCCACCAGCCGCTCCACCTCCAGCCAGTCGCGCCAGGCCGGGCCCACGCCCCAGCCCGGCCGGTCGATCTCGCTGTTGGGCAGGCGGTAATGCAGTGCCGGGCGCGGCTTCACGCGGGGGTCGGCGACCACCGCCCGGACCGGGTCGGGCGCCAGGTGCAGCAGCAGCGGCAACAGGTCCAGCGGCCGGTTGCGGGTGGGATTGGCGGCCAGGTAGTCCTGCACCAGGGTGTCGCGGTCGGGCCAGTAGTGGGGCTCCACGACCCGGCGGACATAGTCGGCGGGAAACGGGTCGATGTAGGGCGTGAGGCGCCGCGAGAAATCCACCCGGGCGCGCCACTTGAGCCAGTCGAACAGGCAGAGGAACCCCTTGAGGTAGCGCACCACGGTAGCGGCGTCGGTCGCGGGCATCTCCGGGTTGAGCTGCAGGCCGAAGGCATGGGTCACGCCGGCGCCGGTGCCCTTGGCCCCCCGTTCGCGCAGGCGGGCCACCAGGGCCTCCATCTCCCCCAGACGGTCCATGGGCAGCGGCGGACTGACCACCTCCACGGGCACCACTTGTTCGGCACCCAGGCGCAACAGGTCCTCGGCAGCACGGTCCATGGCGGCCGCCAGCGGCTCGGCCGGCGGCTCGCGTCGGCCCCACTGCTTGAGCACCTCGAAATCCAGTTCCACCCGCCAGTCGCCCGCCGGGTCGCCGGAGACCACCGCCTCGTAGCGGCTGACGGTCTCCACGCGGCCGCGGAAACAGGCCGCCACCTCGCCGGCGACGGCCTCGATCGAGGGGCCGATCAGTTCCAGCTCCACGCCGATGCGGCGCGGTTCACCGGTGCGCGTGTGCGCCAGGGGCGGCAGGGGACAATGGGTACGGTCTCGATCCAACACGAATACCTGCATTCAGCGTCGACAGGAACAGCCTAATCCCCGGCCTCGATGCCGAAAACATGCCCTACCCGTCGATTTCCACGACAATGGGGCAGTGATCGGAGGGTGTGCCGCGGGCGATGTCGCGGTGGTCGGGGTCGAAGGTGAGCTGGCGGAAGCTGTCGCGGTCCACCCGCTGCCAGGCGCGGTCGTCGAAGACCAGGAAATCGATGGGATGGCGATGGTGGCGACCGGTGCCGGCCCAGCAACGGGACTCGCGGTGATACGGCAGGCGCCAGAGATCGAGGCCTTCCGGTGAACCGTCGTCGATGGCCTCCCAGACATGGTCGCGGTCACCGAAGATGTCGAACGCCCGGTTGAAGTCCCCGAGCACGGCGAAGGCCATGCCCGCCTCCGCGCGGGCGTCGATCCAGGCCTCCAGGGGGCGGCGCTGGGCGGCCAGGGTGCGACAGGCCGGATCGTCGGCCGGCTCCAGGGAGCGGGCGAAGCAGCCCGACTTCAGGTGCACGGCCAGCACCGCCAGCTCGTCACCGTCCCGGAACAGGCGCAGTTCGGTGCCCCAGCGCAACCCGCGGCCGTGGGCCAGCCCCAGGGCGGGGTAGTCGCGCTTCTCGACCCGGTCGAAGACCCCGCGACGCACGGCGAAGCCGGTGTAGATGCGGTCGCTCTCCCGGCCGGTTCGGCGGTCCTCGGCCAGGCGCCCGGAAAAGAACAGCCGGTACTCGGAAGGGGGAAAGACCCGCCGGGCCGCCCGGGGTCCGTTGACCTCCTGGAGGGCCACCACGTCGGCATCCAGCCGGCGAGCGTAGTCGCGCAACCGGTGGTAGTCGGCATCGGCACGCACCGGCGCCCGCGAGCGCAGGGGCTCGCCGCTCTGCCAGTGCAGGTTGTTCAGGTTCCAGCTCGCCAGGCGGATCTCGCCGGCGGCCACCGGCAGGCAGAAAAGCAGGGCCAGGAGCCCCATTCCCATCACGCGCATTCCGGGTTCCCTCTCTTCGTGTCGTTTCCCTCACCAGGCCGGCGCCGGCGTCGCCACGCGGCCCCGGGGCTTGGCATAATGCCGGTTTTGCCCGCTTGGAGGACCCCGATGGCCAGCGATCGCGAATTCATCCCCTTGAACATCGCCGTGCTCACCGTCTCGGACAGCCGCGGGCTGGACGACGACACCTCCGGCCGCCTGCTGGTGGAACGGCTGGAGACGGCCGGCCATCGGCTGCACGCCCGCCGGATCGTGCGCGACGATGTCTACGCCATCCGCGCGGTGGTCTCGGCCTGGATCGCCGAGCGCGAGGTGGACGTGGTGGTCACCACCGGCGGCACCGGCCTCACCGGCCGCGACGGCACCCCGGAGGCGGTGCGGGTGCTGTTCGACAAGGAGATCGACGGCTTCGGCGAGATGTTCCGCAATCTCTCCTATGCCGACATCGGCACCTCCACGCTGCAGTCCCGGGCCACGGCAGGGGTGGCCAACGGCACCTACCTGTTCGTCCTGCCGGGCTCCAGCGGCGCCTGCCGCGACGGCTGGGACAGGCTCATCGAGGCCCAGCTCGACTACCGCACCCGTCCCTGCAACATGGTCGAGCTGATGCCGCGGCTGCGGGAATGAATCAGAATCGCCAGCCGATCACGGCCAGGTTCTCGCCCCGGTTCTCGCCGTGGAATCCACCATTGGAGAGGTGCTCGAGCTTGAGCACCACCGGACCCGCGGCCCAACCGACCTGGGTCTTGAACTCGAGGGTGCTGGAGAGCCGTGAACTGGTCTGGTCCACCACCGCGACCGCCAGGCCGACGAACCAGCGCTGCCAGGTCAGCCGCTTGCCCCAGCTGAGATAGTGCACGGCCTCGCCCAGGTCGGGGTCGCCACCATCGCGGTCCGGGCGGAGCGCCTTGCCCGAGAGCCGACCGGCCGCCACCTCGTCGGCCAGCAGGCCCTCCTCCACCCAGGCGATGTTGACCAGGTCGCGCTCGGCACCCTCGTCGTGGTACTTGAAGGTCCCGCCCACGCCGATCTCGAGGTGACCGGCCCAGGCCGACCCGGCGGACAGGGTCGACAGGACGAGCATGATCCATCGCATTGCCGGTTTCATGGGCGGTTCTCCGGGGCCTTTTCCAGAGTCTAGCAGCCCGCCTCAGCGCAGGAGGAAGTGGGCTGCCAGCTGCAGGATCACCAGCGCGTAGATGCCGGCGAGCAGGTCGTCGACCATGATGCCCAGCCCGCCGCCGACCTGCTGGTCCAGCCAGCGGATGGGCCAGGGCTTGGCGATGTCGAACAGCCGGAAGAGCAGGAAACCGGCGACCACCCAGGGCCAGCCGGCGGGGGCGCCGGCCATGGCCAGCCAGAAGCCGGCGAACTCGTCCCAGACGATGCCGCCGTGGTCGTGCACGCCCAGGCGCTCGGCGCTCGTCCCGCAGATGAAGACCCCGGCGACGCTGGCCACAGCGACCACCGCGAGATAGGCCCAGAGGGGCAGCATCGCCAGCGGCAGGTAGAGTGCCACCGCCGCCAGCGTGCCGAAGGTCCCGGGGGCCACTGGCGAGAGCCCGGAGCCGAACCCGAAGGCCAGGAAATGGACCGGATCGGTGAAGAGGGTCGACGGGCGGGGCGGCCGATCAGCCATGATCATCGTCCTCGGCGAAGTGGTCGTAGCCCCGGCGGGGCATTTCCAGGACCGAGCCGTCCGGCTTGAGGCAGCGGATGCCCGGGCCGCCGAGCGTCCCGATGACGGTGGCGTCCACGGATTCCGGGATCCGCTCACGGTCCCCGGGGCGGAGGGTGAAAAGCAACTCGTAGTCGTCCCCGCTGGACAGGGCCAGCGACCATTCCGGCTCCCCGGGGCACTGGCGGCGGAAGGCCCCGGAGAGCGGCAGGTGGTCCAGTTCGATGGTCGCCCCGGCAACCGCGCTTCGCTCCAGGACATGCCCCAGGTCCGCCAGCAGCCCGTCCGAGATGTCGATGGCCGCCGTGGCCAGGCCCCGCAGCGCCCGCCCGGCCGCCAGCCGGGGGGTGGGGCGATCCAGGCGGTCTTCCAGGAATTCCCGGTCGGGGCCTTCGATGGAGCGCTCGCCCAGCCGGCTGGCCAGGCCCAGGCCCCCGTCGCCCAGGGTGCCGGTGACCGCCACCAGGTCACCCGCCCGGGCACCGGAGCGCAGCAGGGCCTGGCCCGAGGGCACGCTCCCCAGGGCCTGGACCGTGATGGCCAGCGGGCCATGGGTGGTGTCGCCACCGATCAGGGACACGCCCCACTGCCGGGCCAGGTCGCGGAAGCCTTCGGCAAACGCCGCCAGCCAGGCCTCGTCGCCCCGGGGCAGGGTCAGAGCGAGTGTCACCCAGCGGGCGTCGGCGCCCATGGCCGCCAGGTCGCTCAGGTTCACCGCCAGGGCCTTGTGCCCCAGGGCTCGGGGATCGGTGTCTTCCGGGAAGTGAACGCCCCGGACCATGGTGTCGGTGGTCACCACCAGTTCGTGGCCCTCGGGGACCCGGACCAGGGCGCAGTCGTCCCCCACCCCCAGCCGGACGCCGCTGTCGGGCACGTAGTCCGGGGTGAAGTAGCGGGCGATGAGATCGAATTCGGATGCGCTCATGGCCAGGTCCGGCAAGTGGTCGAGAAACCCGGGAACGAATGGGGGACCGGCACCGGCGTGGCCCGATCCCGCCCGTGGGAGCGACCTCCCGGTCGCGAATGACGGCCGCTTTTCCCTGCAGCCCGGGAATATTCGCGGCGAGAACATCGCTCCCACCCGAGTCATGGAGGCCCGGCCGTCGGCAGTGCGGCCCATTCGCTCGGCGGTGGCCTCAGCGACGCTTGGCCTTGGCCTCGGGGGCGCGCAGCTCGCGGGCGAGCTTGTCGAGGACGCCGTTGACGAACTTGTGGCCGTCCTCGGCACCGAAGCGCTTGGCCAGCTCGATGGCCTCGTTGATCACCACCCGGTAGGGGACCTCGAGCCGGTGGCGCAGTTCGAAGGTCGCCATCCGCAGGATCGCCAGCTCCACCGGGTCGACGTCCACCAGCCGCCGGGTGATCAGCGGCTCGAGGGCGGCGTCCAGTTCGCCCCGGTTGTCCTGCACGCCCTCCACCAGCTCGCGGAAATAGGCCGGGTCGACCTGGCCCATGTCCGGCTCCTCGAGGAACTGGGCCAGCAGCCGGTCGAAGGCCACCGGGTTGAAGTGCAGCTGGTAGAGCGCCTGGACGGCCTTGCGCCGGGCGCGGCTGCGGGCATTGCCTTGCGGTTTCTCGGACCGGGACTCCATCGGCTCAGGCATCCATTGAACGCAGCAGGTTGACCATCTCGATGGCCGACATGGCGGCGTCCGCACCCTTGTTGCCCGCCTTGGTCCCGGCCCGCTCGATGGCCTGCTCGATGCTCTCGGTGGTGAGCACGCCGAAGATCACCGGCACGTCGTGCTCCAGGCTCACCTGCCCCAGGCCCTTGGCCGCCTCGCCGGCGACGTAGTCGAAATGCGGCGTGGAGCCGCGGATGATCGCGCCCAGCGCGATCACCGCGTCGATGTCGTCGCGCCGGGCCATGCGCCGGGCCACCAGCGGCAGCTCGAAGGCACCGGGCACCCTGGCCACGGTGATGTCGGCGGCATCGGCGCCGTGGCGCACCAGGGCGTCGCGGGCACCGGCCAGCAGCGCGTCCACGATGAAGCCGTTGAAGCGCGCGGTGACGATCCCGAAACGCGCACCGTCGACCCGCAGGTCGCCCTCGATCACTTGCATGTCAGTCATGGTTGTCTTCCCCCGTGCTTCCGGGCGGGACCGCCTCGGCCCCCTCCCGGAGATAGTCGACCGCCTCCAGGCCGAAACCGGCCAGGGCGTGGAATCGCTTGGGCGCGCTCATCACCCGCATGCGGCGCACGCCGATGTCGGAGAGGATCTGCGCGCCGATGCCGTAGGTGCGGATGTCCTCGTCGCCGCCCTCGCGCGACTCGGCCTCGCCGCCCAGGCGCCGGCTCTGCTGCATCTGCATGCCGCGGATGCGGCGCACCAGCGCGCGCGGGTCCTCGGGCTGGCGCAGGATCACCGCCACCCCGGCGGGCTGCTCGGCGAGCCGGCGCAGCGCGTCGCGCAGCGGCCAGCCGCAGCCCTCGGTGCCGCCGAGCACGTCGCAGAGGGTGTCCTGGATGTGCACGCGCACCGGGGTGGGCGTCTCGGCGTCGATCTCGCCGTGGACCAGCGCCAGGTGCAGGTTCTCGTCCACCCGGTCCTGGTAGGCCAGCAGCCGGAAGCGACCGAACTCGGTGTCGAAGTCGCTCTCCGCCACCCGCTCGACGGTCTTCTCGTGCTCCAGCCGGTAGCGGATCAGGTCCTCGATGGTGCCGATCTTGAGGTCGTGCTCGGCGGCGAAGCGTTCCAGGTCCGGGCGCCGCGCCATGGTGCCGTCCTCGTTGAGGACCTCGACGATCACCGCCGAGGGCTCGAACCCCGCCAGGTGGGCGAGATCGCAGCCGGCCTCGGTGTGCCCGGCGCGGGTGATCACCCCGCCGGGCCGGGCCATCAGCGGGAAGATGTGGCCCGGTTGCACCAGGTCGGCGGGACCGGCATCCGCCGCCACCGCGGCCTTGACCGTGGCCGCGCGGTCGGCGGCGGAGATGCCGGTGGTCACGCCCTCGGCCGCCTCGATGGAGACCGTGAAATTGGTGGCGAAGGGCTCCTGGTTGCGGCTCACCATCAGCGGCAGCTGGAGCTGCTCGCAGCGCTGCTGGGTCAGGGTCAAACAGATCAGGCCGCGGCCGTAACGGGCCATGAAGTTGATGTCCTCGGCCCGCACGCGCTCGGCGGCGATCATCAGGTCGCCCTCGTTCTCGCGATCCTCGTCGTCGACGATGATGACCATCCGGCCCTGGCGCAGGTCCTCGATGATCTCTTCGGTGCGGTTGAATCCCATGGAGGTCTCGACGGCGTGGCGAATGGACTGGAATGGCGCGTTGCGCGGCGATTACGTTAGCACAATCGCCGTCAGCTCCGCAGAAAGCCGTTGTCCGCGAGAAAGGCCTCGGTGATCCCGCCGGCATCGGTCTCGGCGGCCCGCTCGCCGAGGACCAGCCGCTCCAGGTAGCGGGCCACCAGGTCCACCTCGATGTTGACCCGGGTCCCCGCGCGGTAGTCGCCGATGGTGGTGGCCTCGAAGGTGTGGGGCACGATGTTGATCTCGAACGCCGAACCCGCGACGTCGTTGACCGTCAGGCTCACGCCGTCCACGCAGATCGAGCCCTTGCGGGCAACGTAGCGGGCCAGGGCGTCGGGCACGCGGACGCGGTACTGCCAGGAACGGGCCGCCTCGCGCACGGCCAGCACCTCGCCCACGCCGTCCACGTGCCCGCTCACCAGGTGACCGCCGAGGCGCGTGGTGGGCGTGAGGGCCTTTTCCAGGTTGACCCGGCTGCCCTGCCCCAGCCCGCCCAGGGTGGTGTTGTCCAGCGTCTCGCGGGAGACGTCGGCGCGAAAGCCGCCGTCGGTGAGCGCCACCGCCGTGAGGCAGACGCCGTTGACGGCGATGGAGTCGCCCAGGGCCACGTCGGCCAGGTCCAGCGCGCCGGTGCCGATGTGCAGTCGCAGGTCGCCGCCGCGCGGCTGGCTCTCGCGCAGCTCGCCCAGGGCCTGGATGATGCCGGTAAACATTCGCTCTGCTCCTCGTCTCGCCGTGGGGTGGCCGCGGTGTCGCGACGTCCGTCTATCCCGCTGCCGGGACGGGACGGGCGGTCAGGCAGAGATCGCCGCCCACCCGGCGCAGCTCGCCCCACTCCAGCTCCAGCCGGTCGGCCATGCGCGCGATGCCGGGCAGCGCCACCAGCCCGCGGGCGGCGTCGCCCAGCAGCACCGGGGCCATGAATACCACCAGCTCGTCCACCCGCCCCGCGGCGAGCACCGCGCCCGCCAGGGTCGCCCCGCACTCCACGTGCAACTCGTTGACCTCGCGCCCGGCCAGCCATTCCAGGGCGGCAGCGAGATCCACCCGGCCCGCGCCGTCCCCGGGCAGCACCACCACCTCGGCACCGGCGTTCTCCAGGGCCGCCCGCGCGGGAGCATCCCGGCTTGCGGTCAGCACCGCGGTCTCGCCGGGCAGGCCCAGCAGGCGGGCATCGGCGGGGGTGCGCAGGCGCGAGTCCAGGATCACCCGCAGCGGCTGGCGCACGGCCCCGGCAATGCCCAGGGCCTCCGCCGACAGGCGCACGTTGAGCGCGGGGTCGTCGGCGATCACGGTGTCCACGCCGGTGAGCACCGCCCCGGCCCGCGCCCGCAGCCGGTGGACCTCGTCGCGGGCCTCCGGGCCGGTGATCCACCGGCTCTCGCCGGAGGCCAGGGCCGTGCGCCCGTCGAGGCTCATGGCCAGCTTGAGGCGCACGAAGGGCCGGCCGCTCTCCATGCGCCGGGCAAACCCGGGGTTGATCGCCCGGGCCTGCTCGGCCAGCAGCCCGGACTCCACCTCGATGCCCGCCGCCCGCAACCGTTCCAGGCCCCGGCCCGCCACCCGCGGATTGGGGTCGGCCATGGCCACCACGACCCGGGCCACGCCCGCGGCCACCAGGGCGTCGCTGCAGGGCGGCGTGCGGCCGTGGTGGGAGCAGGGTTCTAGGGTGACGTAGACGGTGGCACCGCGGGCGGCCTCGCCGGCGGCCCGCAGGGCGTGGATCTCGGCGTGGGGCTCGCCCGCCCGCGCGTGCCAGCCCTCGCCCACCACCTCGCCGTCGCGGACGATCACGCAGCCCACCCGCGGATTGGGGTCGGTGGTGTAGAGCCCGCGCCGGGCCAGCTCCAGGGCCCGGCCCATCCAGCGGCGGTCGGTCTCAGCCGCCGTCATTCGGCGGCACCCCGTTGGCGGGCACGACCTCCTCGCCCGATTCCAGCCGCGCGATCAGTTCGCGGAAGGCGTCCACGTCCTCGAAGCTGAGATAGACCGAGGCAAAGCGGATGTAGGCCACGTGGTCCAGGTCCCGCAGGGCCTCCATGACGCGCTGGCCGATGGTCTGCGAGGCCACCTCGCGCTCGCCGGTGCGCATCAGGTCGATCTTGATGTTGCTGATCGCGGTCTCCACGTCCTCGGTGCTCACCGGGCGCTTCTCCAGGGCCCGCATGAGCCCGGCGCGCAGCTTGGCCTCGGAGAAAGGCTCGCGCGTGCCGTCCTGCTTGCAGATCCGCGGCAGGTTGAGCTGGGCGCCCTCGAAGGTGGTGAAGCGCTCGCCGCAGTCGGTGCACTCGCGCCGGCGGCGCACCTGGTCGCCGTCATTGGCCAGGCGCGAGTCGATCACGCGGGTGTCGGGGGCACCGCAGAAGGGGCATCGCATGGAATCGGCCTCAGTCGCCGTAGACCGGGAAGCGCTGGCAGAGGTCGAGGACCCGGCCCTTGACCTCGTCGATCACCGTGGCGTTCTCCAGGTCGTCGAGGATGTCGCAGATCCAGCCGGCCAGTTCCTCGCTCTCGGGCTCCTTGAAGCCGCGGGTGGCGATGCAGGGCGTGCCGATGCGGATGCCGCTGGTGACGAACGGCGATTGCGGGTCGTTGGGCACGGCGTTCTTGTTGACCGTGATGTTGGCCTGCCCCAGCGCCGCGTCGGCGGCCTTGCCGGTGAGGCCCTTGTCGATCAGGTCCACCAGGAACATGTGGTTCTCGGTGCCGCCGGAGACCACCTTGTAGCCGCGCTCCATCATGGTGCGGGCCATGGCCTGGGCGTTCTTGACCACCTGCTTCTGGTAGAGGGTGAAGCCGGGCTCCATGGCCTCCTTGAAGGCCACCGCCTTGGCCGCGATCACGTGCTCCAGCGGGCCGCCCTGGGTGCCGGGGAAGATGGCCGAGTTGAACTTCCGGGTCACCTCCTCGCCCTCGTTGGAGAGGATGATGCCGCTGCGCGGGCCGCGCAGGGTCTTGTGGGTGGTGGAGGTGACCACGTGGGCGTGCGGCAGCGGATCGGGATAGACGCCGGCGGCCACCAGCCCGGCGACGTGGGCCATGTCCACGTGCAGCCAGGCGCCCACCTCGTCGGCAATCTCGCGGAAACGCTGCCAGTCCACCACCTGCGAGTAGGCGGAGAAGCCGGCGATGATCATCCTGGGCCGGTGCTCGCGCGCCAGGCGGGCCACCTCGTCGTAGTCGATCAGGCCGGTCTCGGGGTCGATGCCGTACTGCACGGCGTTGTACTGGCGGCCGGAGAAGTTGGGCCGGGCACCGTGGGTCAGGTGGCCACCGGCGTCCAGGCTCATGCCCAGGATGGTGTCGCCGGGCTTGAGGAGCGCGAGAAAGACCGCGGCGTTGGCCTGCGAGCCCGAATGCGGCTGGACGTTGGCATAGCCGCAGCCGAACAGTTCCCTGGCCCGCTCGATGGCCAGTTCCTCGGCGGTGTCGACGAATTCGCAGCCGCCGTAGTAGCGCTTGTGGGGATAGCCCTCGGCGTACTTGTTGGTCAGCACCGAGCCCTGGGCCTCCATCACCCGCGGGCTGGTGTAGTTCTCCGAGGCGATGAGCTCGATGTGTTCCTCCTGGCGGCGCTCCTCGCCCTGAATCACCTTCCAGAGATCGTCGTCGAAGCCGGCAATGGTCATGTCGTTGGAAAACATCGTCTCTCCCCAGTGCGCCGGGCCCGCCGGCCCGCTCCACGATAAAACCCGTGATGGTAGCATAATCGATGGACACGGCCACCAAATGATGGGTTCCGCGCGAGCCTCCCACCCCATGATGATGGGTTTTCAGGCGGCTCATGACCCCGGATCATCATCCGCGCGGCAAAGTGCCCTACAATAGGCGCGACACCCACCCGACGAGGAGAGCCGAGATGGTCGCCCCCACGCCCGATGAACGCGCCAAGCTGGTGGATTTCTTGCGCAAGCACTGCCACTGCGAGACCCTCACGCCCAGGGAGGTGGAGTCGCTGATCGAGTACACCGAGCTGATGGACCTGGGGCCGGGACAGGTGATCGCCGACATCGGCGAGATCGGCGAGGCCATCTACTTCATCATCCAGGGCGAAGCGGTCATCACCCACGGCCCCGAGCACGACGAGGTGGAAGTGGGTCGCATGCTCGAAGGCGAGCTGATCGGCAGTGTCTCCTTCTTCGACCGCGAGACCCGCAACATCCGCCTGCGCGCGGGGCGCAAGCGTACCCGCCTGCTCAAGCTGAGCTACCCGATGTACATGCGCCTGCGGGTGGAAAACCCCTTCATCGCGGTGAACCTGCTGGAATACGCCATCATCAGCCTCGAACACCTGATTCGCCGGCTGAGCAAGGACATGACCGACCTCAACCTCTACCTGTTCAGCACCGGCAAGCGCTGAACCCGCCGGCGACCTCCCTGAAACCCCGGCGAGCGTGCACCAGGGAACTTCTTCCCGATCTCGCCCGGCTCAGGGCCTGGCTTGCGACCCCCCGGTCTCGTCCGGGTCACCGGTTTCGCTGAGGTCGAGTTCCTCGTCGGAGACGGGCGCGGAAGGCGGTCCGGCATCCGCCTCGCTCTGCTCGAGCAGGCGGGCCATGTCCTCGTCGTAGTCCGACGCCTCGGCCTTGCTCTCGGGCCGATCGTCGGGAACGGCCAGGTCGAGGTCGTCGTCGCCGAGCTCGGCCCTGGGGGCGACGTCCTCCTCGAGCAGCTCCCCGAAGTCGAAGTCGTCCTGGAGATCGGGGTCCTGCTCGTCCTGCTGCTCGTCGATCAGGGCCTCGATCTGGGACTCCAGGGCGGCGTGCCCCGCCCCGGACGGCTCCTGGCTCCCGGGCCTCCCCGCGCCACCCGGTTCGGGCGCCCGCGCTGACGACGGCTCGGGCTCGGTCTCGGGTTCCGGCTCGGGCTCGGGCTCGGGCTCGGGCTCCGGCTCGGGCTCCGGTTCGGGCTCCGGTTCGGGCTCCGGTTCGGGCTCCGGTTCGGGCTCGGGTTCCGGTTCGGGCTCCGGTTCGGGCTCCGGCTCGGGTTCCGGCTCGGGTTCCGGCTCGGGTTCCGGCTCGGGTTCCGGCTCGGGTTCCGGCTCGGGCTCCGGCTCGGGTTCCGGTTCCGGTTCCGGTTCCGGTTCGGGTTCCGGTTCGGGTTCAGGCTCGGGCTCCGATTCGGGCTCCGATTCGGGCTCCGATTCGGGCTCGGGCTCGGGTGACGGCTCGGGCTCGGGGCCGCCCTCGAGGTCCGCCGTCATCTCGGCCTCCTCCTCGCCGGTGTCGATCACGACCTCCTCGTCATCCTCCTCGACCGGTTCATCGTCGGTTTCGCCATCCCGCCGCTTGCGGATCTCGTTGATCGCGGCGAGCACCTCCTCGGCCTTGGGCGAGGTGGGGTTCTCGTCGTCCTGCCCGTATTGCTCGATCAGGGTGTTGACGGTGTCGACGCTCTCCTTGAGCTCCTCGTTGAGTTCCGCCACCTGCTTGCGCAGCTCCGCGACCTCCCCTTCGAGGCGCTCGTTTCTCTGGCGCAGCTCCTCGTCGGTCGGCGGGGCCTCGGCGGCCGGCGCCTCGCCCACCTTGAGCAGCTCGTCGCCATGCGCCCGCAGCAACTGGCCGAGTTCCGCGACCGCCTCGCGGTCGCGCTGGAAGTAGCTCTTCAAGAACCGCTGGATCAGGTCCCGCTCGCGTTCGTCGAGCGAGCCGGCGGTCTCCCCGGCGGACTCGGTCACGCCGCGCTCGTTTCTGAGCAGCTCGGCGAGCTCTTCCCGCCGGCTCTCGGAGGAGCCGGCGACGTCGTCCACCAGTTGCCGGAGGGCCTCGCGATCCCGGCTGCGCTGGCGAAGAAAGAAGAAACCGACGATGCCCAGGATCAGGGCGAAGCCGACGGCCAGCTCGACCGAGATCAGAAGCAGCGTCGCCTGCAGATTGCTCATGACTGGAGTGCCTCTGTCATGTTGTCCAGTTGGGCCTGCTGGCGCCGACGCCAACGGCGTGCCAGCCACCAGGCGAGGACACCGAGCGCCAACCCGGTGAAGAGCGCGATGCCACCGGCGAACCACCAGTTGACCCCCGGCTCGGACGGCGGCTCGCCGGGCTCGGGCTCGGCGGGTTCGCTCGCCAGCGCCGGGAGGGACACGGGCGGGGCGTGGTAGTCGATCCCGCGACCCATCCGCGTCTTGCCGACGAAGTGGAGCTCGAGGGTCTGCGGGCGGTCGCTGTGCGCGGGGTCGGTCTCGAGCACCCAGACGTCGCCGGCCTCCCGCTCGAGTCGCAGCGCCCGCGGCTCGCCCCCCTCCACCACCAGGCTGGCGGAGACCTCGGCCCCTTCGACGGCGAGGTAGCGGGTATCGGGCCGGACCTCGACCCGGTAGGCGCTGCCGGCCTGGGCCTCCCGGGTCACCAGCCGGGTGTCGAGCAGTTCCACTGCCTCCACGGCGATCTCGTGGCGCGCCTGGCGCTCGAAGGTGGGGCTGTCGGCCTGCAGCTCCAGCGCCAGGCGCCCCGGCCGCAACTGTTCGTCGAGCTCGACGTCGAAGTAGCCGTCGCCCGCCTTGCGGTCCCCGAGCAGGCCGAAGTCCTTGAGAAAACGCGAGCGCGGCTCGGCGACGCCCGGGACCTCCTCCACCAGCTCGAGGGAGACGAGATTGAGGAAGGCCTCGCGGGTGATCCGGTCGCCGCCTTCGCTGAGATAGGCGGAGAAATCGAGCTGCTCGCCGGCAAAGGCCCGGTTGGGCAGCTCGGTGTACTGGAGCCTGAGGTCGGTGACCACCATGGCCCGGTTGTCGGGGTCCATCTCGGCCTCGATCAGCCACTCGCCCGCGGCCGGCCGCTCGATGGTCACCAGCTCGTGGCTGCCCTCGCTGAACCAGCGCACCCGCTCCATCTCCGCGGCCTGCTCGCGGCCGAAGCGGGTGGCATCGGGCGGCACGATGGTCATGGGATCGGCATCGGGATCGCGAAAGATCAGCAGCGTCAGCTCGGAGACGCTCTCGTCCACCTTCAGGCGGTTGCCCTCCAGCGGCAGGGTGTCGCGCGGCGTGGATTGTTCGAACAGGTGGAGAAACACCCGCTCGAGCTCGCGCGCCAGGTCCACCGCGCGGAAGGCGCCGTCGGTGCGCATGGCCAAGAGCTCCAGGAGCTCGGCGTCGGCCTCCTCCGATAGCGCCACGGTGTGGACGTTCACCCGGGCCGCCTGCAGACGCGGCACCAGCTCGTCGATGATGCGCTGGCGCTCGGCGGCGTCCGCCGCGTCATCCCCGGGGACATCCACCATGCCGTCCGAGAGCAGCACCAGGTTGCGCTGCGCCCCGTCATCGGCCGGCTCGGCCTCCCAGTCGGCGATGGCGGCCTCGAGGGCCGCGCCGATGTCGGTGAACTGCGCCCGGGAGTGGATGTTGTCGGCGGCCCGGCGCGCGCCCGACTTCCATGCCGGGGTGACCGCCCCGGGTTCCACCAGGGTGCGCGGGCGGGTGCCGAACTCCCATGCACCCGCGCGGCCGGTTTCCGGCAGCAGGCCCACCAGAAGGCGCATGGCCGGCGCCCGCAGGTTGTGCGGGTCGGTGCGCTTCATGCTCCCGGAGACGTCGATCAGCAGGCGCAGCTCGCTGGACGGCGCCGGCTGCTGGCCCGCGGCGGGTCCGGCCGAAAGCCCCAGCAGAACCATGATGAGCAGAATGGGTCTCAGCGCCTGCAAAGCCTTCTCGTTCCTCTCCGGAAAGGTCCCGGACTGCGTGAATCGGACACCCCGGTTATCGACCCGGGAGCGCCCGGCTTGAGCGGCGATCCTGCCGCTCCGGCAACGGGCCAGGATCACCGCGGTTGGAATGAAGCACGCTTGTACCTGATAATCACGTCTATTCCGCAACACGGCAATACCGAATTTCGCTGATGGCTCAATACATCTACACCATGAACGGGGTGGGCAAGGTCGTCCCCCCGAAAAAGGAAATCCTGCGAGACATCTCGCTCAATTTCTTTCCCGGCGCCAAGATCGGCGTGCTGGGCTACAACGGCGCGGGCAAGTCCACGCTGCTGCGCATCATGGCCGGCGTGGACACCGAGTACGTGGGCGAGGCCCGCCCGCAGAAGGGCATCAACATCGGGTTCCTCTCCCAGGAGCCGGAGCTCGACCCGGACAAGGACGTGCGCGGCAACGTCGAGGACGGCGTGGCCGAGATCAAGGGCCTGCTGGACCGCTTCAACGCCGTCAGCGACGCCATGGCCGACCCCGATGCCGACTTCGAGGCCCTGATGGCCGAGCAGGCCGAGCTGCAGGAGAAGATCGACACCACCGGCGGCTGGGAGCTGGAGCGCAAGCTCGAGGTCGCCGCCGACGCCCTGCGCCTGCCGCCGTGGGAGGCCGATGTCGACAATCTATCCGGCGGCGAGAAGCGCCGCGTGGCCCTGTGCCGCCTGCTGCTGTCCGCCCCGGACATGCTGATCCTCGACGAGCCCACCAACCACCTGGACGCCGAGTCCGTGGCCTGGCTAGAGCGCTTCCTGCACGACTTTCCCGGCACCGTGGTGGCGGTCACCCACGACCGCTACTTCCTCGACAACGTCGCCGAGTGGATCCTCGAGCTCGACCGCGGCCACGGCATCCCCTGGAAGGGCAACTACTCCTCCTGGCTGGAACAGAAGGAGAAGCGCCTGGAACAGGAGGAAGCGCGCGAGCAGGCCCGCATGAAGGCCATGAAGCAGGAGCTGGAGTGGGTCAACGCCAACCCCAAGGGCCGCCAGTCCAAGAACAAGGCCCGCCTCAAGCGCTTCGAGGAGCTCTCCTCCTCGGACTACCAGAAGCGCTCCGAGACCAACGAGATCTACATCCCGCCGGGCCCGCGCCTGGGGGACAAGGTCATCGAGGTGGACAACCTCTCCAAGTCCTTCGGCGACCGCACCCTCTACCAGGGCCTGTCCTTCAGCCTGCCGCGTGGCGGCATCGTGGGCGTGATCGGCCCCAACGGCGCGGGCAAGACCACGCTGTTCCGCATGCTCACCGGCGAGGAGCAGCCCGACGAGGGCACCATCGACGTGGGCGAGACCGTCGAGATCGGCTACGTGGACCAGAGCCGCGACAACCTCGACGGCAAGAAGACCGTCTGGGAAGAGATCTCCGACGGCAACGACCACATCACCGTGGGCAACTTCGAGATGCCCTCGCGGGCCTACGTGGGCCGCTTCAACTTCAAGGGCTCGGACCAGCAGAAATACATCCAGGACCTGTCCGGCGGCGAGCGCAACCGGGTGCACCTGGCCAAGCTGCTCAAGAGCGGCGGCAACCTGCTGCTGCTCGACGAACCCACCAACGACCTGGACGTGGAGACCCTGCGGGCCCTGGAACAGGCCCTGCTGGACTTCCCCGGCTCGGCGGTGGTGATCTCGCACGACCGCTGGTTCCTCGACCGGGTGTCCACCCACACCCTGGCCTTCGAGGACGACGGCACCGTCCACTGGTTCGAGGGCAGCTTCTCCGAATACGAGGAGGACCGGCGCAAGCGACTCGGCGATGCCGCCGACCAGCCCCACCGGATGAAATACAAGAAGCTCGTCGATTGAGGCCGGGCCCCTAGCCGCGGAGTAGGCAGCAGTGAGCATGGAGAATCGCGAAAAGATCATCGCCGACATCATGGGCAAGGTCCGCAACGAGGAGGACTTTGCCCACGACGCCGAGCGCGAGCAGCTGGTCTCGCGGATCGTGCGCCGTCTGCACGAGCGCCAGTTCAAGCTGCCGACGCTCCCGGACGTGGCCATGAACGTCAAGACCATCGCCCAGGACCCCGACAGCTCCGCGGGCGATCTCGCCGAGGCGATCTCCAGGGACCCGGCGATCTCCGCGCATCTCATCCAGGTGGCCAACAGCCCGCTCTACCGCGGGCACTACCACATGGAGAACCTCAACACGATCATCGCCCGGCTGGGCATGCGCGTGGTGAGCAACCTGGTGGTCAGCCTGGCGATGCGCCAGATCTTCCACTCGCGTTCCAAGGTCCTCACCCGTCACCTGCACGAGCTCTGGGAGTTCTCCACCCAGGTGGCCTCGCTGAGCCACATGCTGGGTCGCAAGACCCGCGGCCTGGACGCGGAGCAGGCCATGCTCGGGGGGCTCATCCACAACATCGGTGCCCTGCCCATCGTTTCCGTGGCCGGGGATTTCCCGGAAATGGCCGGCGATCCCGAGCTGCTCGACAGCGTGGTGTCGGAACTGCACGCGCCCATCGGCGAGGAGATCCTCACCGCCTGGAACTTCCCCGACGAGCTGATCACCGTGGTCCGCGAGGCGGAAAACCCGGCCCGCGATCACGACGGCTCGCCGGACTATGCCGACGTGGTGATCGTCGCCGTGATCCAGGCGCGCATCAGCAACGGCGACGCCGAGGAGAGCGACCTGCAGGACGTGCCCGCGGCCGAGAAACTGGGCGTGGAACCCGGCGAATCGCTGGTGGACGACGAGCTCGAGGCCCTCAAGCAGTCGTTGATGGGATAGCGGGCCCGCCCGCGCGGACGGCGCAGGGGTCAACGGGCGGCAAGCCCACCGCCTGAAACCGGGAGAGGGGCGCATCCGCCGATGCGCCCCTTTTTCGTCGGCACCCCCGGCTGGCCGGGTCGCGTCGCGAGGATCAGTCGTCCTGGCGCAGGAAGCGCTTGATGCGCTCGCGGGGGAAGGCGATCACGTTGGACCGGTGGGGGCAACGGCCGCCATCGGCCTCGCATTCCCGGTTGCAGTCGATACGCAGGTTGCGGGCGCAGGCACACAGCACCAGGTCGCGAACCACCTTCTGCTCGCGGCGCTCGTCGAACAGGTCGACCATGTCCAGGCGCCCGCTCTCCAGCAGGCGGCGCATCTCCTCGGCGGTGAACTCCGCCGCCACCCGGCCACTGTGCTCGTCGACGATCCGCAACGAGACCTCGACGCGCTCGATCTCGGCATCCAGCTTGAGTGTCATCAAGTGCTCTCCCCTGGGTCCACCTCGACAGCGAATGATAACCATTCCCCTTTGCAAGGCAAGCCTTGCTGACCCAGTGCTTGCAGGGTTATCCCCGGCGCGGACCGGCAGAACGCCGGAGACGCGCGACCGTCTACGCCTGCCGGCAAAGGAAGACCGGCTGGCCCTCGGGCCCCTCGATCGCGGCCAGGTCGACGCCGAAGACCGCGCGCACCCGTTCGCGCGTGAGCACCGCGCGCGGCTCGCCCACGGCCGCCGGCCGGCCACCGTCCAGCATCACCAGCCGGCGGGCGTGGCGGGCGGCGAGATCGAGGTCGTGCAACGCCAGGATGACGCCCATGCCCTCCCCGGCCAGGGACTCCAGGCGCGCCAGGAGGGCCAGCTGATGGCGGATGTCGAGCCCCGCCAGCGGCTCGTCGAGCAGCAGCCAGCGACCTTCCATCCCCGGGCCCAGCACCTGGGCCAGCACGCGGGCCAGCTGGACCCGCTGGCGCTCGCCGCCGGAGAGATGGGTATAGGGCCGCCTCGCCAGCCCGTCGAGGTCCATCCATTCCAGTGCCTGGCCGACGATCGCGGCATCGGCCCGGGTCTCGCGGCCACCGTTGAAGGGCGTGCGGCCCATGGCCACCACCTCGCGGACGGGGAAGGCGAACGCCAGCCGGCTGTCCTGGGGCAGCACCGCCCGCCGGCGCGCCAGCTCCAGCCCGCTGAACCGCGCCACGGACCGCCCGTGCAGGGCCACCCTGCCGGCCGCCGGGGCCAGCCCCCCGGCCATCACCTCCAGCAGCGTGGACTTGCCCGACCCGTTGGGCCCCACCAGCGCCACCACCTCGCCCGGGTCGAGCGCGAGATCCACCCCGGCGAGCACCCGCCGGCCGTCTCGCTCCACGTCCACGGTCTCCAGCCGCCAGCCCATCAGTAGCGCCCCCGGCCGCGCAGCAGCAGCCAGAACAGCAGCGGCCCGCCCAGCAGCGCCGTGATCAGTCCCACGGGGATCTCCGCCGGCGGCGCCAGGCCCCGGGCCAGCAGGTCGGCGAGCATGGCCAGCAGGGCCCCGCCCAGGGCACTGGCGGGCACCAGCAGCCGGTGGTCGGGGCCCAGGGCGAGGCGGACCAGGTGCGGCACCACCAGGCCGACGAAGCCGATGGTTCCGGCGAAAGCCACGGCCAGCCCGGTGGCCAGCGAGGCGAGCAGGACCACCCGCCGCTTGACCGCCTCCACGGGCATGCCCAGGTGGCCCGCCTCCGCCTCACCCAGGAGAAAGACATTGAGCGCCGTGGCCAGGCGCGCCAGCACGAGCCCCGCCACCAGCACGCCCGCCGCGAGCACCGTCACCCCCGGCCAGTCGGCGCCGGCGAAGCTGCCCAGGCCCCACTGGGTCAGGGTACGCAACGCCCCCGCCTCGGCGACGAACGCCAGCACCCCGATCCCGGCCCCGGCCACCGCGTTCAGGGCGATCCCCAGCAGCAGCATGAGCGGCACGTCCACCCGACCCTCGCGGGTGCCCAGGCGATGGATCAGGGCCGTGCCCACCAGCGCACCGGCGAAGGCCACCAGCGGCAGGCCATAGGCAGCGAGCGCGGCGGGCAGACCGCCAAGCAGTCGATCGAGGACGACGATCGCCGCCACCGCCGCCAGGGCCGCGCTGGTGGACACGCCCAGCAGGCCCGGGTCGGCCAGGGGATTGCGAAACAAGCCCTGCAGGGCGGCCCCGGCAAGCGCCAGGGCCGCGCCCACCAGCCCGGCGAGCAGTACCCGGGGCAGGCGCAGCTGCAGGACGATCGCCTGTCGCAACGGCTCCGGGTCCGGCCCCAGCCCCGTCAACCGGTGACCGAGGATGGCCAGGGCCTCGCCGGGACCGATGGCCCGGGGCCCCACGCCCAGGGCCAGCAAGGCCACCCCGGCCACCAGCAGGCCCAGTACGGCCAGTGCCGGGCCGCGCCCGATGCCCGGCACGCCCGTCCGGCTCACTCGGCGGACTCGGAGGAGATCACCATGCCGAAGCGGGCCTCCTCGCCCGGAGCGAGCGTGACCGGCTCGACCGCGCCCAGTGCCGGCTCCAGGCAGAGCATCTCGCGCTCGGCCCCTGCCGGCATGTCACCGATTTTCGCGACACCCTCGGCACCGGGATTCCAGGCCACCAGGCTGTCGCCCCCCAGGCGCTCGATGCCGATGCGCCGACCGAGGACCGGGTCCTCGAGGGTGACGCGCTGGCCGGGGGCGGTGTAGATGCGGTCCATGGCCCCTTCCACCCGCAGGGCACCCGACTGCCGGGCCTCGGCCAGGCCGGCGTTCTTGTCCAGGAACTCGCTGCCGTCGAGGCCCTCGACGCTCACGCGGCCGACGTCCCCCACGCGGAAATAGGCATGCAGGGCGGCGGAGAGGGTCGTCGGCAGGGGATCGGTGGCCAGCGTGAGCAGCTCCACCGTGAGCCTTCGGTCGAGGGTGATCCAGGCCTGGACGTCGAACGTCTGCGGCCAGAGTTCGCGGGTCTCGGCATCGTCCGCCAGCCCGAGGCACAGGCATACCCCGCGGCCGTCCATCAGGCGCGCCGCCTCGATCACCCGCCACGGGCGGGTCCGGGCGAAACCGTGGTTGGCTCCGCGACCCGCCGGGTCGGCGCCGAACCACGGCCAGCACAGCGGGACCCCGCCGCGAACGGGTCGGCCGGGTTCGAAGACCGCGCCGGGGCTGGTCCAGAGAACCGGCTCGCCGTCGCCCACGCGGTAGTCGAGCACCTGCCCGCCCTGGAGACTCACCCGGGCGCTGGCCGCGGGTGTGCGCAGTTCGGCCACGGGGAGTCCCCCCGGTCCCTCGACGAACCGCAGGTGATCGGCGATGGCATGCAGGTGGTCGAGTTCGGCGATGTCGGCCATGGTCACTCCCCGGTGGGCACACGATCTCATTAGACCAGTTTCGCCGCGCCATCGGCCACCCGCCCGCGGCGATCCCGCCCAACCCCTGTGACAACGGGGTTAACAGGCATTAGAGTATCCGCCCGAGGCAGGGACCCGCCAAGAACGAACAACAAACCCGAGGGGACCGACATGCCACGCCTTTCCACGCTCGCCGCCGGGACGCTGGCGCTACTGGGCCTCAACGCGACCTGGGCGGCCGACGCTCCGCTGGTGAAGACCGAAGGCGGCCTGGAAGTGGCCACCATGGACGGCGCCTTCAGCTTCGAGCTGGGCGGGCGCCTGATGGTGGACTACGCCCATTTCGACGACGACCTCACCGACCTGCACAGCGGGGCGGAAATCCGCCGGGCGCGCCTGGATCTGCACGGCGTGCTGTTCCACGACTGGGCATACCAGCTGGAGACCGACTTCGCCGACGACGAGGCCGACCTCAAGGACGCCTGGCTGGACTATCACCTCGATTCCACCAGCGCGCTCCGGGTGGGGCACTTCAAGGAACCCTTCAGTCTCGAGGAGATGACCAGCTCCAAGTACACCACCTTCATGGAGCGGGCCCTGCCCAATGCCCTGGTGCCCGGTCGGCGACTGGGCCTGGGCTATTTCCGCGAGGCCGAGAACTGGACCCTGGCGGCGGGCGTGTTCTCCGAGGAAATCGACGACGACAGCGGCGAGACCGGCGATGCCGGCACCGGCGCGGGCCTGCGGGCCACCTGGGCCCCCTGGGCCGACGGTGGCGAGGCCCTGCACCTGGGCGCGGCGATCAACCTGCGCAACCCCGGCGACGACGAGACCGTACGCTTTCGCGCCCGCCCGGAGGCGCACGTCGCCGACCTCCGCCTGGTCAACACCGACAAGCTCGACGACGTCGACCGCATCACCCGCAGCGGCCTGGAGGCGGCCTGGGTCCGCGGCCCCTTCTCGCTGCAGGGCGAATACATCCGCGCCGCCGTCGACCGCGACGGCGACGGCGACACCGACCCGACCTTCTCCGGCTACTACGCCTTCGCCAGCTGGTTCCTGACCGGCGAGTCCCGCGACTACGACGCCGACGACGGCGAGTTCGAACGCATCCGCCCGGCCATGCCCTCGGGTGCCTGGGAGATCGCCCTGCGTCACAGCCACATCGACCTCCAGGATGCCGGCGTCGAGGGCGGCGAGCAGCGCAACACCACCCTGGGCGTGAACTGGTACGCCAATCCCCGGCTGCGCTTCATGCTCAACTACGTGCTCGTGGACGCCGACCCCACCGAGGTGGAGGAAGGCGACGTCGCCGAGCCGGGCGCGGCCGAGGACCCGAGCATCCTCCAGCTGCGCGCCCAGTTCGACTTCTGACGGAGCGCCCGCGATGCCCTCACGGGACTTCCCCCGGCTTCTCGGCCTGCTGCTCGGCGCGCTGCTGCTGGCCGGCACCGTCCCCGCCGGTGCCGACGACACGCTGGTGATCGGCAAGGTCAGCGACGACCCGCGCAAGCACTACCGCCGGCTCAAGCCGATGGTGGACTACGCCGTCGAACGCATGGGCGATCTCGGCATCACCCGGGGCGAAGTGCGGATGGCGCGCGACAACGAGCAGATGGTGCGCTACCTGCGCGAGGGCCGCGTGGACTGGGTCACCGAGACGGTCTTCTCCTCGCTCCTCTACCGGGACCGGGCCGGCTCGGAAATCCTCCTGCGCAAGTGGAAGAAGGGCGTGCCGGACTACCGCACGGTCTTCATCACCCGCAAGGACAGCGACATCCACGCCCTGGCCGATCTCGCCGGACACCGCCTGGCCCTGGAGGACCCCGGCTCCAGCACCGCCTTCTTCCTGCCCCTCGCCCTGCTCCTGGATGCCGGCATCGAGCCGGTGGCGCTGGAAGGAACACGGGCCGAGATCCCGGCCGGCAAAGCGGGCTACGTGTTCGCCGCCGAGGAGATCAACATCGCCGCCTGGGTGTACAAGGGCCTGGCCGACGCCGGCGCCTACAACGACCTCGACTGGGAAAACCCGGATCACACGCCGCGCGCCTTCCGCCGCGACCTGCGGATCTTTCATTCCAGCGAACCGCTGCCCCGGGCCCTGGAGTCGGTACGCGGCGACCTCGATCCGGCCGTCCGCGAACGGCTGGTGGACATCCTGCTCGCCGCCCACGAAGACCCGGCCGGACGCAAGGCCCTGCATGCCTACCAGGAGACCGCGCGCTTCGACCGCATCGACGCCGAGAGCCGCGCCCGGATCCGCGAGGTGGAGGGCCTGCTCCGGCGCCTGAAGGACCGGGAAGGCGAGCCGCGATGAGTCGCCACGGCCTGCAGGCGCGCTACACGCTGATCTTCACCGGCCTGATCTTCGGCGTGGTGCTGGTACTCGCCGCCACCCTGCTCAACAACTTCCGCGTGGCGATGGAAAACGCCTCCACCGCCAGCGCCGAGACCCTGGCCGAGTCCATGCACGCGCAGCTGCGCCGCGACGGCCTCAAGATCACCCGCCTGCTGGCCGGCAACCTCGTCAACCCCCTCTACCGCTACGACCTCGAGACCATCCAGCGCCTGCTCGAGAACGTCCGCGACCAGGAACAGGTGGTCTACACCTACCTGTTCGACGACCAGGGACGCATCGTCCACGACGGCATCGAGAACATCCCGCGCTTCGGCCGCCGGATGGACGACCCGCTGGCCCGGAAGGCGCTCGGTGCCGATTCGGCCGTGGTCCAGCGGGGCGAGGAGGTCCTGGACGTCACCGTGCCCATCCACCTCGGCGACCAGCGGCTCGGCGGGGTGCGCATCGGGTTCTCGCTGGCGCCACTGGAGGAAGAGATCGCCGGGCTCGAGAGGCGCATCGAGACCATCGGCGAGCGCCATTTCCGGGAACAGATGCGGGCCATCGGCGCCATCACCGGCGGCCTGCTGCTGGTCGCCGCACTGCTGGCCGCGCTGGTCGCACGCGGCATGGTGCGCCCCATCCACCGGCTGGCCCGGGCGGCCACCCGGGTGGGCGCCGGCGAGCCCATGGGCCCACTCGACATCCGGCGCCACGACGAGCTCGGCGAGCTGGCCGAGAACTTCGCCCGGATGGAGGGCGACCTGCGCCGGACCACGATCTCAAGCGACTATCTCGACCGCATCATCGCCAGCATGAACGACGCCCTGATCGTCTGTTCCCCCGGCGGCATGATCCGCATGGTCAACGACGCCGCCTGCACGATGCTCGGCTACCGCCGCGAGACCCTGCTCGATCGCCCCATCGAGACCCTCCTGGACGGCGAGGAATGCGGCCTGCGGAACCTGGTCGAGACCCCCCGGGACCGGCAGGATGCCCGGCTCCACTGCCACCTGCTCCATCGTGACGGGAAACGGATCCCCGTGGCGATTTCCGCCTCCACCATGGACGATCGCGACGGCGCCGAGAACCTGGTCTACGTGGCCAAGGACATCAGCGACCGCCTCCGGCACGAAGAGGCCCTGCGGCTCACGGCGCGCGTCTTCGAGTCCACCTCCGACGGCCTGGTGGTCACCGACCCCACCGGCCGGATCGTCCGGGTCAACCCCGCGTTCGCCCGGCTCACCGGCGAGGCCACCCTCGTCGGCCGCCATCTCGGCAGCCTGCGCGTGGACACGGGGGGCGAACGCCGGGTCCTCGACCGGCTGCTGGCCGTCGCGGCCGAAGAGGGTCGCCACGAGGGCGAGGCCTGGCTGTGGCCGAGCGACGGTCGGCCGCTGCCGGTATGGCTCAACCTGGGCACGGTCGAGGATGCCGAGGGCCGGCTGACGCACTTCACCGGCGTCTTCAGCGACCTCACCCGCCTGCGCGAAGCCGAGAGCCGCATCCACCGCCTGGCCTACTTCGACGAACTCACCGACCTGCCCAACCGCCAACTGTTCCAGGATCGCCTGGAACAGGGCCTGCGCCAGGCCGAGCGCCACGGCCACTGGCTGGCGCTGCTGTTCCTCGACCTCGATCGTTTCAAGCTGATCAACGACACCAAGGGCCACCAGGTGGGCGACGCCCTGCTCCAGGCGGTGGCGAAACGCATCCGCAAGCTGCTGCGCGAGGAGGACACCTTCGCCCGCCTCGGCGGCGACGAGTTCGCCATCCTTCTGCCGCAGATGGCCGGGGAGGACGAGATCGCGCTGGTGGCACGCAAGATCATCAAGAGCTTCCGCGACCCGTTCATCATCGACGGCTTCGAACTGTTCACCTCCACCTCGGTGGGCATCAGCGTCTACCCGGCCGATGCGCACACCGCCGACCAGCTGCTCAAGAACGCCGATTCCGCCATGTACCGGGCCAAGAACCAGGACCGCGACACCTACCGCTTCTTCACCGCGGAACTCGACACCCGGGTCCAGGAACACATGGCGCTCGAACAAGGACTGCGCCACGCCCTGGAAAACGACGAGCTGGCCCTCTTCTACCAGCCGCAGATCGACCTCGACAGCGGGCGGATCATCGGCGTGGAGGCCCTGCTGCGCTGGCAGAGCCCCGGCAACGGCCTGGTCCCTCCCTCCAAGTTCATCCCCGTGGCCGAGGAAAGCGGCCTGATCGTCGCCATCGGCGCGCGCGTGCTGGAGATGGCCTGCGAGCAGGCCCGTCGCTGGCAGGCCGAGGGACTGCCGCCGCTGCGCACGGCGGTCAACCTCTCGCCGCGCCAGTTCCGCGACCCGGAACTGCTGGCACTGGTACGCAACACCCTCGACCGGAGCGGACTGGATGCCGGCCTGCTGGAACTGGAGATCACCGAGAGCCTGCTGATGGACGAGCTCGACCACACCATCGCCACGCTCATGCACTTCCAGGAGATGGGCCTGCGCATCTCCATCGACGACTTCGGCACCGGCTACTCCTCGCTCGCCTACCTCAAGCGCTTCCCCATCAACACCCTCAAGGTGGACAAGACCTTCGTCGGCGACATCACCGAGGACCAGGACGACGCCGCCATCACCCGCGCCATCATCACCATGGGCCACAACCTCGGCGTGCGCATCGTCGCCGAAGGCGTGGAAACGCCGGAGCAGGAGGCCTTTCTGCGCGAGAACCGCTGCGACTTCGCCCAGGGCTTCCACTACGGCCGGCCCATGGACGCCGAGGCTTGCACCGCCTTCCTCCGCGAACGCCTCGGGCCGGTGCCCGGCCCCTGATCAGCGCCCCGGGCCGGCCTGCACCGGCTCGCCTGGCCGCCCGCTCGACCGGGTTGCCGAGTCCCTGGCCCCCGGCCCCGCCGGGCAACCGCTGCCGGGTTCCCGGCGGATGAAGCGTTCCACCACCAGCGTCTCCCGCGGCCCGGTACCGTCCATGCCGGGGCGCATCACCACCCGACCCTCCACGCGCACCGCCACCGGCGCCCCGGGCTCCACCCCGGCACCGAGATAGGCCCGCTCCAGCGCCGCGTTGTCCGCCACCTGCGCCACCGGCCAGACCCGCCCCGTGCGACACTCGCGGAACCGCCCGGCATCGGCGAAATAGCGGTACTGCCCGCGCAGGAAGAGCCACGGTTCCACCGTCACGCCCGGGCGGCGTTGCAGCACCCGCGGCAGCGCGGACTCGATCTCGCGCCCGGCGGTGTCCAGCACCCGCAGCCGCCCGGACGTCGTAACCCGCCAGCGCTCCGGCGCATCGCGCCCGCCCTCGAGCACCAGCACGTCGCCCTCGCGGTGCCAGCGGCCGAGATCATCGAAGGGCCCATCTGGGCGATCCAGGTAGGCGAGATCGAAAAAGAACACGCCATCGCCGAACAGCTGCAGGCGATGGCGAATACCGGGACAGTCCGCGCAGGGCAGCACGCCGGCATACACGCCGGGAAGACGGGCGGGTGGTTTCGCTCCAACCGCGACCTCGAGGGAACCGCCACCGAGGAACCACGCAACCGCCAAGATCACCATTCGCACTCATTCACCCCGAGACGTGCCGGAAATTCACGCTCTCCGGTTAAACTAACAAAAAGCCACACCGTATTTCGCTATGCGATTACTGCTTTTCCTGCTCGTTGCCATTGTTCTGGCCGGATGCATTTCCGAGTCCGATTCCACGTCGTCGCGCACCGCCGTCGAGGCCTGCCTCACCGACTGTACCCCGCGCACCGGCATCGTCTCGGCCTTCGGCAAGGAGGCGGATTTGTTGCTGGAACGGCTCGAGGAGCCGCGAGAACATGCCATCGCCGGCCGGCGCTTCGTGACCGGCGCGCTCGACGGGGTGCCGGTGGTGATCGTGCTCAGCGGCATCGGCAGCACCAACGCGGTGATGACTGCCCAGATCCTGGTGGACCACTTCCGCCCGCGGGCACTGGTCTTTTCCGGCATCGCCGGCGGGGTCGATCCCTCGCTGGAGGTGGGCGACGTGGCGGTGCCGGCGGCCTGGACCAACTACCTCGCCGGCTACTTCGCCCCCGACACCGCCATGCCGGCACCCTGCGGCGAGCCGGGCGAGCTGGGCTGCCTGGGCCTGGCGATGGCCGGGGGCGTGGCCCCGAGCGCGGACGGGCTGTTCCTGCGCCGGTCGCTGACCCCGAGGGCCGGCACCGACGCCGACGAACCGCGGCTGCGCTACCCGGCCGACCCGGCCATGCTGGAGACCGTCGAGGCCCTCGCCGAGGGCATCGAGGCCGAACTGGAGCCCATCTGCCGTCACGGCGAGGGCTGCCGCCAGCCCTCCATACACCTCGGCGCGACAGGCCTTACCGGGGATGCCTTCATGGCCGACCCGGACTACCGCCGCTATCTCTACCGCGAGCTGGACGGAAGGGTGGTGGACATGGAGACCGCCGCCGTGGCCCGCGTGGCCTTCGCCCACCGCCTGCCCTTCATCGCCTTCCGCAGCGTTTCCGATCTGGCCGGGGCCGACCCCGACCCGGACGTGAGCACCTTCTTCGCCAGCGGCATCGCCGAGCACAACGCTGCCACCGTGACCGCCGCCTTCGTCACCGCCTGGGACGCGCGCACCGGCCGGCCCTGATAGCATCGGGTCATTGCCCGCTCGCGGGCGCAGCCCGAATCGGCCCATGAAACAGCGGATCCTTATCGGCGGCGTGCTCGCCCTGCTCGCCGCCCTGGCCCTCACCCTGCTCCGTGGCCCGGAAGACGCCCCGGCGGGCCGCGACCTGGACGAAATCCGTGCCGCCGGCGAACTGGTGGTGCTCACCCGCAACGCCCCCACCAGCGTCTACGTGGGCCGCGACGGGCGCGAGGGCCTGGAGCACGACCTCGTCCAGGCGTTCGCCCGACACCTGGGGGTGTCGGTACGCTATGAATTCCGCGACACGGTCCCCGCACTGCTGGAAGCCCTGGCCACCGGGGAAGGTGACCTGGTGGCCGCGGGGATCACCCGTACGCCGGGGCGCGCGGAGCGCTTCGCCTTCGGGCCGGATTACCTGGCCGTGGAGCCCATGCTGGTCTGCCACCGCCGATCGAGGGCACCGGACACGCTCGCCGGCCTGCCGGGTTCGACGCTGGTCGTTCCCGGCGGCACCAGCTACGTGGCCCGGCTGGATCGACTCGCCACCCGGATGCCGGAACTGGATTTCGAGATCCGCCGCGACACCAGCACGGAGCGCCTGCTGCAGGCGGTGGCCGAAAACGGCGACTTCTGCACCGCGGCCGATTCCACCATCCTGGCCATGAACCGCCGCGTCCTGCCCGAGCTCGAGGGCGTGCTGGCCCTGGGCGAGCCCCAGGCCTGGGCCTGGCCACTGCCGCGGGCCAGCACCGCGTTGCGCGCGCGCCTGGAGGAATGGTTCACGGGGCTGCGCGAGAGCGGCGAACTCCGCCGCATCCGCGACCACTACTTCGCCACCACCGACCTGTTCAACTTCGTCGACCTGCGCACCCTCCACCGCCACATCGACGAGCGACTGCCCCGTTACCGGGCCATTTTCGAGGACGCGGCGAAGGCCAATGACCTGCCCTGGTCGCTGCTGGCCGCCCAGGCCTACCAGGAGAGCCACTGGAATCCGCGCGCCGAGAGCCCCACCGGGGTGCGCGGCCTGATGATGCTCACCCGGCCCACCGCGGCCAGCGTGGGCGTGGAAGACCGGACCGACCCCGAACAGAGCATCCGCGGCGGGGCACGCTACCTGCGCCGGATGATCGAGCGGCTGCCCGACTCGGTCCATCCCGACGACCGCGACCGCTTCGCCCTGGCCGCCTACAACGTGGGCATGGGCCACATCCACGATGCCCAGACACTGGCCCGCCGACTGGGCCGCGACCCCGGCCGCTGGCGCGCAATCGCCGAGACCCTGCCCCTGCTTACCGAGAAGCGCTACTACCGGGAACTGAAATACGGCTATGCCCGTGGCATCGAACCGGTGCGTTACGTGCAGCGCATCCGCGAGTACGAGCAGATCCTGCTCGGCCGGCTGCGCGAACCGGGGGGCTGACGGGCAAACCGCGGAGACGACCGCCCGGGCGTGCCCGGCGCGTGGGAGCGACCACCCGGTCGCGAACGGCGGCCGCGCTCGGCGCCCGAAAAGGTTCGCGGCGGGTACGCCGCTCCCACGGCGAGCGGGATGCGGCCCCGCCACCCTGGTAGGAGCGACCTCCCGGTCGCGAACGGCTGGAGCCGCCCTCGGCGCCCGAAAAGGTTCGCGGCGAGGACGCCGCTCCCACGGCGAACGGGATGCGGACCCGCCGCCCCGGTGGGAGCGACCTCCCGGTCGCGAACGGCTGGAGCCGCCCTCGGCGACCGGAAAGGTTCGCGGCGGGGACGCCGCTCCCACGGCGGGCAGGATGCGGACCGGGCCACCTCTGTGGGAGCGACCACCCGGTCGCGAACGGCGGCCGCCCTCGGCGCCCGAAAAGGTTCTCGGCGGGGACGCCGCTCCCACGGCGGGCAGGATGCGGACCGGGCCACCCCTGTGGGAGCGACCTCCCGGTCGCGAACGGCCGGGGCCGCCCTCGGCGCCCGAAAAGGTTCGCGGCGGGGACGCCGCTCCCACGGCGGGCGGGATGCGGACCGGGCCACCCCGGTGGGAGCGACCTCCCGGTCGCGAACGGCCGGGGCCGCCCTCGGCGCCCGAAAAGGTTCGCGGCGGGGAC
>JAAZVP010000096.1 GCA_018623495.1 Halothiobacillus sp. | reverse complement strand
TCATCGGTCGCGTTCACCCCCGCCGACGAGGTTGCGCAGCCAGCGCGCCGGCGCGGTCAGCGCCCGGCCGATGCGGAAGCTGGCCCCGCCCAGCACCATCTCGAGCTGCGCCTCGCGGGCGGCGACGGCGCGCTGGCAGGCGTCGATGGCGGCTCGCTGGTCCTGGATCGTGCCCCGTTGCTTCTCGATGGTGCCCAGCTGGTTCTCGATCCGGCGGTCGCGTTGCTCGATCCAGCGATTGCGCTGCTCGATCCAGTGGTTGCGCTGTTCGATCCACTGGTCGCGGTCCCGGATCATGGACCAGAGGTTCTCCTTCTGGCGCTCGAGCGTTCGCCGCTGGGCGGTGCCGATGTCGAGGATGTAGCCCTCGAGCCGCTGCCATTGCGAGGCGAGATGGCGCAGGCGGATCGCGGTCGCCTCGTCGTCGGCCAGCAGCTCGGGCAGTAGCCGGCGCAGCATGGCGGCGCACTCCTCGTTGGCGGCCATGGGCTTTTCGAAGATGGTGTTGCTGTCGTGCAGCCGGTAGCGCATCAAGGGCCGGTCGAGCCAGGCCAGCCTGGCACCATCGACCAGGGCGCGCAGGAGGAAGTCGTAGTCCAGCACGTAGCGGTAGTCGTGAAAGCCGCCGACCCGCTCGAACAGCTCGCGGCGGAAGACGAAGTTGGAGGTCGTCATGAAGACGTTGCCCTCCAGCAGCGTGGCCAGCCAGTCGTCGGTTTCCGTGCGGGCGTCCTTGAGGGCCCGGAAGGCGTCGATCCACCAGTGATCCTCGATGATCGCGCTGTCCGGGCCGATCAGGCGGATGTCGGTACCGACCAGGTCGGCACCGGTTTCTTCCAGCGTCCCGAGGCAGTGTTCGAGGCGCTCGGGTTCGAAGGTATCGTCGGAATTGAGGATGGCGATGGTGTCGCCGGTGGCCAGCCCGATGGCCTCGTTGAGGGTGGCGTCGGCGCCGCGGTTCTCGGCGTGGCGCCGGCACCGGAGGCGGGGGTCGTCGAAGGACTCGACCACCGACCAGGTGGCGTCGGTGGAGGCGTCGTCGACGACCACCAGTTCCAGGTCCTGCCGGGTCTGGGCGAGCACGCTGTCGATGGCCTCGGCCACGTAGCGCTCGTGGTTGTAGGTCGGCAGGATGACGGAGACGGGCATGGAATCTTCGCTCGGCGCGCTGCCCTGTGCGGGGCGCGCCCGTTTGCCTCGGCGGTTGCTGGGTTGGTTCGCGGCACGCCGGGCGCGCCCTCCGAGCGCGCATGCGTGCAACCGAAAGCCCATCAGCTTATCATGTTCGGGTTGCGGCCCGCGGCATCGACGGTCGGGGTGCAACGGATGACAGGCCTGCGGATGGAAGCGTGTGCGAGACAGCGAATCTGAAAACCTGGCCCCGGTGATCGAGGAGGCGCCGCCGGCGTCCGCCCGGCCGGTCGCTCGGGTCGATGCCGCTGCCCCGTTGCCGGTGGTGGCGGTGGTGGTCACCTTTCATCCGCGCACCGAGCGCCTGGCGGCCCTGGTCGAGCGACTGCTGGAAGAGGTCCAGCACGTGCTGGTGGTCGACAACGGGCCGGGGCTGAGCGGCGTCACCCACGGCCCCTCCGGCCGGCGGCTCGACCGGCGCCGGCTCGGTTTCGTCGCGCTGGAGGAAAACCGCGGCGTGGCCACGGCCCAGAACGAGGGCATCCGCCGCGCCCGCCAGCTCGATCCCCGCTTCATCCTCCTCATGGACCAGGACAGCATGCCCGAGGCCGGCATGGTGGGTGCCCTGGTGGAGGAGCACCGGCGCCTGCAGCGGCTCGGCCGGCAGGTGGCCGCGGTGGGGCCGAGGCTGGTGGACCCGGCCCTGCCCCGTTTTTCCCCCTTCGTCCGTTTCCAGCGCGGCTGGCTGAGAAAGCACTTCTGCCAGTCCGCCGACCGTCCCTGCGACGTCGGTTTCCTGCTCTCCTCGGGGATGCTGCTCTCGCTGGAGGCGCTGGATGCCATCGGGCCCATGCGTGACGAGCTGTTCATCGACTACGTCGACGTCGAGTGGAGCCTGCGCGCCCGGGCGAGCGGCTGGGAGCTGTTCGGGCTGTGCAGCGCCGGCATGCGCCACGAGCTGGGCGATCGTCGGCGGTCGCTGCTGGGGCGGCGTTTCCCGGTGCGTTCCCCGCTGCGCAACTACTACTATTTCCGCAATGCGCTGTGGATGTATCGCAACCGCCGTTTGCCGTTGCGCTGGAAGCTCTGGGACGGCGCCCGGGTGTTTGCCCAGCTGTTCGTCTTCGTCGCGCTCGGGGACGAGCGGCGCCGGCGCATCCGGCTGGTGCTGCGGGGCCTGGGGCACGGGTTGCGCGGGCGCCTGGGTCGGCTCGACGGTTCGTCGTGACGGCGGCCCTTCGTCGCGCCGCCGGCGGGGCCGAGCAACCGGCCGGGGGGTCACTGCTGATCCTCGGTACGCGGGGCATTCCCGGCCGGCATGGCGGGTTCGAGACCTTCGCCGAGCGGCTGGCGCTCTACCTGGTGGAACGCGGCTGGACGGTGACGGTCTACTGCCAGGCCGGCGAGGGCGGGCGCCGCGAGGATCGCTGGCGAGGGGTCCGGCGTGTCCACCTGGGCGAGCGTGGCGGCGGCGCGCTGGGCAGCATCGCCTTCGACTGGGCGGCCCTGCGCGACGCGCGCCGGCGCCCGGGCGTGGTCCTCACGCTGGGCTACAATACCGCGCTCTTCAACCGGCTGCTGGTGGACGATCGGCGGCAGCTGATCAACATGGACGGGCTGGAGTGGCAGCGCCGCAAGTGGGGGCCGGCCGCCCGGGCCTTCCTCTGGTGGAACGAGCGCCTGGCGGCGCGGGGCCGGGCGCGGCTGGTGGCCGATCACCCGGCCATCGCCGAGCGGCTGGTTTCCCTGGGGGTCGACCCGGGGCGCATTTCCACCATTGCCTACGGGGCCGACCCGGTTCGCGCTGCCGATCCCGCCTGCCTGGAGCCTTTCGGCCTGGAGCCGGGCGAATACTGCCTGTTGCTGGCCCGCCTGGAGCCGGAGAACTCGGTCCTCGAGGTGGTGGAGGGCTACTCGCGGCAACGGCGCGGACTGCCCCTGGTGGTGGTCGGTGACTTCCGCCCGCAGGCCAATGGCTATCATCGCCGTCTGCGGGCGGCCGCGGGCGAAGAGGTGCGCTTCGTGGGTGCCTGCTACCGCTCGGAGCAGGTGCGCGCCCTGCGCCGTTTCGCCCGGCTCTACGTCCATGGGCACACGGTCGGCGGGACCAATCCCTCGCTGGTGGAGTCGATGGCGGCCGGGTCGCCGGTGATCGCCCAGGACAACCGCTTCAACCGGGGCGTGCTCGGCGAGGCGGGGCGGTATTTCGACGGGCCGGCGGGATTCGCCCGCAGCCTGGAGGCATTGCTGGAGGACCGGGCCGCGGGTGAGCGGCTCGGTCGGGCCGTTTTCGCGCGTTTCAGTGAACGCTACACGTGGGAGCATGTGTTGCCGGAATACCGGCGCGTGTTGTCGCAACTGATGGAATCTCTCCCCCGATGAAGCTCAAGCGAGGCCTGCTCAGGGAGTACGCGAGCATCCTGGACCTCGTGGTCCGCTCGGTGGACGTGGGGCTGGTGGTCGCCTCGGCGCACGTGGCGCATCTGTTCTGGAACAGCGGCTTCCAGCTCTCCCAGAGCCAGTGGCTGATGGTGCTGCTGGCCGCGCCCGTGGTCCTGGTGATCTTCTCGCTGATGTCGATCTACCACTCCCGCCGGGGCGAGCGCCTGGTGCGGGAGTTCCGGCGGGTGGCGCTGGCCTGGTCGTCGGTCTTCGGCCTGGTGGCCATCTTCAGCGTCGCCTTCGCCGACCTGGTCGAGGTCGCCCGCGAGTGGTTCCTGGCCTGGTTCGTGGTCGGTGGGGCCAGCGTGCTGGGGTTCCGGGTGCTCATCCGGCTGTTCTTGCGCTGGGCGCGGGCCCGGGGCTTCAACACCCGCCGCATCGTGATGGCGGGTTCCGTGGAGATGGGGGCCGAGGTGCTCGAGCACCTGAGGCGCTCGCCGTGGACCGGTCTCGAGGTGGTGGCCTTCTTTGCCGGCGAGACCCGCGCCCCGGACAAGCCCCGGCCGGACCTGCCGGCCCTGTCCCGGCTCGAGGAGCTGCCGGGGTTTGTCGAGCGCGAGACCGTCGACCAGGTCTGGCTGGCCTTTCCCCTGAAGGAAGAGCGGCGCCTGCAGGCCCTGCTCCACGATTTGCGCCACCGCACCAGCGACATCCGCCTGGTGCCCGACATCTTCGGTTTCGAGCTGTTGAACCACTCGGTCTCCGATGT
>JAAZVP010000018.1 GCA_018623495.1 Halothiobacillus sp. | reverse complement strand
TCATCCGGTGCCGCATCTCCGGGGTGACGCCCCGGGGGAGCGCTGCCGGGCCGCCTCGAAGACGCGCAAGGGCGGACCCGAAGGCCGAGCCGACCTTCTGCTCGACCTGCCTCTCCAGCGACAGGACCTGCCGGCGCAGGCTGTCGATCTCTTCGTTGAGCCCCTTGAGGGACAGTCGCTTGGCCATGGGATTTCCTCCGCTCCTCGAGCCGTCGACAATGGCGTTACCCGGATGGTTCTAGCAGGGTTTTGTGACGATTCGGCGAACCCGGGAACGTCCCGGGGGTCACCCGGGCATGGCAGCGAGAGGGGAATTCGATAGAATCGGGCCTCTTGCGGCCCACACTGCCGAGCGCCCGATGCCTGCCACCCATTTCCAGTCGAGCGGGACGTGCCCATGCGCGTCCTGATGCTCTCGGACACCTATTTTCCCCGGGTCAACGGGGTCTCCACTTCCATCGGGCTCTTTCGCCAGGCGCTCGAGGCCCAGGGGCACTCGGTCACCCTGGTCTGCCCGGCCTACGGGGGCGAGCCCGACGACGAGCCGGGCATCCACCGGGTGCCGGCCCGCCGGGTGGTGATGTCGCCGGAGGACCGGTTGATGCGGGGCGCGGACCTCGACCGGACGCTCGACCGCCTGACCGCCGGGCAGGCATTCGACGTGGTCCACGTGCAGACCCCCTTCATCGCCCACTACCGGGGCGTGCGGGTCGCGCGCCGGCTGGGCATCCCTGTAGTCGAGAGTTATCACACCTTCTTCGAGGAATACCTCAAGAACTACATGCGCTGGATGCCGCCGGGCTGGCTGCGGGCCGCCGCCCGGGGCTTCTCGCGGCGCCAGTGCAACGCGGTGGACGGGCTGGTGGTGCCCTCGCGGGCCATGCTGGACGTGCTGCGCGGCTACGGCATCGGCACCACCGCGCGCATCATCCCCACCGGGCTGGAGCGCGGGCAGTTCGAGTCGGGCGACGGCCCGGCCTTTCGCCAACGCCACGGGATCCCGGCCGAACGGCCGACCCTGGTCTTCGTCGGCCGGCTGGCCTTCGAGAAGAACGTCGGCTTTCTGCTCAACGTCCTCGCCCGGGTGCGCGAAACCTTCCCCGACGTGCTGTTGCTGATTGCCGGGAAGGGGCCGGCGGAACCCGCCTTGCGGCGCGATGTCGAGGCCCTGGGGCTGGTGGACAACGTGCGCTTCGTGGGCTACCTGGACCGCGACGGCGGGCTGCAGTCCTGCTACCGGGCCGGCGACCTGTTCGTCTTCGCCTCGCGCACCGAGACCCAGGGCCTGGTGCTGCTGGAGGCGCTGGCCAGTGGCCTGCCGGTGGTCTCCACCGGGGTGATGGGCACCCGCGAGGTGGTGGGGGACGCCGAGGGGGCGGTACTGGCCCCGGACGCGGTGGCCGGCTTCGCCGAAACGGTGGTGGCGGTACTGGGCGACCCCGTGCGGATGGAGCGGCTGCGGGCGGGGGCCCGCGGCGACGCGGAGCGCTGGTCGGCCGGGGCGATGGCCGAGCGCCTGGCGGGCTTTTACGGCGAGGTGGTCGAGGGCGGGGCGGAAAGCGACTGAAGGGCCGCGTTCCGCCCGGGCGGGGATGGCGGTCAGCCGAGGGTGTCGCGGGAGTGCTGCGGCGCGGGCTCCAGGCCGCCGGCGGGCTGGCCGGTGACCCGGCGACGGCCCTCGCGCAACAGGACGCGCTGCTCGTCGAGGGCCTCGATGAGCTCCAGCCGACCATCGGTGTGCTCCACCAGGGCCGTGCCCGATTCCACCCAGTCCCCGTCGTTGCAGTAGAGGGTGCCGTCGATCTCGCAGATCTCGGCTTTGTGGATGTGGCCGCAGATGATGCCGTCGAGGTCGCGGGAACGGGCCTCGTGCACGGCGGCATTCTCGAAGCGCTCGATGTGGGTGGCGGCCTCGCGGATGCGGGTCTTGAGGAAGTTGGCCAGCGACCAGTAGCCGAAGCCCATGCGGCGGCGGGCGTGGTTGACCCAGCGGTTGGCCGCGAGCAGCACGTCGTAGGCGAAGTCGCCCAGCCAGGACGGCACGCGGCACTGCACGGCGCCGTCGAACTCGTCGCCGTGGAGGACCAGGAAACGCCGGCCGTCCGGCGACTCGTGGATGCATTCGCGCTCGATGCGGATGCCGCCGAAATCCAGCCCCTGGAAATCGCGGGCGATCTCGTCGTGGTTGCCGGGGATGTAGACCACCCGGGTGCCTTCCATGGCCCGGGCGAGCACCGTCTGCATCAACCGGCTGTGGGCGATGGTCCAGGACCAGCCGCGCCGTGCCTGCCAGAAGTCGATCAGGTCACCGACGATGTAGAGGTTGCGGCATTCCACCCGCTGGAGGAAGTCGTTGAGGCAGTCGGCCTGGGAGTCGCGCAGCCCCAGGTGGACGTCGGAAACCCAGACACTGTTGTACTTGCTCATCCCCGGCGCTCCGGGTCACGACCGGTGACCCCTGTTGGCTCCGGCACCATTCTCGGCGGGTTGCTTGAACGATTGATGACCGGCGGATGACGGGTCGGTTGAGATCCCGGCTAACCCAGGGCGACGTCGAGGGTCATCATCACCACGAAGCCGGCCACCACGCCCATGGTGGCGGCGTCGGCGTTGCCGCTGCGCTGGGCCTCGGGGATCACCTCCTCGACCACCACGAAGATCATCGCGCCGGCGGCGAAGGCCAGGGCATAGGGCAGGAACGGCTCCCAGAAGAGCACCGCCGCGGCCCCCATCACCCCGGCGATCGGTTCGACCACGCCGGAGAGCTGGCCGTACCAGAAGCTCTTGAAGCGGCTCACGCCCTCGCGGCGCAGGGGCATGGCGACGGCCATCCCCTCGGGAAAGTTCTGGATCCCGATGCCCAGGGCCAGGGCGATGGCCCCGCCCAGGCTGGCGGAGTCCAGGCCGAAGGCGAGGGCGCCGAAGGCCACTCCCACGGCCAGGCCCTCGGGGATGTTGTGCAGGGTGATGGCGAGCACCAGCAGGGTGGTGCGCTCCCAGGTGGTCTTGACGCCCTCGGCCTCCTCGACCGGGGCGTTGAGGTGCAGGTGGGGCAGGAGCATGTCGGCCAGGCGCAGAAAGATCGCCCCGGTGACGAAGCCGACCACCGCCGGGAACCAGGCCGGCAGCGGTCCGTCCTCGGCCATCTCGATGGCGGGGGCCAGCAGCGACCAGTAGCTGGCCGCGATCATCACCCCGCCGGTGAAGCCCAGCAGGATGTCGAGCAGGCGCCGGTTCTCGCGGTCGGTGAAAAAGACGGGCAGGGCACCGGCCGCGGTCATTCCCCAGGTGAACAGGGTGGCCACCAGCGCCTGGAGTACCGGCGAGGCGCCGCGGAAGGCCTCGGCGAGGGCCGCGATCAGCGCCGTCATCGGCGGCCTCCCCGCCGCACGGCGCGATCAGTCCGTTGCCAGCAGCTTTTCCAGAACGCCCTCATACATCGAGGATAACCGATCGAGATCGGCCACGCCCACGTGCTCGTCCACCTGGTGGATGGTGGCGTTGAGCGGGCCGAGTTCGACCACCTGGGCGCCCGTGGGGGCGATGAAGCGGGCATCGGAGGTCCCGCCGCCGGTGGACAGCCCGGCGTCCAGGCCGGTGACATCGCGGATGGCCGCGCGACAGGCCTCCACCAGGTCGCCCTCGGGGGTGGCGAAGGGCTCGCCGGAGCACTTCCAGTCGATGGCGAAGTCCAGGCCGTGCGCCTCCAGCAGGGTCTCGACCCGGGCCTGGAGGCCCTCGGCGGTGGACTCGGTGGAAAAGCGGAAGTTGAACTGCACCCGGACCTCGCCGGGGATGACGTTGGTGGCCCCGGTGCCGCCGCTGATGTTGGACACCTGGAAGGTGGTCGGCGGGAAGTGCTCGTTGCCCGCGTCCCAGCGGGTGGCGACCAGCTCGGCGAGGGCCGGGGCCAGGCGGTGGACGGGATTGTCCGCCAGGTGGGGGTAGGCGACGTGTCCCTGGCGCCCGCGAACCACCAGGTCGCCCGAGAGCGACCCGCGCCGGCCGTTCTTGATGGTGTCCCCCACCACGGACTCGCTCGACGGCTCCCCCACCAGGCACCAGTCGATCTTCTCGCCCCGGGCCTCGAGGGCCTCGACCACCTTCTTCGTGCCGTCCACGGCCGGGCCTTCCTCGTCGCTGGTGAGGAGAAAGGCCAGCGAGCCGGGGTGGTCGGGATGGGCCCGGAGAAAGCGCTCCACGGCGGTGGTCATGGCCGCCACGCTGCCCTTCATGTCCGCCGCGCCGCGGCCGAAGAGCTGGCCGTCGCGGAGGGTGGGCTCGAAGGGAGGCGAGCTCCACTGCCCGGGGTCGCCGGCGGGGACCACGTCGGTGTGGCCGGCGAAGCAGAAGAGCGGCCCGGTCTCCCCGCGGCGGGCCCAGAGGTTGGTCACCTCGCCGAAGTCCATGCGCTCGATGCGAAAGCCGAGGGCCTCCAGGCGCCGGGCCAGCAGTTGCTGGCAGCCCCGGTCGTCGGGGGTGACCGAGTCGCGCCCGATCAGCTCGCGGGCGAGTTCGAGGGTGGCGGACATGGGGCTCTCCTCAGACGTCCAGTTCGCCTTCCAGGCGCTCGGGATCGAAGCCCGGGGCCAGGGGCTCGCCGTCGCGCTCGATCAACGGGCGGCGGATGATGCCGGGGTTGTCCAGCATGACCTCCAGGGCGCGGTCGCGGTCCATGGCCGCGCGGGTGGCCTCGGAGAGCTTGCGCCAGGTCGTGCCCCGCTTGTTGATCAGGGCCTCCCAGCCCAGCCGGTCGAGCCAGCGCTCGGCGGTGGCCCGGTCGAGGCCGGCCTTCCTGTAGTCGTGGAAGACAGGGTCCACGCCCCGTTCCTCGAGCCAGGCGAGGGCCTTCTTCATGGTGTTGCAGTTTCGGATGCCGTAGACGGTGATCGTGCCCATTTCGGCTTCTCCAGGCACACGGGGACGCCCGCGGCGTCCCCGATCGGGTGAATCGTGCGCCGCGGCGCGGTCACACGTCGCGCAGCAGCTCGTTGATGCCCACCTTGGAGCGGGTCTGCTCGTCGACCTTCTTGACGATGATGGCGGCATAGAGGCTGTAGCTGCCGTCGCTGGAGGGCAGGGTGCCGGGTACGACCACCGCACCGGCGGGCACGCGGCCGCGCAGGATCTCGCCGGTCTCGCGGTCATAGATGCGGGTGCTCTGGCCGATGTAGACACCCATGGAGATCACCGCGCCTTCCTCGACGATCACGCCCTCGACGATCTCGGAACGGGCGCCGATGAAGCAGTTGTCCTCGATGATGGTGGGCGCGGCCTGCAGGGGCTCGAGCACGCCGCCGATGCCCACGCCGCCGGAGAGGTGGACGTTCTTGCCGATCTGGGCGCAGGAACCCACGGTGGCCCAGGTGTCGACCATGGTGCCGGAGTCGACGTAGGCGCCGATGTTGACGTAGGAGGGCATCATCACCACGCCGGAGGCGACGAAGGAGCCGCGCCGCGCGGTGGCCGGGGGCACGACGCGCACGCCCGCCTCGCGGAACTCGCGGGAGGACATGTCGGCGAACTTGGAGGGCACCTTGTCGAAGTAGTTGGTGTGGCCACCCTTGACCAGGTCGTTGTCCTGGATGCGGAAGGAGAGCAGCACGGCCTTCTTCAGCCACTCGTTGACCACCCAGTCGCCGGTGCCCCGCTGTTCCGCCACGCGTGCCTCGCCGGAATCGATCCGGGCGATGGCCTCGAGGACGGCCTCCTTGACCTGCGGCTCGACGTTGCGCGGGTTGATCTCGGCGCGGCGCTCGAAGGCCGCCTCGATGGTGCTCTGGATGTCGCTCATGTTGACTCCTCGGAAAAGGCTGGTTGGTCGATGCAATACGGCCGGGAGCGCAGGGCTCAGCCGGCCCGGATCATTTCGCGGATGCGCCCGGCGGCCTCCACGCATTCCTCGAGTTCGGCCACCAGGGCCATGCGCACCCGGCCGGTGCCCGGGTTGCCGGTCCCGCCGTCGCGGCCCAGGTACCGCCCGGGCAGCACGGTGACGTTCTGCTCGGCGAACAGCCGGCGGGCGAATTCGGTATCGCTGCCCGGCACCCGGGGCCAGAGATAGAAGCCGGCGTCGGGCCGCTCCACCTCGAGCACGCCGTCGAGGATGTCGAGCACGGCGTCGAACTTCTCCCGGTAGCGGTCGCGGTTCGCCCGCACGTGGCCCTCGTCCTGCCAGGCCACGGTGCTGCCCGCCTGCAGCGGCGGGGGCAGGGTGCAGCCGTGGTAGGTGCGATACAGGCGAAAGCGGGCGAGCACGTCGGCGTCGCCGGCGACGAAGCCCGAGCGCAGGCCCGGGAGGTTGGAGCGCTTGGACAGGCTGTGAAAGACCACGCAGTTGCGGAAGTCGTCCAGCCCCATCCCGGCCGCGGCCTGCAGCAGGCCGGTGGGTGGCTCGGCCTCGTCCCGGTAGATCTCGGAGTAGCACTCGTCGGCGGCGATGACGAAATCGTGGCGCTGGGCCCGCTCGATCAGCACCTCGAGTGCGCCGCGGTCCATCACCGCGCCGGTGGGATTGCCCGGGTTGGTGACATAGACGAGCTGGATGCGTCGCCACTCGTCGTCGGTGACCCCCTCGAAGTCGGGCAGGAAGCCGTTGTCGGCGCGCAGGTCGAGAAACCGCGGCGTCGCCCCGGCGAGCAGTGCGGCACCCTCGTAGATCTGGTAGAACGGGTTGGGCATGGCCACCAGGGCATCCGGCGAGCGCTCCACCACCGCCTGGGCGAAGGCGAACAGTGCCTCGCGGGTGCCGGCCACGGGCAGGCAGTGGCGGTCCGGGTCCAGCCTCCCTTCGGCCAGGCCGTAGCGGCGCGTCAGCCAGGCGGTGATGGCCTCGCGCAGGGCGTCGCTGCCCTGGGTCCGGGGGTAGTTCGCCAGCCCGTGCATGTGGTTGCTGATCGCCTCGCCCACGAACCCCGGCGGCCGGTGCTTGGGCTCGCCGATGGACAGGGCGATGTGGGCCCTGTCGGCCGGCGGGTGGGCGTCCGCCTTGAGCTCGCGGAGCTTCTCGAAGGGATAGGGTTGGAGCCGGGCGAGATCCGGGTTCATGCTGGGTCGGGCTGCCGATTTGCCAAATCGCGTAGTATACCCGATTTGACCAGGGAACCGGGGGGTGAACCCATGCCATCGACGGGGATCACGGGTATCGACCATGTCAGCCTGCTGGTGGCCGACACCGGCCGGGCGCTGGGCTTCTACCGCGACGTGCTGGGCCTGGAGGTGGACCCCGAGCGGCCCGACCTGGGCTTCCCGGGGGCCTGGTTGCGCGTGGGCGGCGCCACCCGAATCCACCTGCTGGAGCTGCCCGACCCGGACGCGGCTCGCGAGGCGCCGGCCCACGGTGGGCGCGACCGGCATTTCGCCCTGGCGGTGACGGACCTGGAAACCCTCGCCCGGGCCCTGGACGGGGCGGGGATCGCCTTCACCCGCAGCCGCTCCGGCCGCCGGGCACTCTTCTGCCGTGACCCGGACGGCAACGCCGTGGAGTTCACCGAGCGCTGACGGGGCGAACCCAGGGCCGCTCGGGCAGCCGGCCCTCGAATGCCGCGGCCCGGGCACGGGCCGCGGCGGGGTCGGGGAAGCGGCCGCAGACCAGCCGGAACCAGGGTTTGCCGCCGCGGGAAACGGTCTCGATACGGGCCTCGTCGGCGATGTCGAGGGTTTCGACCAGGCGTTCCAGGCCCGCGCGCCTGTATGCCCCGGCGAGCTGGAGGGTGTAGCGCGGGGCGGCCGGGCGGGCCGGCTGCGGCTCCGGTTCGGCCCGCGGCGCCGCGGGCTCGGTACTTCCCCGCGGTGATGCCCTCCCGGCTGCTGGCCCCGGCCGGCCCGCATCGCCGGCCGGCTCCGGGGCCGCCGTGTCGCCGTTGGTCCCCGGTGCCCGGGCAGAGGTGTCCGGCGGGGCGGGGAGCGATTCGTCCCGGCCCGGTTCGGGCGCGTCCTCGGCCCGGGTCTCTTCTCCTTCCGTGGCCAGGTCCGCGGATGGCTCGCTGCCGGCTCCCGGTACCCGCCCGTCCCGGTCCGGGGCGGACGCCCGGCCTTCAGCCGGGACCGGCCGGGCAGTGGCGGGAGCCTCCGCGCGCTCGCCGCCCGGATCGTCGGCCCCGGTCCCCGGATGACTGCCCTCGGTCCCTGGGAAGCCGGGATCGGCCCCGGCCGCCCGGGGTGCCGCGGGCGCGGATCCCGTGGCGGAGTCGGCCCCCGGGGTGGTTCCGGCGGGGGCCAGCGGGTAGGCCCGCAGGCGGGCGATGACCTCCGTTTCGCCCAGGAGCCGGCGCGCGGTCGCGCTGCCCCACTCGGCCGCCATCTGCAGCCAGTAGTGGGCTTCGTCCGCGTCGGCGTCCAGGCCGTCGGTCCCCCGTGCGTGGAGTGCGGCCAGCGCCAGCATGGCCGGGGCGTGGCCGGCCCGGGCCGCCTGCCGGAACCGGTTCACGGCACAGGCGGGATCGGCCGCGCCGAGGCAGGCGAGCGCATCCTGGTGCAATCCGGCGCCGTCGGCTTCGGCCGCGGTGGCCGCCGGTGCGGCGAGGGCCAGCACCAGGGCGGCGCCAAGCAATCGGTTTCGCAGGCTCATGGCGGGACTCCCATGCCCTCCCATTATCGGCCACGGGGCGCCGTTCTTGAACTCATCCCCCCGCGGCCTGCAGGTGCAGTACCAACACCCCGGCCAGGTAGAGCGCCAGGCCGTAGGGCAGGTTGAGCCGGAGGACTTCCAGTCCGGGGATCCCGTGGCCGCCGCGCAGCAGCAGCTGGGTGGCCGAGAGCGGGCCGAGGGCGGTGCCCAGCGACCAGGCGAGGGTGAAGGTGAGCCCCAGCAGGATGGGGTCCGGGTCGAGGGGGGTGAGCACCGGGGCGAGGACGGCGATCCCGATCAACGGGTGCAGGCCCAGGATCGCCCCCAGCGTGATGATGCCCACCACCGCCGAGGCCAGGCCGGGACCGAATCCCGGCAATGCACCGGTCTCTCCCAGGGGCGGCAGCGCGGCGGTGACGCCCACGCCCAGGAAACCGGCGGCGAGGAACAGGATCACCTCGCCGCGGGTGTCCGCCAGCCCGGTGCGCAGGTGGAGCCGCAGGCCGACCCAGCCACGCCTGCCGCGCCGCAGGAGCAGCAGGCCCGCGGTCACCAGGGGGGCGGTCACGGCGATCAGGGCCAGCATCGGCCAGCCGGGGAGCCGCGTGTGCAGGGCGAGCAGCAGCAGGGCCAGTCCCAGCGGCAGGCCCAGGCTGCCGGGCGTGAGGGGGAAGCCGCGGTGGGCGGCGAGCTCGGCCGGCCAGCCGAGGCGCCCGGCAAGCAGGGTATAGGCGAGGGCGAAGCCCGCCAGCGGCAGTCCCCAGGCGGCGAGGGTGGGCCAGTCGGCGCCGGGGGCATAGGTCAGCGCGGTGGCCATGCCGGCGAAGAAGGGGGACCAGAGCACGGCGCTGGTGTAGCCGCGGGTCAGGGCGCGGATCGCGCCGGGACGGGCCCGGGCGTCGACCAGGGTGCGCCGGGCGACGATCGGCAGCACCGCCAGGTTGAGCACCGCGCCCAGCAGGTGGGTGGCCAGCAGGGTGCGCCAGAACCCCGCACGGCCGTGCGGCTGGCGACCGCCGCGACCCGAGGGTGTCAGCAGGCGCAGGAAGGAGACCCCGGCGAGCATGGCCACCAGGGCCTGGTTCTGGGCGAGGATGGCGGCGATGTCCGGCGGCCGGCCCCGGAATGCGCCCCAGAGCAGGCCGGCAGTCCCGAGGGCCAGGAGGATGGCGGCCTGGCGCCGGTAGGCGCCGGGCAGGCCGTGCCAGAGAGTGGCGGCCGCCAGCCAGGCGAAGACCCCGGGCAGCCAGCCGGGCACGGCGGGCAGCAGCTGGTGCGCGGCCACGCCGGCGATCAGCGCCAGCAGCAGCACACCGGCGAGACGGTCTTCGCCCCGCCGCCGGCGGGCGGCCCGCCCCGTCATGAGTCGACGCGCTCGACGCGGATCTCGATGCGACGGTCGTCGCCGGCGCGGTGCTCGGTGGACCAGCGTTGGCCGCCGGGTATCTCGCGCCGCCCGCTCTCGCCGGTGACGATGGGCACCCATTCGCCCAGCGGCACGCGGATCTCGGTGGTGGCCCGCTCGATGCGCAGGGCGCCATCGTCGGCGCGGTCGACCCGGTAGGGTTCGATGGAGAGCCTCGCCTCGTCGCCGGCGAGCCGCGGGAAGACGCGAAAGCCCTCGCCGGTCTCGATGTCCCGCCCGGAGCGGACCAGCAGGAGCTGGTCGCCGGCGCCCACGGCGCGGGTCTCCATTTCCCGCTCCCGGCGGCCGATGTGGATCAGGGCGGGGCTGCCCTCGAGCACCCGCAGGCGCTGTTCGCCGCCCTGGACCCGCTCGGTGGACAGTCGCCAACCGTCGGACGCGCGGGTGGTCCCGGCGCGGCGCACGCGGATCACCAGGCTGGCCCGCGGCCGGTCGAGCTCGGCCAGGAGCCGGCGCAGGCGCTCCAGTTCGCCCGGTTCCCCGCTGGCGATCAGACGGTGGCCGGTGGCCGTGAGCTGGACGGCATCCGCGAGGTGGGGCTCCACCAGCGGCAGCACGGCCTCGGCCTGCCAGTGGTCCAGCTCGAAGACCTCGATGCGCGGGGTTGCCTGGACGGCCGCCGCGAGGCAGAGCATGGCGAGCGCGATCACCTGGCGGGCCGTGCGGCGGGGGTGCGGGTGGCAGGATCGGGGGTGCATGTCTCCAGTCTATCAACTGCCACGGATTTCGCCCGGCCCCGGCAAGCGACGCGAAGGGCGTGCGGCAAGTGACCCAGCGGCACCGGTCAGAAGGGCAGCGGTGCCTCGAGCGCCAGGCGTTCGCCGGTCGCCGGGTGGATGAAGGCCAGGCGATGGGCGTGGAGGAGCAGGCGGTCGGCCGCCTCGCGGCTGCCGGGCGGGCCGTAGAGGCGGTCGCCGAGGATCGGGTGGCCGATGTCGAGGAGGTGGACGCGCAGCTGGTGGCTGCGGCCGGTGACCGGGCGCAGGCACAGGCAGGTGTCGGGGCCGTGGTGGCCGAGGCGCTCGACGTGGGTCAGCGAGGGCTTGCCCCGCTCCCAGTCGACCATCTGGCGCGGCCGGTTGGGCCAGTCGCGGACCAGGGGGCGACGGATGGACAGGCGCCGGCAGGCCAGCCGCCCGGCGACCCGTGCCCGGTATTCCTTGTCGATCTCGCGGCGGGCGAACTGGCGGTTGAGCGCGCTCTGGGTGGGCCCGTCGAGGGCCAGCAGGAGGACGCCGGAGGTCTCCCAGTCGAGGCGGTGGACGATGCGCGCCCCCGGCCAGTGCCGCCGGGCCCGGGTGAGCACCGAGTCGTGCTTTTCCGGGCCCCGGCCGGGCACCGAGAGCAGCAGGCTCGGCTTGTCCACGGCCAGCAGGTGGGCGTCGTGGTAGAGCAGCGCGAGGCCCTGTGCGGCCTCAGTCGTCACTGTCGTCGTCATCGATGCGCTGGTGGAGGCGCGCGACCAGCCGGTCCCGGAGCGCCTCGTCGATCAGTGCGTGGCCGTCGCCGTCGGTGACGAAGAAGATGTCCTCGGCCCGTTCGCCCAGGGTGGCGATCTTGGCGCTCTGGACCTGCACCCCGCTCTCGGCGAAGGCCAGCGCCATGCGTGCCAGCAGGCCCGGGTAGTCGGCCGTCTCGATCTGGACGATGGTGCGGTCGCGGTGGCGGTCCTGGAACAGCTCGATGCGGGTGGCGACGTCGAACTGGCGTTTGCGCCGCGACAGCGCCCGCGGCGGGGTGGCATCGGGCGGTCCGGCCTCGCGCAGGCTGCGCACCAGCGAGCGGCGCAGGTCGTCGATCATCCAGCGATCCTCCAGCGGGCGACCGTCCGGGCCGAGGACGTGGAAGGTGTCCAGGGTATGGCCGGAGGCGGCGGTGGTGATGCCGGCGCTCACCACGTTGAGGTTGCGCTGGGTGAGCAGGGTGGTGACCCGGGCGAACAGAAACGGGTGGTCGCTGGTGTAGATGGCCACCTCGGTGCAGTGGCGTTCGCGGTTCTGGCGGATGCCGATGATGGGCAGGCGGCGCTGGCGGGCGTCGAGGGTGAGCGCGGTGTGCCAGGCGGCTTCCTCGGGCGACCGCTGGAGGAAGTACTCGTCGGAGAAGTCTTCCCAGAAGCGCTGGACGTCGTCGGGGTCGACGTCCTCGGGGCGGGCCTCGAGCAGGGCCAGGGCCTCGTTCTTGGTGGTTTCCACCATGGCCTCGGCATCGGGCAGCGCGGCCCGGCTCTCGCCCTCGAGGGCCTCCCGGGTGTTCTCGAACAGCTCGCGCAAGAGCGCGTCGCGCCAGCTGTTCCAGAGGCTGGGGTTGGTGGCGCGGATGTCGGCCACCGTGAGCAGGTAGAGCAGGGCGAGGCGGCGGGGGGTGGCCACGGCACCGGCGAATTCCTCGACCACCTTGGGGTCCGAGATGTCCCGGCGCTGGGCGGTGAACGACATCAGCAGGTGGTTGCGTACCAGCCAGGTGACCGTGTCGATGGTCTCGCTGTCGCAGGCATGGCGGCGGCAGAAGGCCTCGGCATCCAGGGCGCCGAGGACCTCGTGGTCGCCGCCGCGGCCCTTGGCGATGTCGTGGAACAGGGCGGTGATGTAGAGCGTCTCCGGCGCGCGCAGCTCGCGCATCAGCCGCGCGGGCAGCGGCAGCTCCCCGGCGGTCGCGCGGCCGGCGAAACGCTCCAGGTTGCGGATCACCAGCAGGGTATGCTCGTCGACGGTGTAGACGTGGAACAGGTCGAACTGCATGCGCCCCACGATCTGGCCGAACTCGGGGATGTAGGCGGCCAGGAACCCGTAGCGGTTCATCTTCTGCAGGACCGGGTAGGGCCCCCCGGGCTGGCGCAGGATGGCCCGGAACATGCCGGTCACGCGCATGTCCTCGCGCAGCTCGTCATCCACGCGGTCGAGGTTGCGGCGGATCTGGCGGATGGTTTTGGCGCGTACCCCGCGCAGCTCGGGCAGGCGCGCCAGGATCAAAAACAGCTCCATGAGCGCGGCGGGCTCGCGGGCGAAGATCTCCGGGCCGGTGGTCTCGAGAAAACCCATCCGGGTCTGGAAGCGCGGGTTGAGCGGGCAGGGCGAGTGGTGGGCACCGCGCTGCAGGATCGCCTCCTCGAAGAGCTGGAGGAGCATGTCGTTGAGCCGCTGCAGACCCAGCACGCCGCGAAAGTAGGTCTGCATGAACTGCTCCACGGCCTGGTTGGCATCGCCGCCGGCATAGCCGAACTGGTGGGCGATGTCGCGCTGGTAATCGAGGAGCAGGCGGTCCTCGGTGCGGCCGGCCAGCAGGTGCAGGGCCATGCGGATGCGAAACAGCAGGGCGCGGCCCTCGGTCAGCTCGGCGTACTCGTCGTCGGTGAGAAAGCCGTGCTCGACGAGCTCGAAGAACTCGCCGGTACCGAAGTGGCGGCGGGTCACCCAGCTGATGGTCTGGACGTCACGCAGCCCGCCGGGGCTTTCCTTGACGTTGGGCTCGATCTTGGCGCCGGACTCGTCGTACTTGCGGTAGCGGGCCCGCTGCTCGGCGCGCTTGGCCCGGAAGAAGGTCTCGGCGGGCCAGAAATCGGGGCCGGCCAGGGCGATCTCCAGCCGCCCGAAGAGCATCGTCGCGCCGACGATGGGCCGTGCCTCGAACAGGTTGGTGGCGATGGTGACGTCGTCGCGGCCGTGCTCGATGCACTCGGCGACGGTGCGCACGCTGTGGCCGATCTTGACCCCCAGGTCCCAGAAGGCGGTGACCAGTTCGCGCAGGGCGTCGCCGATGTGTTCCTCGACGTCCTCGCCGAGCAGTACCAGCAGGTCGACGTCGGAATGCGGGAAGAGCTCGCGCCGGCCATAGCCGCCGACCGCCACCAGGCAGGCCTCGGCATCGGCGGGCAGGTAGGCCGACCACAGCACCTCGAGGGCCCGGTCCATGCCGGCACTGCGGGCCGTCACCAGCTCGGTGGCGGGCACGCCGCCGGCGAAGGCCTGGCGGATGCGCTCGTCGAGCGCGTCGATCTCCTCGGCGAGCAGGCGGCCGGGCTGGTCGGCGTCGCGGATGGCCGCCAGGCGCTCGGCCGAGGGCAGCAGGGCCGGCAGGGCGGGCGGGTCGAGCGGGGTACGGTTTATGGCCGCGGCTCCTCGTCCTCGCCGAGGGTGAGGATCTCGTGACCGCTGTCGGTGACCAGGATGGTGTGCTCCCACTGGGCCGAGGGACGGTGGTCCTTGGTGACCACCGTCCAGCCGTCGGCGAGGGTCTTCACGAACCGCTTGCCGGCGTTGATCATCGGCTCGATGGTGAAGGTCATCCCCGCCTCCAGCTGCGCCCCGGTGCCGGGGTCGCCGTAGTGGAGCACCTGGGGCTCCTCGTGGAAGGCGCGGCCGAGGCCGTGGCCGCAGTACTCGCGCACCACCGAGTAGTGGTGGGCCTCGGCGTGGCGCTGAATGGCGTGGCCGATGTCGCCGAGGAAGGCCCCCGGGCGGACCACCTCGATGCCCTTGAACAGGCATTCCCGGGTGACGCGGATCAGGCGCTCGGCCTGGATGCTGGGCTTGCCCACGGTGTACATGCGGCTGGTGTCGCCATGGTAGCCGTCGAGGATCACGGTGACGTCGATGTTGAGGGCGTCCCCGCGCTTGAGCTTGCGCGCGCCGGGAATGCCGTGGCAGACCTGGTGGTTGAGCGAGGTGCAGACCGACTTGGGAAAGCCGTGGTAGTTGAGCGGGGCCGGGGTGGCGCCATGTTCGACGATGAAGTCGTGGCAGATCCGGTCGAGCTCCTCGGTGGTCACGCCCGCCCGGACGTGGGGGGTGATCATGTCCAGGGTGCGTGCGGCCAGCCGGCCGGCGGCCCGCATCTTCTCGATTTCCTCGGCAGTCTTGATGTTGATGCTCATGAAATTACGCTCGTGCCCGCGCGGGCGTGCTGTCGTGTTCTGTTGGCGATCGGGACGGATCCCGCTGGGGCGATTGTAACCGCTGCCCGGCGGGCCGACGAGGGCGGTCGTCGATTGAGGGAAAAGCGCCTTTCGTGGTATAAAGCGCGCGCAGCTCGAACGGCTGCGACCGGGACGCGCGGTGCGCCCGGGACAATCCACACATATGCCGTCACGTGGAGCAGGGTGCCCCGGTGCCGCCGTCGGGCGGGCCGGGGTCGTTCCATGCGGGCATATGGAGGCCCAACCCCTAGGAGTAGAGAAACAATGGCTGACGTATCCATGCGCCAAATGCTGGAAGCGGGTGTCCACTTCGGTCACCAGACCCGCTTCTGGAACCCCCAGATGGAACCGTTCATCTTCGGTGAGCGGAACAAGATCCACATCATCAACCTGGAAAAGACCGTCCCCCTGTTCAAGGAGGCGGCCAACTACCTGGGCAAGCTCGCGGCCAACGGCGGCAACGTGATGTTCGTGGGCACCAAGCGCTCCGCCCGGGACGCGGTGGTCGAGAATGCCGAGCGCTGCGGCATGCCCTACGTCGCCCACCGCTGGCTGGGCGGCATGATGACCAACTTCCGCACGGTGAAGGGCTCCATTCGCCGCCTCAAGGATCTCGAGGCCATGGCCAAGGACGGTACCTTCGAACGCCTGACCAAGCGCGAGGCCCTCGAGCGTCGCCGCGAGATGGAGAAGTTCGAGCGCAGCCTGGGCGGCATCAAGAACATGGAGCGCCTGCCCGACGCCATCTTCATCATCGACACCGGCTTCGAGAAGAACGCCGTGGCCGAGGCGAAGAAGCTCGGCATTCCGATCGTCGCGGTGGTCGATACCAACAACACGCCCGAGGGCATCGACTACGTCATCCCCGGCAACGATGACGCGCAGCGCGCCATCCGCCTGTACACGACGGCCATGGCCGATGCCATCAAGGAGGCCAAGCAGGCGGCGTCGATCGACAGCGGCGAGGATTTCGTCGAGGTCGAGGAGGAAACCGAGGCCGAGGCCGAGGGCGAACAGCCGGCAGCAAAAGACGCGGCCGAGTAATCCGCAACCCGAGTTTTCCAGTCCATCCGGGCGGGCCCACGGGCCCGCCGCGTTTTCGAGGTGAACGAAAATGGCGAAGATTTCTGCAGCCCTGGTCAAGGAGCTCCGCGAGCGCACCGGCGCCGGGATGATGGAATGCAAGAAGGCCCTGGTCGAGACCGACGGTGACCTGGACGCGGCCATCGAGCTGATGCGCAAGTCGGGCATGGCCAAGGCCGACAAGAAGGCCGGCCGGGCCGCCGCCGAGGGCGTGGTGATCATCAAGCAGTCCGAGGACGGCAAGCGCGCGGCGATGGTCGAGATCAACAGCGAGACCGACTTCGTGGCCAAGAACGACGACTTCCGCGCCTTCGCGGATGCCGTGGCCGAGACGGTCCTGGAAGAGGATCCCGCCGACGTGGACGCGCTCTCCGCCCTGGAGATCGACGGCGAGGCGATCGAGGAAGTGCGCAAGGGCCTGGTGGCCAAGATCGGCGAGAACATCCAGCTGCGCCGCTTCACCCGCATGGAGACCTCCGGTCACATCGGCAGCTACACCCACGGTGGCCGTATCGGTGTGCTGGTGGACATCGAGGGCGGTGACGCCGAGATCGCCCGCGATGTCGCCATGCACGTGGCCGCTTCCAACCCCACCTGCGTCTCCGAGGACGACGTGCCCCGGGAGATGGTGGACAAGGAGAAGGCCGTGCTGGTGGAACAGGCCCAGGACAGCGGCAAGCCCGCCGAGATCATCGAGAAGATGGTCCAGGGCCGCCTGCGCAAGTGGCTGGGCGAGATCACCCTGGTGGGCCAGCCCTTCGTCAAGGACCCGGACACCACCGTGGGCAAGATGCTCGAGCAGGCCGGTGCCACGCCCAAGGCCTTCGTCCGCTTCGAGGTGGGCGAGGGCATCGAGGTGGAAGAGCAGGATTTCGCCTCCGAGGTCATGGCCCAGGTCAAGGGCGGCTGACCCACCCGAATGCGCCGGGGCGTGGTAGAATCTCCACGCCCCGGGCGCTTTCCCGGCCGGCGTGCCCGCCAGGGGTGCGCCTGCCGTGAAAGCGTGCAAGGCGTCCCTCCCGGGTCCCCGGTGGGACGAGCCCGGGGGCCGGGTACGACAACCAGAACCGTGTGTCCGGCCAGCCCATGCAAGAACCCGCGCAACACCGTCGAATCCTCCTCAAGCTGAGTGGCGAGGCCCTGATGGGCCGCTTCGAGTACGGCATCGACCCGCAGATGCTCGAACGCCTCGCCGACGAGATCCTCGCCCTGCGCGAAAGCGGCATCGAGGTCGCTCTCGTGATCGGCGGGGGCAACATCTTCCGCGGGGCGGGCCTGTCCGAGGCCGGCATGGACCGCGTCACCGGCGATCACATGGGCATGCTGGCGACGGTCATGAACGCGCTCGCGCTCCAGGACGCCATCGAGCGCCGGGGCGGATTCTGCCGGGTGATGTCCGCGCTGGAGATCAACAAGGTCTGCGAGGACTACATCCGCCGCCGCGCCATCCGCCACCTGGAGAAGGGGCGGGTGGTGATCTTCGCCGCCGGCACCGGCAATCCCTTCTTCACCACCGATTCCGCCGCCAGCCTGCGCGCCATCGAGATCGGCGCCGACGTCATGATCAAGGCCACCAAGGTCGACGGCGTGTACGATGCCGATCCGGTGACCCATCCCGGGGCCAGCCGCTACGATCGCCTGAGCTACGACCAGGTGCTGGAGCAGCGCCTGGGCGTGATGGACGCCACGGCGATCGTGCTCTGCCGGGATTACGGGATGCCGCTGCAGGTCATGGACATCAACAAGCCGGGCAACCTGGCCGGCCTGATCGCCGGGGAACCGGTGGGTACCATCATCTTTCCCGAGGGCTGAGCAAACGATGATCGACGAGATCCGCAAAGACGCAGCGAGCCGGATGGACAAGACCATCGAGTCGCTGAAGAACGAACTGGCCAAGATCCGCACCGGGCGGGCCCACACCAGCCTGCTCGACCACATCACCGTCGAGTACTACGGTGCCGAGGTCCCGCTCTCCCAGGTGTCCAACATCGGCGTGGAGGATGCCCGGACGCTGACGGTCAGTCCCTGGGAAGACAGCATGGTCAAGCCCGTGGAGAAGGCCATCATGGAGTCCGACCTGGGCCTGAACCCGGCGACCGCCGGCAAGGTCATCCGCGTGCCCATGCCGGCCCTGACCGAGGAACGCCGCCGCGACCTGGTCAAGGTGGTCCGCCAGGAGGGCGAGAACGCCCGCATCGCCATCCGCAACGTCCGCCGCGATGCCAACGGCGATCTCAAGACGCTGCTCAAGGAAAAGGAGATCAGCGAGGACGAGGAGCGCCAGGCCGAGGAGCAGATCCAGAAGCTCACCGACGAGCACGTGGCGACCGTGGAAAAGCTGCTCGAGGTCAAGGAGAAGGACCTCATGGAGGTTTGAGCCGGTCGGCCTTTCCTCCCTTTTCGGATCGGTGGGCGGAGGCGAACCTCCGCCCACGTCAGTTTGGGACCCCTTGGCCGGAGTGCAGGGACGATCGTGTCCGGCCTCGGGCGCCGAACCAGGGCCGTCGATGAAGCACAACGCGCAAGCCGAAAAAGCCGCCGTGCCGCGTCACGTGGCCATCGTCATGGACGGCAACGGGCGCTGGGCGCAGAAACGCTACCTGCCGCGGATGGCCGGGCACCAGCGCGGTGTCCAGGCCGTCCACCGGGCGGTGCGTGGCTGCATGCAGGCCGGGGTCGAGGTGCTCAGCCTGTTCGCCTTCTCCAGCGAGAACTGGCAGCGCCCCTCGCAGGAGGTCTCGGCGCTGATGCGGCTGTTCGTCTCCACCCTGGACAAGGAGGTGGGCCGGCTCCACGAGAACGGCATCCGCCTGCGCTTCATTGGCGACCGGGCGGCGTTTTCCGACGCCCTGCGGGCCTCGATGGCCGAAGCCGAGGCGCTGACGCGCGACAACGACCGCCTGGAACTGGTGGTGGCGGCCAACTACGGCGGTCGCTGGGACCTGCTCCAGGCCCAGCGCCGGCTGGCCGCCGAGGCCGCCGCCGGGCGGCTCGACCCCGAGGCCATCGACGAGCAGGCGCTCGACGGGGCGCTCTCCACCGCGGGCCTGCCCGATCCCGACCTCTTCGTCCGCACGGGCGGGGAGCAGCGCATCAGCAACTTCCTGCTCTGGCAGATGGCCTACACCGAGCTCTATTTCTGCGAGCAACTCTGGCCCGATTTCGACGAGGACAGCCTGGAGGCGGCATTCGCCTGGTTCGGGCGCCGCGAGCGCCGCTTCGGGCGCACCTCGGAGCAGCTCGGGGAGGCCGCCGACGATGCTTAGGACCCGGCTGATCACCGCCTTCGTCCTGCTGGTGGTGATGGTGCCCGCCATCCTGCTGCTGCCCTCGCGGGCGATGGCGGTGGTCCTGCTGGGCGTCACCCTGCTGGCGGCCTTCGAGTGGCAGCGCCTGGCTGGCTGCAAGGGCCCGCTGGCGAGGTGGGCCTACCCGGCGGTGACCGTGGCCGCCTGCGCGGCCCTCTGGCCCTGGGTGGGCGAGCCCGCGGCGATGCGGTGGGTGGGGGCGCTGGGATCGGCCTGGTGGTTCGCCGTGAGCGCTTACCTGTTGCGCCACCGCACGCGACGGCCACGCTCCCGGGGGCGTTGCCTGGGATTGCTTGCGGGCCTGCCCGCCATGGTGCCCAGCTGGTTCGCCATGGCGTCGATCCACGCCCACCCGGCCCTGGGCCCGGGCTTTCTCCTGTTTACCTTCGTGCTGGTCTGGTCCGCGGACAGCGGGGCCTACTTCGCCGGTCGGGCGTTCGGCCGGTCCAAGCTCGCACCCTCCATCAGCCCCGGCAAGACCCTGGAGGGCGTGGCCGGTGGGCTGGTGCTGGTGGCGATCATGGCGGCGCTGGCCCACGCGGTCCTGCCGGCCGGGGGGGCCGGCCTGGCGGTGATGATCGGCGTGGCCCTGGTGGCCGCGCTGGTCTCGATTGCCGGCGACCTGCTGGTGAGCCTGTTCAAGCGCCAGCGGGGCATGAAGGACAGCGGCAACCTCCTGCCGGGCCACGGGGGCGTGCTCGACCGGGTGGACAGCATGCTGGCCGCGCCCACCGTGCTGCTGCTCGGCTGGACCATCGCGGGGACCGGAACATGAACGAGACGCAGCCAGCCTCCGGCGTCGCCGTGCTGGGTTCCACCGGCACCATCGGCGTCAACACCCTGGACGTGATCCGGCGCAACCCGGGCCGCTACCGCGTCAGCGGGCTTTCCGGTGGGCGCAACGTCGGCCGGATGGTGGAACAGGTGATGGAATTCCGCCCCGGCCGGGTGGCCATGGCGGATGCCGACGCCGCGCGAGCCGTGGAGCGCGAGTTGCGGGCCCGGGACCTGGCGGTGGAAGTGGGCGTCGGCGAGGCGGGGATCGCGGCCATCGCCCGCGACGCGTCGGCCGCGCAGGTGGTCGCGGGCATCGTCGGGGCGGCGGGACTGGTGCCCACGCTGGCCGCCGCCCGCGCCGGCAAGCGCATACTGCTGGCCAACAAGGAGGCCCTGGTGATGTCCGGGCGGCTGCTGATGGACGAGGTGGCCGCCCACGGGGCCGAGTTGCTGCCCGTGGACAGCGAGCACAACGCCATCTTCCAGTGCCTGCCGGCCACCGGGGAGAACCTCGATGCCATGGGCGTGGAACGGATCCTGCTCACCGCCTCCGGCGGACCCTTCCGCGGTTGCAGCCGCGAGGCGCTGGTGGCGGTCACCCCCGACCAGGCCTGTGCCCACCCGCGCTGGACCATGGGGCGCAAGATCTCGGTGGACTCGGCCACGCTGATGAACAAGGGGCTGGAGCTGATCGAGGCCTGCTGGCTGTTCGACGCCGACCCGGACCGGGTGCAGGTGGTCATCCACCCCCAGAGCATCATCCACTCGCTGGTGGCCTACGTGGACGGCTCGGTGCTGGCGCAGATGGGCAATCCCGACATGCGCACGCCCATCGCCCACGCGCTCGGCTGGCCCGATCGGGTGCCCGCGGGGGTCGAGCCGCTGGATTTGCTCACCTGCGGCTCGCTCGACTTCGAGGCCCCGGACGAGGCGGGTTTCCCGGCCCTGGGGTTGGCGCGGGAGGCCTGGTGGGCCGGGGGCACGGCCACCACCATCCTCAACGCCGCCAACGAGGAGGCCGTGGCCGCCTTCCTGGAACACCGGCTGGGTTTTTTGCAGATCCCCGATGCCATCCGCGAGGCCCTCGACCGCGTCGAGGTCGTCGCGGCCGACTCGCTGGAGGCCGTGCAGGAGGCCGACCGCAGGGCGCGCGAGGCCGCGCGGGGCTGGATCGGCGAGCCGCCGCTGGACCGCCGGGGACTGCATGGCTGAATTCTTCCTCTCGATCGCGGCCTTCGTGGTCGCCATCGGCGTGCTGGTGGCGGTGCACGAGTACGGGCACTTCTGGGTCGCCCGCCGGCTGGGTGTCAAGGTCCTGCGCTACTCGATCGGGTTCGGCCGGCCGCTGCTGCGGCGCCAGCGGGGCGAGACCGAGTACGTCATCGCCGCCATCCCCCTGGGCGGCTACGTGCGCATGCTCGACGAGCGCGAGGGGCCGGTGCCGGCGGACCAGGCCCACCGGGCCTTCAACAACCAGCCGCTGGGCGTGCGCGCCGCGGTGGTGCTGGCCGGGCCGGTGGCCAACTTCCTGCTCGCCATCCTGCTCTACGCCCTGGTGTTCATGATCGGCGTGACCGGCACGCGGCCGGTGGTGGGCGAGGTCGAGCCCGGCACGCCGGCCGCGGTCGCCGGGCTCGCCGAGGGGGACGAGATCACCCGGGTGGGCGGGCGGGAAACGCCCACCTGGCAGGCCGCCCGGGTGGCGCTGGTGGATGCGGGCCTCGACGGCGGCCGGATCCCGCTGGCGGTGGTCGGCGAGGGCGGCGGGCAACGCCGACTGGTCCTCGACCTGGGAGGCGAGCCGCTGCTGCGCGAGAACGGGGACGCCCTGGAAAAGCTCGGCCTGCAGCCGTGGCGTCCCGACCTGCCGCCTACCATCATGCAGGTGGAGTCCGGCCGGCCGGCGGCCCGCGCCGGGCTGCGCGAGGGGGACCGGATCCTGTCGGTGGACGGGCGGCCCCCGGGCGACGTGCAGACCTTCATCGACACCGTCCAGGCCCATCCCGGCGAGGTTCTGTCGCTACGTGTCGAACGCGATGGCAAGTTGCTCGGGATCGAACTGACCCCGGCGCCTCGGGATACCGAGGCCGGTACCCGGGGGCATATCGGTGCCGCCATCGGCGTGGAGATCCCCGAGTCCCTGCGCGAGCGGATGCTGGTCACCGAGCGCAAGGGCCCGCTCGCGGCGCTGGCCACCGGGGCCGGAAAGACCCGGGAGATGTCCTGGCTGACCCTGCGGGTGCTCGGCGGGATGGTGACCGGCAAGGCCAGCCTGGAGAACCTGAGTGGGCCCGTGACCATCGCCACCTTTGCCGGAAAGACCGCCGCCACGGGCCTGGTGAGCTTTCTCGGCTTCCTGGCGGTGATCAGCCTGAGCCTGGGGATCGTCAACCTGCTGCCGGTGCCGGTGTTGGATGGCGGGCACCTGTTGTATTACCTTATCGAGGCCGTGAAGGGCAGCCCGCTCTCGGCCGAGGCGGAGATGCTGGGTCAGCGAATCGGCCTCGCCATCATCGTCACCCTGATGACGCTCGCCCTCTACAACGACTTCATCCGGCTGTTCAACTAACCCGGGAACCCCCGCGCGGACACGAGAATTATGACGAGACTTCGCCGATCCACGCTCAGCCTGGCCATGGTTGCCGCGCTGGGCTCGGGCGGGCTGCAGGCCGCCGAAGCCTTCCAGGTCGAAGACATCGAGGTGGAGGGTCTCGAGCGTATCGAGCCGGGCACGGTCTTCACCTACCTGCCGGTGCGGGTGGGCGATCGCTTCGACCCGGACCGGAGCCCGGCGGTCATCGGCGACATCTTCGATACCGGCTTCTTCCGCGACGTGGAATTGCTGCGCCGCGGCAACGTCCTGGTGGTGCGGGTGGAGGAGCGCCCGGCGATCGCGCGCATCGACATCAGTGGCAACAAGAAGGTGGAGACCGACAAGCTGACCCAGTCGCTGCGGGATCTCGGCCTGGCCCGCGGGCGGGTCTTCGACCGCTCGCTGATGGAGCAGGTGGAGCGCGAGCTGCTGGCGGTCTATCACAACATGGGCAAGTACGGCGTGGAGGTGGAGACCACCGTCGAGTCGCTCGAGCGCAACCGCGTGGCCATCGCCATCGACATCGCCGAGGGCCTGCCCGCCAGGATCCGCCGGATCGACATCGTCGGCAACCGGGCCTTCGACGACGCGACCCTGCTCGACCAGTTCCAGCTGGGCATCCCGGGCTGGTGGCAGTTCCTCTCCAACAAGGACCAGTACTCGCGCCAGAAGCTCTCGGCGGACCTCGAGGCCCTGCGCTCGTTCTACCTCGACCGCGGCTACCTGCGCTCGGCGATCGATTCCACCCAGGTGACCATCTCCCCCGATCGCAAGGACATCTACATCACCGTCAACGTCACCGAGGGCGAGCCGTACACGGTGAAGTCGGTGGATCTCGCCGGCAACATGGTCTTCGACGAGGCCACCTTGCGCGAGCTGCTGCAGGTCGCCCCGGGCGAGACCTTCTCCCGCAAGGCGGTGACCCAGTCCACCTCTGCGCTCAAGCGCAAGCTGGGCAACCGGGGCTACGCGTTTGCCGGGGTGAACGCCGTGCCCACCGTGGACGAGGAGAACAAGACGGTCGAGCTCACCTTCTACATCGACCCCGGCAAGCGGGTGTTCGTGCGCCGCATCGACTTCGCCGGCCACCAGGCGACCTATGAGGAGGTCCTGCGCCGGGAGATGCGCCAGCTCGAGAGCGCGCCGTACTCGGCCGAGGACATCGACCGCTCCAAGGTTCGCCTGCAGCGCCTGCCCTACATCGAGCAGGTCCAGGTGGAGACCCGGCCGGTGCCCGAGGCGGGCGACCAGGTGGACGTCAACTACCGCATCAAGGAACGTCGATCGGGCAGCTTCTCCGTGGGCGCCGGCTACTCCCAGTCCCAGGGCATCATCCTCAACGCCTCGGTCTCGGAGAACAACTTCCTCGGCACCGGCAAGCAGGTGAAGGTCAACTTCGACAACTCCGTCTACCGCACCCTCTACAGCTTCGACTACAACAACCCGTACTACACGGTCGACGGCATCAGCCGCGGCTTCAAGCTCTACTACCAGGAGGTGGACGCCGAGGAAGTCTCCATCTCGCGGTTTTCCAACAACTCCTTCGGCGGCGAGCTCGACTACGGCATCCCCATCACCGAGTTCGACACCGTCAACTTCGGTGTCGGTGCCGAGCAGATCGAGATCGTCGCCCCCGACGACCCGTCGGTGGAGGTCGACCGCTATGCCGGCGAGCAGTACGCCCAGGCCAAGCTCACCGCCGGCTGGAGCCACGACACCCGCAACCGCACGGTGTTCGCCGACAGGGGTTCCTTCCAGCAGGTACGCGGCGAGGTGACCGTCCCGGGCTCCGATCTCGAGTACTACAAGCTGCGCTACCGGACACGCTTCTTCTTCCCGGCGAGCGACGTCTTCACCTTCGCGGTGGGCAGCGACGTGGGCTACGGGGAAGCCTACGGGGAGACCCCCGACGACAAGCTGCCGTTCTTCGAGAACTTCTACGCCGGCGGCATCAAGAGCGTGCGCGGTTTCGAGGGGTCGAGCCTGGGCCCGCGCGACAGCGAGGACGAGCCGCTCGGCGGCAACCTGAGCGTGACCGGCCGCGGTGAACTCATCTTCCCCACGCCGTTCTCGGACGAATCCAATTCCTCGATGCGCATGTCGGCCTTCTACGACATTGGCAATGTCTATGACGGTGTGGAAAACTTCGAGGCCGACGAACTGCGCCAGTCGGTGGGCGTGGGCTTCATCTGGCTGTCGCCGGTGGGCCCGCTCACCTTCAGCCTGGCCCAGCCGCTCAACGACCAGCCCGAGGACGAGACGCAGATGTTCCAGTTCTCCATCGGCGCCGGTCTCTGACGCTTTCCGACAACCCGGAGGTTTGCATTGAAGCGCATCGTTCGACGACTGCTCGTGGTCCTGTGGGTGATGGTTTCCGCCGCGCCGGTGGCCGCCCAGGACATCAAGGTGGGCGTGGTCAATGCCGGGCTCATCCTGGAGAAAGCACCGCAGGCCGAGCAGGCCGGCGTCAAGCTGGAAGAGGAATTCGCGCCCCGGGAAAAACAGATCCGCGAACTCCAGGACGCGGCCCGTTCCCTCGAGGAACAGATCAAGCGCGACGGGGCCACCTGGTCGGAGAGCCAGCGGGCGCGCAAGGAACGCGAGCTCAACCGGCGCATGCGCGAGCTGCAGCGTGAGCAGGCCGCCTTCCGCGACGATCTCAACCTGCGGCGCAACGAGGAGCTGGCGCGACTCCAGGAGGAGATCCACGCGGTCATCGTGGAACTGGCCAAGCGGGAGCATTTCGACCTCATCCTCAGCGAGGGTGCCGGCGCCGTCTACGCCTCCGAGCGCATCGACATCACCGACGAAGTGCTCGAGCTGATGGAATCCCGGGCCGGGGGCGAATAGGCCGGCCAGCGCGGTATGGTGGCCGCGCCGCCGAAACCACCGATCGGCGACGGACCGAGAAAACGACAACAGGGGACACGCCTTGAGTGAAGCAATGAACATCCAGAAGGTGATGCGCCACCTGCCGCATCGCTATCCTTTCCTGCTGGTGGACCGCGTGACCGAGTGGAAGGCGGACGCCTTCCTTCACGCCTACAAGAACGTGTCCTACAACGAGCCGTTCTTCCAGGGGCACTTCCCCGCCCGACCGGTGATGCCCGGCGTGCTGGTCACCGAGGCCCTCGCCCAGGCCACCGGCATCCTGGCCTTTCGCAGCATGGGGGGCGAGCCCCAGGACGACGAACTCTACATGCTCGTCGGCCTGGACAAGGTGAGTTTCAAGCGCATGGTCGAGCCCGGCGATCGCCTGGACCTGCAGGTGGAGCTCAAGCGCGTGGTCCGCGGGCTCTGGTTCTTCGACGCGGTGGCCCTGGTGGACGGCGAGTTGGCTGCCAAGGCCGTGATCAAGTGCACGGCGAGGGCGGTGAACGCGTGATCCATTCCACGGCCATCATCGATCCCGATGCCCGCATCGGGGACAACGTGAGCGTCGGACCCTTCAGTGTGATCGGTGCCGGCGTGGAGATCGGGGACGGTTGCGAGATCGGCCCCCACGTGGTGATCAACGGGCCCACGCGCCTGGGGCCCGAATGCCGGGTGTTCCAGTTCGCCTCGGTGGGCGAGGCGCCCCAGGACCTCAAGTACCGCGGTGAACCGACGCGGCTCGAGGTCGGCGCGCGCAACATCATCCGCGAGTACGCGACCCTCAACCGCGGGACCGTGGGGGGCGGCGGCGTGACCCGCCTGGGCGACGACAACCTGCTCATGGCCTACACCCACGTGGCCCACGACTGCCAGGTGGGCAGCAACGTGATCTTCGCCAACGCCGCCTCGCTCGCCGGCCACGTGATCGTGCGCGATCACGTCACCCTGGGTGGCTTCACCACGGTCCACCAGTTCACCGAGATCGGCGAGTACAGCTTCTCGGGCATGTCCACCGCCGTGAACCGCAACGTGCCGCCGTACCTCTCGGTGACCGGCAACTATGCCCGCAGCTTCGGCCTGAACAAGACCGGACTGCGCCGCAGCGGCTTCTCCGAGGAGGTGATCCAGGCACTGCACCAGGCCTTCCGCCTGCTGGTGCGCTCGGGCAATCCCTCGCCCGAGAGCTATCGCCGCGTCGAGGCAATGGCCGCCGAGCATCCCGAGGTGGCCAACTTCCTCGACTTCATCCGCAACAGCGACCGCCCCATCATCCGGGGCTGACGAGACCATGACCGAGCGATACCGGGTCGAACGGGACAGCCTGGGGGAACTCCGCGTGCCGGCGGACGCCCTCTACGGGGCCCAGACGCAGCGCGCGGTGGAGAACTTTCCCGTCAGCGACCGGGCCATGCCCGGGCGGTTCATCCGCACGCTGGGGCGGGTCAAGGCGGCCTGCGCGGTGGTCAACGGCGAGCTGGGCCTGCTCGACGGCGAGCGGGCCGAGCGCATCCGGGCGGCCGCCGAGTCGATCGCGGACGGTGCCCACCTCGACCAGTTCCCGGTGGACGTCTTCCAGACCGGATCGGGTACCTCGAGCAACATGAACGCCAACGAGGTGATCGCCCGGCTGGCCTCCGACGACGATCTGGCCGTGCATCCCAACGATCACGTCAACATGGGCCAGAGCTCCAACGACGTGATTCCCACGGTGCTCCAGGCGAGCGCGGCCCTGGGGGTCGAGCAGGCCCTGAAACCCGCGCTGAACCACCTGCTGGAGACCGTCGACCGCCGCGCCGACGAGCTCGACGCCACCGTCAAGACGGGCCGCACCCACCTGATGGACGCCATGCCGGTGACCCTCGGCCAGGAGCTGCGTGCCTGGTCCGGCCAGTTCCGCGACGGGCTCGAGCGCATCGAGGAATCCGCGGGCCGGTTGCGCCGCCTGCCCATCGGCGGCACCGCGGTGGGTACCGGCATCAACGCCCACCCCGAGTTCGGCGAGCGCTGCTGCGCCGAGCTGGCCCGGCGGACCGGCCTGGGTTTCGAGCCGCTGGACAATCCCTTCGTGGGGATCGCCAGCCAGGACAGCGCGGTGGAGATGAGCGGTCAGCTCCGCGCCCTGGCGGTGACGCTGACCAAGATCGCCAACGACCTGCGCTGGATGAACAGCGGCCCCCTGGCCGGCCTGGCCGAGATCGAGCTGCCGGCGCTGCAGCCGGGCAGCTCGATCATGCCCGGCAAGGTCAACCCGGTGATCCCCGAGTCCGTGGCCATGGCCTGCGCCCAGGTGATTGGCAACGACGCCACCATCGGGCTCGCGGGCCAGTCGGGCAACTTCCAGCTCAACGTGATGCTGCCGGTGATCGCCCTCGACCTGCTGGAGAGCATCGAGCTGCTGGGCAACGGCTCGCGGCTGCTCGCGGACAAGGCCATCGCCGGCTTTCGCGTGCGCGAGGACAATCTCGCGGCAGCCGTGGCCCGCAACCCGATCCTGGTCACCGCGCTCAACGCCCTGATCGGCTACGAGAAGGGGGCGGCGATCGCCAAGCGGGCGCTGGCCGAGGGACGGCCGATCATCGAGGTCGCCGCCGACGAGACCGAATTCTCCCGCGAGGAACTGGAACGCATCCTGGATCCGCGACGCCTGACCCGCGGGGGGATCCCCGGGGAGGACTGAACCATGACGAAGGAATACGGCATCCGTATCACGCTCTCGGACACGAGCCAGAGCCTGCGTGCGGGCCATCTGCTCGGCGAGGACTGGGCCAGCTACCGCTGGTTCGCCAGCCGTGCCGAGCGGGATCGCGCCCTCGAGGACATGCGTCGCCGGCTGGGCTACTACCGCCAGGGTGACGTCCCGCGCCAGGACCTGGAGAAGGTCGAGCGCGACACCTGACGCCCGGCCCGCCGTTTGCGACCCGGGCGCCGCGGCGCGGATGCCGCGATCATCCGGCGCCCGGTCGGCGGGTGGGCCGGCCCCGGTGCTCGAGCATCTCCACCACCAGGTCGGCGAGCCGGGCCACGCCGTCGGCCTCGCCCAGTCGCTCGCGGACCTCGGCGAGGCCCTCGCGGATGGCGCGGGCGTACTCCGGGTCGGCGAGGATGTGCTCGATCTCCTCGGCGAGCCGCTCGGGCCGGGCGCGGTCCTGGACGAACTCGGCCACGACCTCGCGGCCGGCGACGATGTTGACCAGGCCGATGTGGGGGATGCGCACCAGGGGCTTGAGCAGGGTGTAGGTCAGCGTCGAGACGCGGTAGGTGATGGCCATGGGCACGCCCATCAGGGCGACCTCCAGGGTGGCGGTGCCCGAGGCCGTCATCACCGCGTCGCAGGCGCGCAGGGCATCGTAGGTGCGACCCTGGACGACGGTCACCGGCAGGTCGTCGGCGGCCTCCAGGTGGGGGCGGATCTGCTCGCGGGTCACCGAGCCGGCCTGGACCAGCAGGAAGCGCCGGTCGGGGTCGGCGGCATGCAGGCGCCGGGCGGCACCCAGCATCACCGGCAGCAGGCGTTCCACCTCGTTGGCCCGGCTGCCGGGCAGCAGGCCGACCACGGGGGCGTCGGTCCCGATCCCGAAGGCCTCGCGGGCCTGCCCCCGGTCGAGCGCCGAGTCCACCTTGCCGGCCAGCGGATGGCCCACGTAGCGCACGGGGATGGCATGGCGCTCGTAGAAGGGCACCTCGAAGGGAAAGATCACCGCCATCACGTCCACGGCACGGCCGTAGTCCTTCACCCGCCCGGGCCGCCAGGCCCAGACCTGGGGGCTGACGTAGAACAGCACGGGGACCCCGCAGGCCCTGGCGTGGCGGGCGAGCTTGAGGTTGAACTCCTTGTAGTCCACGCAGATGAGCAGGTCGGGGCGCTCGTCGCGGACGGCGTTCTTCATGGTCTTCAGTGCCCGGCGCAGTTTGCCGTAGTGGCGCAGCACCTCGCCGAGACCCACCACCCCCAGGTGGCTGGAGTCCACCCGCGTGGCCACGCCGGCCGCGCGCATGTGGCCGCCGCCCATGCCGGTGAAGCGCGCCCCGGGCAGGCGCTCGCGCAGCAGGCGCACCACGCTGGCGGCGTGGCGGTCGCCGGACTCCTCGCCGGCGACGAGCATCACGTGGGGGGCGGGGTCGCTCACCGCAGGGTGTCCCGGATGACCTCGGCGACCTGGTCGATCTCGGCGTCCTCGAGCTCGGGGAAGACGGGCAGGCTCAGGCAGCGCTCGGCGGTCTGCTCGCTCACCGGCAGGGCCAGGTCGCCGCAGACGTCGGCGAAGGCCTTCTGCCGGTGCAGGGGCACGGGGTAGTAGATCGCCGAGGCGATGCCGGCATCGGCCAGGGCCTGCTGGAGGGTCTCGCGGTCGTCGACCAGCAGGGTGTACTGGTGGTAGACGTGCACCCCCGGCCCGCCCTCCAAGGGCAGCTCCAGCGGCAGGTCGGCGAGATGGTCGGCATAGCGCCGGGCCACGCGTCGCCGGCCCCGGTTGTACGTGTCGATGCGGGCCAGCTTGACCCGCAGGATGCTCGCCTGGAGCTCGTCCAGGCGGCTGTTGTAGCCGATGCGGTCGTGGTAGTAGCGCCGCGCCGAGCCGTGGTTGCGCAGCTGGCGGACGTGTTCGGCCACCGCGTCGTCGTCGGTGGTCACCATGCCGCCGTCGCCGGCGCCGCCCAGGTTCTTGCTGGGAAAGAAGGAGAAACCGGCGGCCAGGCCCAGCGAGCCGGTCTGGCGGCCGTCGATGGTGGCGCCGAAGGACTGGGCGCAGTCCTCGATGACCTTGAGCCCGTGGCGCTCGGCGATGCTGCCCAGCGCGCCCATGTCCGCCGGCTGGCCGAAGAGATGGACGGGCATGATGGCCGCCGTGCGGCCGGTCACCGCCGCCTCCACCTGTTCGGGATCGAGGTTGAAGGTCCGCGGGTCGATGTCCACGAACACCGGTGTCGCGCCCACGTAGCGGATCGCCTCGGCGGTGGCGATGAAGGTGAACGGCGAGGTGATCACCTCCATGCCGGGGCCGATCCCGGCCCCCTCGAGCGCGAGGTGGAGGGCGTCGGTGCCCGAGGCCACGCCGATGGCGTGGCGCACGCCGATGTAGTCCGCGACCTCGGTCTCGAAGGCGTTCACGTTGGGCCCGAGGATGTAGCGGCCATCGGCGAGGACCTCGGCGACGCCGCGGTCCACTTCCTCGCGAATGGCGGCGTACTGCCGCTTCACGTCCACCATGGGGATGCGCATGGGTGCCTCTCTTACTGGGGATTCATCAGTTCGCCGATGCGGATGGCCGTGGCCAGCGCGCGGCGCCCCGCCTCGCCGGGCACCAGGGGGCGCTCGCCGCGGCGGATGCAGTCGGTGAAGTGGCGGATCTCGGCGAGCAGGGCGTCGCCGTCGTCGAAGGCCGACTCCTCGGAGTCGATCTCGGGGATGCCGGGAAACATCTCGCCCTCGCCGCGGAAGTGGCGCTCGAAGACGCGGTTGCCGAAGTCCACGGAGAGGTAGGCGTTCTCCTGGAAGACGCGCATCTTGCGCTCGCTCTTGCGGCTCACCCGGCTGGCCGTGACGTTGGCCACGCAGCCGTTGGCGAAGCGCAGGCGGGCGTTGGCGATGTCGATGTCGCCGGTGAGCACCGGCGTACCGTTGGCGGCGATCTCCTCGATCTCGGAATCGACGATGTCCTGGATGATGTCGATGTCGTGGATCATCAGGTCGAGCACCACGCTGACATCGGTGGCCCGCGGGTTGAAGGGCGCCAGCCGGTGGGACTCGATGAAGCGCGGGCGCTCCAGGTGATCGCCCAGGGCCATCACCGCCGGGTTGAAGCGCTCCAGGTGGCCCACCTGGATCAGCCGGTCGTGCTCGCGCCCCAGGGCGATGAGCTCGTCGGCCTCCGCGAGGGTGACGGTGATGGGCTTTTCCACCAGCACGTGGCTGCCGTTCTCCAGGCAGTCCCGGGCGATGGCGTGGTGGGTGGAGGTGGGCGCGGCGATGCTCACCGCGTCCACCGCGCCCAGCAGTTCGTGGTAGTCTGCCAGCGCGCGGCAGCCGAGGCGCTCGGCGATCTCGCCGGCGCGTTCGGTGTCGGGGTCCACCACCGCGACCAGCTCGCAGCCGGGGAGGGCGGCATACTTCTCGGCGTGAAAGCGGCCCAGGTGGCCGGTGCCGATCACGGCACATCGGAGATTGTCCATTCAGCGTCCAGTCGAAGACGGGCGAAACCGGCATTATAGGGAGATTGGCGTGGCGACTGAACCCGGCATGGCCCTGTTCACCGATACCGGCGCCGGCGGACCCATGGCCGGGATCGACGAGGCGGGGCGGGGCCCCCTGGCCGGGCCGGTGGTGGCCGCGGCGGTGGTCCTCGACCCGCAGAGCCCGGTGGCCGGCGTCACCGACTCCAAGAAGCTCACCGCCCGGGCGCGCGAGCGGCTGTTCGATGCCATCCGCAGCCAGGCCGTGGCCTACGCCATCGCCGAGGCCAGCGTGGCCGAGATCGACCGGCACAACATCCTCCAGGCCGCGCTGCTGGCCATGCAGCGGGCGGTGGACGGGCTCGGCGGCCGCGCGGCCCACGCGGTGGTGGACGGCAACACCTGCCCGCGTCTCGGCATCCCCGCCCGGGCCCGGGTGAAGGCCGACCTGGAAGTCCCCTGCGTGGGGGCCGCCTCGATCCTGGCCAAGGTCACCCGCGACCGCGCCATGCTCGGGCTCCACGAGCGCTACCCGGCCTACGGCTTCGACCGCCACAAGGGCTATCCCACCCGCGACCACCTGGCCCGGCTCGCCGAGCACGGTCCGTGCCCCGAGCACCGGCGCAGCTTCGCGCCCGTGCGCCGGGCACTCGGCGAGACCGGCTGAGACCGGACCCGGGGGGTGGGCGGGCGAACTCCCTCGACCGCGGTCGGGTGCGTTAAAATGACCGATCCTTCGCCACCCGCTGTAAACGAGCGCCACCCATGCCGACCCCCTTCGTCCATCTCCGCGTCCATACCGAGTACTCCCTCGCCGACGGCCTGATCCGCATCCCCGGGCTGGTCGAGCAGGTGCGGGAGCAGGGCATGCCGGCGGTGGCGCTTACCGACCAGAGCAACCTGTTCGCGCTGGTGCGCTTCTACAAGGCCGCCCTGGGGGCCGGGATCAAGCCGATCATCGGCGTGGACGCCTGGATCGAGTCCCCGGAGGACCCCGACAACCCGGCGCGGATGGTGCTGCTCTGCCAGGACAACACCGGCTACGGCAATCTCACCCGGCTGGTCTCGCGGGCCTACCTGGAGGGCCAGCACAAGGGCCGGGCGGTGATCGCCCGCGACTGGCTGGACGCGGAGAGCTGCACGGGGCTGATCGCGCTCTCCGGCGGCCGGGCCGGTGACGTGGGCCAGGCCCTGGCGGCGGGCAAGCCCGGGCGGGCACGGGCCATCGTCGACCACTGGGTCGGGCTCTTCCCGGGCCGCTACTACCTCGAGCTGCAACGCACCGGCCGTCCCGGCGAGGAGGACTACCTGCACGCGGCGGTGGAACTCGCCGCCGAGCGCGAGCTGCCGGTGGTGGCCACCAACGACGTGCGCTTTCTGCAGGCCGAGGACTTCGATGCCCACGAGGTGCGCACCTGTATCCACGACAGCCGGGTGCTGGCCGATCCCCGGCGGCCGAAGCGCTACAGCGAGCAGCAGTACCTGCGCAGCCCGGAGGAGATGGCCGAGCTGTTCGCCGACATCCCCGAGGCGCTGGAGAACAGCGTGGAGATCGCCCGGCGCTGCAATGTCACGCTCACCCTGGGCAAGAACTTCCTGCCCCAGTTCCCCATCCCCGAGGGGATGACCGAGCAGGAGTACTTCAAGCAGGAGGCCTGGAAGGGACTGGAGGCGCGCCTCGAGACCATCCTCGATCCCGGGGCGGCCGACTACCGCGAGCGCCGCGCGGCCTACGAGAAGCGCCTGGAGCACGAACTCGACATCATCCTGCAGATGGGGTTCCCGGGCTACTTCCTGATCGTGGCGGACTTCATCCAGTGGGCCAAGGACCAGGGCATCCCCGTGGGCCCGGGACGGGGTTCCGGGGCCGGCTCGCTGGTGGCCTACGCCCTCAAGATCACCAACCTCGATCCGCTGGCCTACGACCTGCTCTTCGAGCGGTTCCTCAACCCCGAGCGGGTCTCCATGCCCGACTTCGACGTCGACTTCTGCATGGAGCAGCGCGACGACGTCATCGACTACGTGGCCCGCCAGTACGGCCGCGAGGCGGTCTCCCAGATCATCACCTACGGCACCATGGCCGCCAAGGCCGTGATCCGCGACGTCGGCCGGGTGCTGGGCCATCCCTACGGTTTCGTGGACCGCATCGCCAAGCTGATCCCCAACGACCTGGGCATCACCCTCGACGAGGCGCTGGAGGCCGAGCCCGACCTCAAGGCGCAGTACGACAAGGAAGAGGAGATCCGCTACCTGATCGACATGGGGCGGGCGCTGGAGGGCATCACCCGCAACGCCGGCAAGCACGCCGGCGGGGTGGTGATCGCCCCGGGCAAGCTCACCGATTTCACCCCGCTCTACTGCGAGGAGGGTGGCGACTCGGTGGTCACCCAGCTGGACAAGGACGACGTCGAGGCCATCGGCCTGGTGAAGTTCGACTTCCTCGGCCTGCGCACGCTCACCATCATCGACTGGGCGGTGAGCAACATCAACGAGCGCCGCGCGCTCCAGGGCGAGGAGCCGCTCGACATCGACAGCGTGCCCCTGGACGACGGCAAGACCTTCCGGCTGCTGAAGAACTGCGAGACCACCGCCGTCTTCCAGCTGGAATCGCGGGGCATGAAGGAGCTGATCGGCCGGCTGCGCCCGGACAGCTTCGAGGAGATCATCGCCCTGGTGGCGCTGTTCCGTCCCGGTCCGCTGCAGTCGGGGATGGTGGACGACTTCATCAAGCGCAAGCACGGCCTGGAGCCGGTCTCCTACCCGGACCCCAACTACCAGCACGAGGCCCTGAAACCCATCCTCGAGCCCACCTACGGCATCATCCTCTACCAGGAGCAGGTGATGCAGATCGCCCAGGCGCTCGCCGGCTACACGCTCGGCGGGGCCGACATGCTGCGGCGGGCGATGGGCAAGAAGAAGGCCGACGTGATGGCCGAGCAGCGCGAGGTCTTTCTCTCCGGGGCGGAGAAGAACGGCATCGACCCCGGCCTGGCCGGCCACATCTTCGACCTGGTGGAGAAGTTCGCCGGCTACGGCTTCAACAAGTCGCACTCGGCGGCCTACGCGCTGCTCTCCTACCAGACGGCCTGGCTCAAGGCCCATTACCCGGCGGCCTTCATGGCCGCGGTGCTGTCCGCGGACATGGACAACACCGACAAGGTGGTGGTGCTGATCGAGGAATGCCGGCAGATGGAGCTGGAGATCCTGCCGCCGGACGTCAACCGTTCCGCCTATCCCTTCAGCATCGCCGACGAGGGCACGGTGATCTACGGCCTCGGGGCGATCAAGGGCGTGGGCGAGGGCCCCATCCGCGAGATCATCGCCGCCCGCGAGGCCGACGGCCCGTTCACGGACCTGATCGACTTCTGCAACCGCATCAACGCCCGCAAGGTGGGCCGCCGGGTGCTCGAGGCCCTGATCCGGGCCGGCGCGCTGGACGGCCTGGGGGCCAACCGGGCCAGCCAGATGGCGTTTCTGCCCGAGGCCATGCGCCTGGCCGAGCAGCGGGCACGCAATGCCGAGCAGGGCATCGGCGACCTGTTCGGCATGGGCGAGCCCGAGGCGGCGCCGGGCGTGGAGATGCCCGAACACCCCGAGTGGGACGACGACGTGCGTCTTGCCGCCGAGAAGGAGACCCTGGGGCTCTACCTCACCGGGCATCCCATCCAGCGCCACCTGCCCGAACTGGAGCAGTTCGCCCGGGCGCGCTTCGGCCCGCTGCTCGCCCGCCTGGAGCCGGCCGGGGAATTCGATCGCCGGGGCGGCGAGTCCATCGTCGGGGCCGGGCTGCTGGTGGAGCTGCGCACCCGCTTCAACAAGAACGGCGGCAAGGAGGCCTTCGTCACCCTCGACGACGCCACCGGCCGTGCCGAGATCCGGCTGTTTCCCGAGGACTTCGAACGCTACGCCGACAAGCTGGTCAAGGACCAGCTGCTGGTGGTGGAGGGCGAGGCCAGCTTCGACAGCTACAGCGGCGGCATCCGCATCCGCTGCAAGGGCCTGTACGACCTGGCCGAGGCCCGCGCGCGCTTCGGCCGGGGCCTGTTGATGCGCACCGGCGGCACCAACGGCCACGCGCTCGATCCGCGCTGGGTCGGCGAGCTGCAATCGGTGCTCGATCCCTTCCGCGGGGAGGGCCTCAAGCTCGCGCTCGACTACCACAACGACCACGCCCGCGGTCGCCTGCGCTTTCCCGACGACTGGCGCATCCGCCCCAGCGACGAGCTCCTCCAGCGCCTGCGCGAGCTGCTGGGCGAGGAGGGCGTCGAGGTGCGCTACTGACCCGACCGCCACGTGGTCATCGACCGACTGCGGATGTATCATCGTTGAAACTTTTCGGGGACCGGCTGATGAATCCCAACTTTCTCGAATTCGAACAACCCATTGCCGAACTCGAGGCCAAGATTCAGGAACTCCGCTATGTCGGTGACGACGCGGAGATCAACATCAACGAGGAGATCGGCAAGCTCGAGGCCAAGTGCGAGTCACTGACCCGCCAGATCTTCTCCAATCTCTCCCCGTGGCAGGTCGCCCAGCTGGCCCGCCATCCCCAGCGGCCCTACACCCTCGACTATGTCGAGCAAATCTTCACCGACTTCCAGGAACTCCACGGCGACCGCAGCTTCGCCGACGACCCGGCCCTGGTGGGCGGCATCGCCCGCATCGACGGCCGGCCGGTGATGCTCATCGGCCACCAGAAGGGCCGCGACACCCGCGAGAAGGTCCGCCGCAACTTCGGCATGCCGCGCCCCGAGGGCTACCGCAAGGCGCGGCGGTTGATGGAGACCGCCGAACGCTTCGGCCTGCCGGTGATCACCTTCATCGACACCCCCGGCGCCTATCCCGGCATCGACGCCGAGGAACGCGGCCAGAGCGAGGCCATCGCCCGCAACCTGGCGGTGATGGCCGAGCTGGAGGTGCCCATCCTGTGCACCGTGGTGGGCGAGGGCGGCTCCGGCGGGGCGCTGGCCATCGGCGTGGGCGACGAGGTGGCCATGATGCAGTACTCCACCTACGCCGTGATCTCGCCCGAGGGCTGCGCCTCCATCCTCTGGAAGAGCGCCGAACGGGCCGCCGATGCCGCCGAGGCCATGGGCATCACCTCCGACCGGCTGCGGGAGCTGGGCCTGATCGACCACGTGATCCCCGAGCCGCTGGGCGGTGCCCATCGCGACGTCCCCGAGACCGCCCAGCGCATCAAGCGCCACCTGCTGGCCACCCTCGACCGCCTGGGCGAGATGGACACCGACCAGCTGCTGGAGTCGCGCTACCGGCGGCTGATGGACTTCGGCAACTTCAAGGAAGGCTGAGCCGCTCCTTGGCCGGCGAATCCTCCCCGGGGGCGGGGTCCGCGGCCGACCCCGCCCGGGCCGTCGCGCAGGCCCTCGCCGCCGAACCCGGGCCGCGCCGGGCCTGGGTGGCGCTCTCCGGCGGGGCCGACTCCACCGCGCTGCTGATCGCCGCCCGCCGGGCCCTCGATGCCGGTGTCCTTGCCTCCCTCGAGGCGGTGCATGTCCACCACGGCCTGCAGCCCGAGGCCGATGGCTGGGCGGCCCATTGCCGCGTGCTGTGCGCCACCCTGGAAGTGCCGCTCACCGTGCGCACGGTGGCGGTGACCGCGGCGGGCGAGGGCCCCGAGGCCGCGGCCCGCGAGGCCCGTCATGCTGCCCTCGCGGCCGTCCTGCCGGCGGGCGGGCTGCTGCTCACCGGCCACCACCGCGGCGACCAGGCCGAGACCCTGCTCCTCCAGCTCCTGCGGGGCGCGGGTCCCGCGGGCCTGGCGGGTATGCCCGCCGCGCGGGCCTTCGGCCGGGGCCGGCTGCTGCGGCCCCTGCTGGACTGCCCCCGCGAGCGGCTGGAGGCATACTGCCGCGAGGCCGGGCTGGACTGGGTGGAGGACCCCAGCAACGCCTCCACGGCCTTCGACCGCAACTACCTGCGCGCCGAGATCCTGCCCCGGCTGCGGGATCGCTGGCCGGGCGCGGAGACCACCCTGGCCCGCGCCGCCGCCCTCCAGGGGGAGGCCGCCGAGTTGCTCGACGAGCGGGCCGCCCAGGACCTCGCGGACGCCAGCGGCAGCAGGCCCGGTCGGCTCTCCCTGGCCCCCTTCCTGGAGCTCGCTCCGGCCCGCCAGCGCAACCTGCTGCGCGCCGCGATCGCCCGGCAGGGGCTGCCCCTCCCGCCGCGTGATCGCCTGGAGGGGTTTCGCCGGCAGCTGGCAACGGCCGCCACGGATCGCCTGCCCGGGCTGCAATGGCCGGGCGGCGAGCTCCGGCGCTGGCGGGACGAGATCCACGTGCTCGCTCCCCGCCCGGCCCACGACCCCGGCCTGCGCCTCGAGTGGCGGCCGGAGCAGGGCCCGCTGGCGATCCCCGGGGTCGGCCGGCTGGGCGCCGAGCTGCGCCGGGGTGAAGGCATCCCGGCCGTTTTCGCCGGGCGGCGGCTGGTGGTGGGCTTTCGCCGCGGCGGCGAACGTTGCCGGCCTGCGGCGCAAGGCCCGTCCCGGGCCGTGAAGAAGCTGCTCCAGGAGAGCGGGGTGCCGCCCTGGGAGCGCGACCGGCTGCCGCTGGTCTTCGCGGGGGAAACGCTGCTGGCGGTCGTCGGCCTGTGCCACTGCCGCCCCGTCCGGGCGACCGAGGAGGGCGTTGTTTTTCGCCTGGAACCAGGGGGTTGAGCCCGTCTCCTGGAGCGCTTTCGAGGCGCGCGGGCCGGCCCCGGGACGGCGTCGGAAAAATTGAGCGCGGGCGGCGAATCTGCTAGATTACGGTTCCTTCCGCGGGCGCTCCACGCCCAAACCCGTTTCAAAGCGTCAGAGCCGAATGACCCGATATATTTTCGTCACCGGCGGCGTGGTCTCGTCGCTCGGCAAAGGCATTGCTGCAGCCTCACTGGGTGCCCTGCTCGAAGCGCGCGGCCTGCGCGTCACCCTGATGAAGCTCGATCCCTACATCAACGTCGATCCCGGCACCATGAGCCCCTTCCAGCACGGCGAGGTGTTCGTGACCGACGACGGCGCGGAGACCGACCTGGACCTGGGGCATTACGAGCGCTTCCTGCGCCGCACCATGACCCAGAAGAACAACTTCACCACCGGCCGGGTCTACGAGCACGTCATCGAGAAGGAGCGCCGCGGTGACTACCTGGGCGGCACGGTCCAGGTCATCCCCCACATCACCGACGAGATCAAGCGCCGGGTGCTCGACGGTGCGGCGGATACCGACGTCGCGCTGGTGGAGATCGGCGGCACGGTGGGCGACATCGAATCGCTGCCGTTTCTCGAGGCCATCCGCCAGCTGGGCGTGGAACTGGGCCGGGACCGGGCCCTGTTCATGCACCTGACGCTGGTCCCCTACATCGCCGCGGCGGGCGAGGTGAAGACCAAGCCCACCCAGCACTCGGTCAAGGAGCTGCGCTCGATCGGCATCCAGCCCGACATCCTGGTGTGTCGCAGCGAGCACGAGATCCCCGCCGAGGAACGGCGCAAGATCGCGCTGTTCACCAACGTCGAGCAGGCGGCGGTGATCTCCTCGCTGGATCTCGACAGCATCTACAAGATTCCCCGCCATCTCCATTCCCAGGCGCTCGACGACATCGTGGTGCGCAAGCTGGGCGTGGAGGCGCCGCCGGCCGATCTCTCCGAGTGGGAGCGGGTGGTCCACGCCCTCGAACACCCCGAGGACGAGGTGGACGTGGCCATGGTGGGCAAGTACGTGGAACTGGCCGATGCCTACAAGTCGCTCAACGAGGCGCTGATCCACGCCGGCCTGCATACCCGGACCCGGGTCAACATCCACTACGTGGATTCCGAGCGGCTGGAGACCGAGGGCGTGGGCCAGCTGGAAGGCATGGATGCCATCCTGGTCCCCGGCGGCTTCGGCAACCGGGGCGTGGAGGGCAAGATCCGCGCGGTGCGCTTTGCCCGCGAGCATCGCGTACCCTACCTGGGGATCTGTCTGGGCATGCAGGTGGCGGTGATCGAGTACGCCCGCCACTGTGCCGATCTGCCCGAGGCGCACAGCACCGAGTTCGACCGCGACGCCCAGGACCCGGTGATCGCGCTGATCACCGAGTGGACCACCGGCGAGGGCCAGGTCATGCAGCGCAGCGAGACCTCCGACCTGGGCGGCACCATGCGCCTGGGCGGGCAGAGCTGCCAGCTGGTGCCGGGCACCCTGGCCTACCGCACCTACGGCAACGAGGTGATCAGCGAGCGCCACCGGCACCGCTACGAGTTCAACAACAACTACCTGGACAAGCTGGCAGGGGCGGGCCTGGTCTTCTCGGGCAGGTCCGTCGAGGACGGCCTGGTGGAGATGGTCGAGCTGCCGGACCACCCCTGGTTCGTGGGCTGCCAGTTCCATCCCGAGTTCACCTCCACGCCGCGTGACGGCCACCCGCTGTTCTCGGGTTTCGTCCGGGCGGCCGTGGACCACCACCGCGGGGTGCGCGCCTGATGCGGCTCGCGGGCGTCGAGGTCGGGGCGGATCGGCCGCTGTTCCTGGTCGCCGGCCCCTGCGTGATCGAGAGCGAGGCGCTGGTCATGGAGACCGCGCAGCGGCTGCGCGAGCTCACCGACCGGCTGGGCATCCCCTTCGTCTTCAAGGCCTCCTTCGACAAGGCCAACCGCTCCTCGAGCACGAGTTTCCGCGGCCCCGGCCTCGACGCCGGCCTGGACATCCTCGGGCGGGTACGCGAGGAGGTGGGAGTGCCGGTGCTCACCGACGTCCACGAGGACACGCCGCTGGCGGCGGTGGCCGAGGTGGTGGACGTGCTCCAGACCCCGGCCTTTCTCTGCCGCCAGACCAACTTCATCCAGGACGTCGCCCGCCAGGGGCTGCCCGTGAACATCAAGAAGGGCCAGTTCCTGGCCCCCTGGGACATGCAGAACGTGGTGGACAAGGCCCGCGAGGCGGGCAACGACCGGGTGATGGTCTGCGAGCGGGGCGTCTCCTTCGGCTACAACAACCTGGTCTCGGACATGCGCGGCCTGGCGGTGATGCGCAACACCGGTTGCCCGGTGGTCTTCGACGCCACCCACTCCGTGCAGCAGCCCGGCGGGCTGGGCAAGGCCTCCGGCGGCCAGCGCGAGTTCGTGCCGGTGCTGGCGCGCGCGGCCGTCGCCGCCGGGGTCGCGGGGCTGTTCATGGAAACGCACCCGGACCCGGAGAAGGCACTCTCCGACGGCCCCAACTCCTGGCCCCTCGACCACCTCGAGCCGCTGCTGGCGACGCTCAAGGCCATCGACGGCCAGGTCAAGGCCGACGGCTTCATCGAGCAAATACTGTAGACCCGCGGAAGGAGTCGGTGGGAGCGACCTCCCGGTCGCGAAACCCGACCACCACCGCGGCGGGCTCCGAAACCGGACATCACGGCCTGTCATTCGCCTATCAAATACGGGCGTTGCAATGGCGGGCCATCCGAACAACGAACAACTGGGCTTCAAGCAGAGGGACCACAATGGCGACCATTCGCGACATCCGAGCACGACAGATCCTGGACTCCCGCGGCAACCCCACCGTGGAGGCCGACGTCATCCTCGATTCCGGCACCCTGGGCCGGGCCGCCGTTCCCTCCGGTGCCTCCACCGGCGAGCGCGAGGCCATCGAGCTGCGCGACGGCGACAAGTCGCGCTACCTGGGCAAGGGCGTGACCCGCGCGGTGGCCAACGTCAACGGCGAGATCCGGGACGCGCTGGTCGGCATGGCCATCGACGACCAGCAGGCCATCGACCGCCGGATGCTCGAGCTCGACGGCACCGACAACAAGGACCGCCTGGGGGCCAACGCCCTGCTGGCGGTCTCCCTGGCCAGCGCCCACGCGGCGGCCCTCGATGCCGGCGTGGCGCTCTACCGGAACCTGGGCGGCGAAGACGCCGTCACCCTGCCGGTGCCGATGATGAACATCGTCAACGGCGGCGAGCATGCCGACAACAGCGTCGACCTGCAGGAATTCATGATCCTGCCCGTGGGCGCACCGAGCTTCTCCGAGGCCCTGCGCTACGGCACCGAGGTGTTCCACGCGCTGAAGAAGGTTCTCGGCGAGCGCGGCATGGCCACCACCGTGGGCGACGAGGGCGGCTTCGCCCCCGACCTGGGCTCCAACGAGGAGGCCATCGAGGTGATCCTCGAGGCCATCGAGAAGGCGGGCTACGCCCCCGGCGAGGACATCTTCCTCGGCCTGGACGTCGCCAGCTCCGAGTTCTACGAGGACGGCGTCTACAAGCTCGAGTCCGAGGGGCGCGAGTTCGACGCGGACGGCTTCGTCGACTTCATCGCCGAGTGGGTGGACAAGTACCCGATCATCACCATCGAGGACGGCATGGCCGAGAACGACTGGGATGGCTGGAAGAAGCTCACCGAGCGCGTCGGCGACCGCGTCCAACTGGTGGGGGACGACCTGTTCGTGACCAATACCCGGATCTTCCGGGAAGGCATCGAAAGGCAGATCGCCAACTCCATCCTGATCAAGGTCAACCAGATCGGTACGCTCACCGAGACCCTCGAGGCCATCGCCATGGCCCACGACGCCGGCTACACCGCGGTGGTCTCCCACCGTTCCGGCGAGACCGAGGACACCACCATCGCCGACCTGGCCGTGGCCACCAACGCCGGCCAGATCAAGACCGGTTCGCTGTCGCGCTCCGACCGCGTGGCCAAGTACAATCAACTGCTGCGCATCGAGGAAGCGCTCGGCGAGCGGGCCGTCTATCCCGGCCGCAAGGCATTCGCCAATCTCGGCGGCTGATCGCCGCCCGGCGCTCCTTCACCCCGGCCACAACAGGGAAGGCAGCGCATGAAATGGCTTCTGTCACTGCTCGTCGGCCTGCTCGTCCTGCTGCAGTACCAGCTGTGGTTCGGCCAGGGCAGCGTGGGCGAGGTGGCCGAGCTCGAAAAGCGCCTGGAACGCCAGCGGGCCGAGAATGCCCGCCTCGAGGAGCGCAATCGCGTGCTCGCCTCCGAGGTGCGTGACCTCAAGACGGGTCTCGACGCCATCGAGGAGCGCGCCCGCAGCGAGCTGGGCATGGTGGCCGAGGACGAGACCTTCTTCCAGGTCGTCGAGGGCGGGGGGCGGCCCGCCACGGCCCGCGACGACGCCCGACCCGGATCCCGATGAAGCAATCCCCGCGCGAATCCCGCATCTGGGCCGTCGTGCCCGCGGCCGGCATCGGCCGGCGCATGGGCGAGGACCGCCCCAAGCAGTACCTGCCGCTCGCCGGTCGCACCGTCATCGAGTGGGCGCTCGATCGCCTGCTGGGCCTGCCCGGGCTTTCCGGCGCCGTGCTGGCGATCTCCGGCGACGACCCTTTCTGGCCGGAACTGGCCTATCGCGCGCCGGTGCCGCTGGAGACGGTGGCCGGCGGCGAGCAGCGGGCCACCTCCGTGCTCAACGCCCTCGACCGGCTGGCCGAGCGGGCCGACCCCGGCGACTGGGTGCTGGTCCACGACGCCGCGCGGCCGTGCCTGCGACCGAGCGACGTGGAGACGCTCTGCCGGACCGTGGGGCAGGGCGGTGCCGGTGGCCTGCTGGCGGTGCCGGTGCGTGATACCGTCAAGCGCGACGACGGCGCTGGTCACGTCGCCGAGACGGTGGACCGGCGGGGCCTGTGGCGGGCACTCACCCCGCAGATGTTCCCCCTGGGTCCGTTGCGCGATGCGCTGCGGGCGGCCCTGGCGGGGGCGGCCGTCGTCACCGACGAGGCCTCGGCCATGGAAGCGGCGGGCCACCGGCCGCGCCTGGTCGAGGGGGCCGCCGACAACATCAAGATCACCCATCCCGCCGACCTCGGCCTGGCCGAGCTCTACCTGCGCGGGCAGGGGGAAGAGGCATGAGCCTGCGCATCGGTCACGGCTACGATGTCCACGCCTTCGGTCCGGGCGACCACCTGGTGCTCGGCGGCGTGACGATCCCCTTCGAGCACGGGTTCCGGGCCCACTCCGACGGTGACGTGCTGCTGCACGCCGTCTGCGACGCCCTGCTGGGTGCCTGCGCCCTGGGCGACATCGGCCGCCACTTCCCGGACACCGATCCCGCCTTCGAGAACGCCGACAGCCGCGACTTGCTGCGCCGGGTCATGGGCCGGGTGCGCGAGCGGGGCTGGCTGGTGGGCAACCTCGACTGCACCATCCTCGCCCAGCGGCCCCGGCTCGCCGGCCACGTGGAGACCATGCGCGGGCACATCGCCGCCGACCTGGGCGCCGATCCCGGGGCGGTCAACGTCAAGGCCACCACCACCGAGTCCCTCGGCTTCGTCGGCCGCCGCGAGGGCATCGCCGCGCATGCCGTCTGCCTTTTGCAGGCATCCCGCTGAACGGGCGGCCGCGCCCGGTTGGTGCAACGATCCTTGTTCGTGCCTCCCCGCGGTGCCTGCCCTGCGAGAATCCACCGTTACATCATCCCGTAATGTGCTGAATACAGGCGATGCAACGGACCTGGCATTGAACCTGCTTTGATGCTGTCGCAATCGGGCCCCAGACGGGAATGTGCTCTGCGCTGCGCGGGCGTCCGATCTGTTGACTCCTCCTGAATTGGGCATCCAGCCGGGTGCCCCTTTTTCTTTCCCGCGCCCGGACCCGATTGCCCATTCATCTCCACGGGGACGACAGCCACCATGGGCAATGCCAATTTCATCAGCCTCATCGAGCGCTATCACGAATTCCGCGACCCCATCTGCGAACTGGTCGCCTCCATCGTCACCGGCGTGGACGAGGCGCATCTCGTGGACGACCAGGAGCGCCAGCGGCGCGAGCTGGTGTCCGTGGCCGGCCACTATCCCTTCGTCGAAATCCTCTACCTGCTCGACGGTGACGGCATCCAGGTGAGCGAGTACGTCGTCGAGGGCAACCAGACGGTGAGTCGCAAACGGGACCAGGGGAAGGGGCGGGATCGCGGCCAGCGGCCGTATTTCCGTTCCCACCG
>JAAZVP010000051.1 GCA_018623495.1 Halothiobacillus sp. | reverse complement strand
GGGGCTCGCCCTTCGGGCGTCCTTTGGACGACCCGATTCGCTCCTGGCGAATCGGTCCCGGCGGATTTGTGCAGCTCTGGTAAAGGGCGCAGGCAGACCGGAGCAACACGGGTTGCTCCGCACGCTGCCGGAGCGCGGAGCGCAGCGGAGCTGGAACGACGGCCATTCACTGCGAGCTGCGCGCCGCGAACTGGACCCTTGGCGGTCCCGCAGAGACACTATCCATTCGTGCAGCGCTTCCCTAGCATGGTCTTGCGACGCGCCGCCTTCCACGGCTTGTCGGCGACCGAAATTGAACCGGGGGCCCCTTGGCCGATACCCAGCACCTGCAGACGCGAATCCTGCTGCTCGCCCTCACCGGCCTGCTGATCACCGGGCTGGTGGGCGCCGGCGCGACCGTGGTCGCCTATTACGGCGAGGGTCGCGAGAAGGCCGAGATGAGCCAGCAGGCCCGCGTGCACAACCAGTCGCTGGCCGTTTCCCAGTACCTCGACCGGCTGGTCGACATCAGCCAGCAGATCACCAGCCGCTCGCGCATTCGCCAGGAACTGCGCGCCTGGCAGGAGGGTCGCCGCGAGCGCGCCGAGCTGCAGGCCTTCTCCGCCCCCAAGCTGGCCGACGCCCTCGCGCCCGCGGGTGCCATCGGCCTGCGGCGCGTCGATCACCGGCTGCGGACCGTGGTCCGCGTCGGTGACCACCCGCCCGACGCCACGCTGGCCGAGACGCTGGTTCCGGGTTTCCGAGAGACCCGCTTTCTCGCCCCACCCCTCGACGCCGAGCCGCGCCACCTGGTGGTGGCCGCTCCCATCATCGGCCGCGACGGCACCTGGCTGGGGGCCGACCTGGTGGCCTTCCCGCTGGAGCCCCTGGCCGCCCTGCTCAACCACCCCGGCACCACCAGCCACCTCTTCCACATGGAGGGCACGATGCTGGAGGTGGGGGGCGGCGACTGCCGGACCCTGCCGGCACGGGAGGCCGGCGAGCTGGAGCCGCTGCTCTACTTCGCCGCGGCCGGCGAATCCGGCATGGCCCGGCTCGGCGACGACGGCTCGGCCGAGGTGGCCTTCTACACCCCCGTGGCCCGCGACTGGGGCCTGGTCCTGACACTGCCCAGCGCCCGCCTGTACGCCGATGTCGACTCCGGTCTCTGGCTGCCGGCCGCCATCGTCCTGCTGATGGCGCTGGCCGGCGCCGCGGCCACCCACTACCTGCTGCGTCCGCTGGGGGCCCGCATCGTCGCCCAGGCCGACGCCCTCGAACAGGCCACCGAGGAACAGGAGGACCTGCTGGAATACGCCCGCGGCTTCGTCTTCCGCTGCGACCCCGCCGGCGAGCTGCGCTACGTCTCTCCCGCCATCCGCCGGGTCCTGGGATTCGATCGCGACCACCTGCCCGCGGCGGTGACCGCCGGGCTGACTCGACCGCTGCAGGCCCAGATCGAGGCTGTCGATCTCGCCGGCGCCGCCTCCATGGGCACCGACCTCGAGGCGCGCCGGGTCAGGCTGAGCAATCGCCGTGGCCGCCCGGTGACCCTCGAGATCAACGCCCGTCTGCACCTGGACGGCGACCGCCCCCGAGAGGTCTTCGCCGTGGCCCGCGACATCACCGAGCGGGCCGACAACGAGGAGGCCCTGCAGCAGGCGGCCCGGGTGTTCACCGGCAGTTCCGAGGCAATCGCCATCACCGACCGGCAAGGCCGGCTGCTGCGGGTCAACGAGGCCTTCGGCCGGATCTTCGGCTACCCGCCGGGCGAGATCCGCGGCCGCCGCGCCAGCGAGATCCTCTGCGACGGCGACCGCCTCCTGGCGCGCGCCGTCACCCGCCGGGTCCTGCGCGCGGGCGCCTGGCAGGAGGAACGCGAGCACCGGCGCCGGGACGGCAGCCGCTTCTCCGCCTGGCACCGCATCAGCACGGTGCTCGGCCCCGAGGGCCGGGTCGTCAACTACATCCACATCGTCGGCGACATCTCCGAGCGCAAGCGCCAGGAGGAGCGCATCCGCCAGCTGGCCTTCCACGACCCGCTCACCGGCCTGCCCAACCGGGAGCTGCTCGCCGACCGGCTGGAGAAGGCCATGCACCGGAGCCGGCGCCATGACGACCGGCTGGGGCTGCTGTTCATCGACCTGGACGGCTTCAAGAACGTCAACGACAGCCTGGGCCACCACGCCGGCGACCGCCTGCTGCGGGAGGTGACCGAGCGTTTCCGGGAACGCATCCGTGGCCAGGACACCCTCGCCCGCCTGGGGGGCGACGAGTTCGTGGTGCTGGTGGACGAGCTGGCCCATCGCCACGATGCCCGCCCGGTGGCCGAGAAGCTCCTCGACGCCCTCGCCGAGCCCTTCCACATCGGCGGCGAGACCATCGCCATCGGGGCCAGCATCGGCATCGCCCTCCACCCGGACGACGCCGCCAGCGCCGATGCCCTGATCCGCGACGCCGACTCGGCCATGTACGCGGCCAAGGAACGCGGCCGCAACAACGTGCAGTTCTACACCGCCGCGATGACCCGCCGGAGCCAGCGCCGGCTGGCCCTGGGGGCCGACCTGCGCGAGGCGCTGGACAACGACGCCATCGAGCTCCGCTACCAGCCGCAATGGCGAGTCGCCGACCGCCGCCTGGCCGGCGCCGAGGTCCGCATGCACTGGCAACACCCGGAGCATGGCGAGGTGAGCGCCGAGGAGATCTGCATGCTGGCCGAGGAGAGCGGCACCAGCCGCCAGCTGTCCCACTGGATGCTGGCGACGGCGATGAGCCACGCACGCGACTGGACCCGGGCCGGCCTCCCGCGGCTGGCGATCAACATCCCCCGTCACTCGGTCTTCAGCGGCGCCCTGGGCGAGACCGTCACCGAGCTGCTCGAGCAGACCGGCCTCGACCCCCGTTGCCTGGAGCTGGAGATCACCGAGGGCCTGGTGGCCGACCACGCCGACAAGGGCACCGGCGTGCTCGAGGACCTGGCCTTCATGGGGGTGCGCCTGGCCATGGACGAGTTCGGCAGCCGCGCTTCGCTGGAACACCTGCGCCGCCTGCCGCTCCGGGCCATCAAGCTCCAGCCCGACCTGCTGGCCGACCTCGCCGACGACGGGGGCGGGTCGCTGGTCTCGGCCATCATCGCCATGGCCCACAGGCTGGGGATCGAGACGGTCGCCTGCGGCGTGGAGAACGACGAGCAGCTGGAATGGCTGGCGCGGGAGGGCTGCGACATCGCCCAGGGCACGCTGCTGAGCGAGCCCCTCGATGCCGCGGCCCTGGGGGCGCTGCTGCGGTCGCGCTGACCGGCCTCAGCGGTGATCGTCGAACTCGCCGGCCTGCACCCGGCGGTACCACTCGGAACCGTCCGCCAGCGCCCCCTGGTCGTCGAGGGCCGGGTAGTCGAGACCGCGCTCGCGGCAGAAGGCCGCCAGCCTGGGGTAGCCCCACTCGAACAACTGCCGCCGGTAACGCTCGGGATCGAGCCGCGGCGCATCGTAGAAGCCGGCAGCGCGGCGCTGCCGCTCGGCCTCCATCAGGATGATGGCCGCGGCCACCGAGACGTTGAACGATTCCACCATGCCGTGCATCGGCACCTGCACGTGGCCGTCCACGGCCGCGGCGGCCTCGGCCGAGACGCCCTCGTGCTCGGTTCCCATCACCACGCAGGTGGGCCGGGTGTAGTCGAGCGCGCGGAAATCCACGGCGTCGGCGGAGAGATGGGCGGCGACCACCTGCATGCCCCCCTGCTGCAGTGCCCGGATGGCCGCCCGGGCATCGCGGTGCAGCCGAACCCGGACCCAGTGGTGGCTGCCCCGCGTGGTGAAGCGCGAGAGGTAGAACCGCTCTTCCCGGTGGACCGCGTGCAGCTCGGGGATGCCCACCGCGTCGCAGGTGCGAACGATGGCCGCCAGGTTGTGGGTCTTGCGCACCCCGTCGGTGAGGACGGTCAGGTCGGGCTGGCGCTGGTCCAGCACGCGGGTGATGCGCCGGTAGCGTTCCGGGGTCACGTGCCGTCCCCCGGGGCCGTGCGCGCCTCCCGGCGATGCCCGAAACGGACTCGAAGGCGCAGGAAGGGGCGCTCGGTGATGGCGTAGGACAGCGCCGCGACGAGCAGGCTCAGCGGTCCGGCGATCGCCAGGAGCGGCACCAGCAGGTAGCCATCGTGATCGGCAAGGAGGAAACGGTCCACCCAGGCGATCACCGGCAGATGCCAGAGATACAGGCTGTAGCTCACGAGGCCGACGAAGGCGACCAGCGGATTGGCCAGCGGCCAACGCAGCCACGCGGGGGCATGCAACAGCGCCAGGATGCCGCCGGCCACCAGCACGCCGATCACCATGTGCCAGACATAGAGCAGCGGGGCCCCCTCCCAGTAGGTCTCGAAGTTCCCGTGCAGGAGGTAGAGCCAGCCGACGAAGGCCGCCACCAGGGCGAGCGCCAGTGCCCCGCCCCGACCGGACGGGACTGCCCGGCCGTCGAGCCAGCCCCGGCGCAGGGCGAACACGGCGGCGACGGCACCGAAGAGGAACTGGTCCAGCCGTCCGGGCAGTTGCTCCATCAGCCACACCTTCTGGCCCACCGGTGCATCCTGCACCCACTGGAAGGCGATCAGCCGGTAGGCCAGCACGCCGAGCACCAGGGCGCCGAACCAGAGGCGTCCGCGCCGGCCGAGCAGTAGCGGCATGATCAAAGGCAGGACCAGGTAGAAGGCGAACTCGATGGGCAACGTCCAGTAGACCCCGTTGATCCGGCTGGCGACCTCCGGTGAAAGGCCGTGCAGCATCAGGCCATGCAACAGGAGCGTGCCGGGATCGGCCGGACCGCCCCACAGGCCGGCATGGGCGAGCAGCGTCAGCAACACGACCTGGATGTAGTAGGCCGGCAGAACGCGCAGTACCCGGCGGGCATAGTAGTTTTTCATCCGCACTGCGCCCCGCCGTCCCTCGGCTGCCTCGGCGAAGGGAATGGCCAGCAAGAACCCCGAGAGCACGAACAGGATGTCGACGCCCACCCAGCCCGTGCTGAAAAGCGGCGTCAGATCGGCTTCCCACCCGCCCCAGGACACGGTCATCAGGCGCGGCTCGGCATGCACCCAGACGTGATAGAGGACGACCCACGCCGCGGCCACTCCCCGCAGGCCCGTGAGACCGTCCACCCAGGGGTTGAGCGTCTCGCGCCGTTCCGCCCCCAGCAAGCGCCGCAACCCCATCCGGCCACGCCCCGTACCCTTTTCGCCGTTTTCCGCCACGGATGATGTCCTTGCCCGGTTCTCGTTCATCGTCAGACGATACCACCCCGCATGAACCCCGGATCGACAATCCACAAAACCTGTGGACAAGGCTGTGGAGGGTTTGCGGGCAACGCGCCCCGGGGCGCGTGCTGGCCGACCCCGTCCCGGCCTGGGCAATCTTTGACCACCCGGGCGACCCGCCACGGAGAATCAACCACTTGCGTGACCCGTCCGGCCAGCGTGACCGCCAGTTCATTGCTCGGTCCGGCAACCCGTCGATCCACCGTCACCGCGCCCCCGCCTGTGCAAAACCGTCGACTGGAGGTGCCCGGGAGCCAACCCCCGCCGGCCGGGATTGAGGCCGGCTCCCGGCGACGGGATAATACCTGCATGACAGGCATCGATCAGCAGGACCGCAGCCGACTGGAGACACTCGCCGAGGCGATCGCCGGGCAGCTCGACTTCCTCGACCACCACCACCGGCTGCCCCCGGCGGTGGTCGACGGCCTCGTGCAGGCGGGGCTGTGGAAGCTCTGGGTGCCGCAGCACCTCGGCGGGCGGGAACGGCCCGTGCCGGAGAGCCTGGCGCTGTTCCGGGAGGCGGCGCGGCTGGACCCGGTGCTGGGCTGGTCGGTCGCCATCGGCACCGGTGGCGGGCTATTCGCTGCCTGGCTGCCGGAGGCCGTGGCCGAGACCATCTACACCCCCGACGAGGCCCTGATCGCCGGTTCCGGTGCCCCCACGGGAACGGCCCGGCCGGTGGACGGCGGCTACCGCGTGGACGGGCACTGGCGCTACTGCTCGGGGGCCCCGCACGCGACCTGGTTCACCGCCTCGGTGATGGTCGAGGCCGCCGAGGGCGAGCCGGCGATGCGGGCGGTGGCGATGCCCGCCGGGGACGTGGTGGTGGAAGACAGCTGGGACACCGCGGCCCTGCAGGGCACCGGCAGCCATGACATCCGCGCGGAGGCCGTCTTCGTCCCCGGGGACCGCTTGTTCGACCTGTTCGCGCCCCCGCGGATCGACCACCCCCTCTACCGCTACCCCTTCATGAGCATCGCCGAGGCATCGTTCGCGGCGGTGGCACTGGGCTGCGCCCGCGGGGCCCTGGACGCCTTCGCCCGCGGCCCGGCCCGCCGCCGGCCCATGGGCGGTGCGCGCCGCGCGGCCGATTTCGACGCGGTGCGCGAACGCCATGCACGGGCGGAAATGGCCCTGCAGGCCGGCGAGTGCTGGCTGCGGGAGGCCACCGAGGGGCCCTGGGAGCGGGTCGTGGCCGGCGAGCCGGTCCCGGCCGCCGACCAGCAGCGGGTGGCCCTGGCCGCGGTCAACGCCGTCGACGCCGCCCGGCTCGCCGTCGACAGCGCCGCGGAGGCCGCGGGCATGGGCGTCGCCTACCGCGCGGATCCGCTGGGCCGCTTCCAGCGCGCCGTGCACCTGGTCGGCCAGCACGCCATGGTCTCGCCCCTGCGCGCCGCCGAACTGGGCGGGGCGCTACTGGCCTGAGCCGGACCGGCCGACCTGGTCGCGACCGGCCTGCTTGGCCTCGTAGAGGGCCTCGTCGGCGCGTGCCACCAGCGATTCGAGGTTCTCGCCGCGGTGGTATTGCGCCACGCCCATGCTCACGCTGAAGGCGATGCGCTTGCCGGCGTAGGCGATCGGCCGCTCGTGAACGGCCTCGCGGATCCGTTCCGCGGTGCGCAGCGCGTCGTCGGCATCGGAATCCTCCAGCAGGACCAGGAACTCGTCGCCGCCCCAGCGACAGAGCGTGTCGGATTCGCGGATCCGCCCGCAGACGATGTCCGCGAAGCCGCGCAACACCAGGTCGCCGGCCTGGTGACCGTGGCTGTCGTTGATGGCCTTGAAATGGTCCAGGTCCACGCTGACCAGCGACAGCGGGGTGTGCTTGCGCTCGGCGAGACGCGCGGCGTGCTCGAAGAGCATGTCGAAGACCTGGCGATTGGCGGCACCGGTGAGCTTGTCGGTGGTGGCCATCGCCTCCAGGCGCCGCTGGTAGCCCCGCAAGAGGAAATAGCCCAGCCCGATGACCAGGACCGTCACCGCGAGCGCCAGGGCCAGGTTGACGATCAGGGCTCCCAGCAGCCGGCTCTCGGCGGCCGTCTTGCTCTGCTCCACCACCAGGTACCAGTCCAGTTCGGGGATCAGGCGGGTGTTGACGAACACCCGACCGTTGCCCGAGGTGTAGCTCACCGCGGCGCTGGGATTGGCCAGGATCCGCGTCGCGTGCCGGGCCAGCCCGTCCCGCTCCTGGATGCGTTCGGGGCCGGTGAAGGCCTCCCCGCCGATGGTCACCCTGCCCTGGCGATCGATGAAATAGACCGACCGCCCGTAGCGCTCGCGATAGTTCTCGATCAGGCGGGCCACCGTCTTCACCGAGAGCCCGATCCCCGTGACGCCCAGCAGGCTGCCCTCGGCGCCCATGACCCGGTAGTTGACGAAGATGCTGATGCGCTCGGGATCGGCGGTGTCGCGGTCGATGTTGATCTCGTAGGGGGCGTTCGAGTCGCGCACCCGGAAATACCAGGCATCCTGTTCGTCCCCCCGCGAGACGGTCTTGAGCACCCCGTCGGGGTGGTAGTAGCGCCGGGTCTGTTCGGAGACGAAGAAGGCGGTGGTGGTGTCGTACTTGCGCTGGATCTGGGCGAGGTAGCGCCGGATGCGTTCCGGCTCCTTTTCCCCGCCCCGGACCCATTCACGCACGAAGGTGTCGTGCGCCATGAGCGAGGAGATCAGCACCGATCGCAGCAGGTCGCGCTCGATTTCCGAGTAGATGTTGTCGCTGGTCAGCGGCAGGGAATCCTCGCTGATGCGTTCGCTCAGCGACTGGTGGGCCAGCAGGTAACTGCCCAGGCTGGTGGCGATGAAGCCGACCAGGGGCAGGATGATCAGGGCCGCGGCGAAGACGATCCGGTTCTTGGGCATGGGACTCGACTGGATGGAGGGAGCCGGCGGACTGCCCGGTCCGGCAGACTGTAGCGCCGGCCACCCTGCGATTCAATCGCGCGCTTGGCACCGCGCGGTTGCTAGACTCGAGACGTCACTGGATCAAGGTGGGGCAAGAGGATGTGGAAACGGCTTTTCCCGTGGCGCTACGTGATCTCCCGGCTGGCCAGGCGCCAGGGCTTCGTCGATCCCGTCGCGCTGCTCTCGCGCCTGCAGCGCTTCTCCCAGCCCTCCGAGGTCACCGAGCCCATCGAGCTCTTGCGGGCGGGCGTGGTCTTCCACGCCCGCGGCCTGCTCAACGCCCGCTCCATCCAGCACAACCTGGACTGGGTCTGGCCCTACTGGGTGGAGCGCCAGTTCGACCCGCGCGACCCGGCCTTCGTGCCGCGGGCCTTTTCCATCACCCACGTCAACCTCACCCACCGCAACTGGACGGCGGTGGGCGTGCCCGACTGCGACTGGCTGCCCCTGGTGGACCCGCGCGGCCTGGTCACGCCGCTGTACGACGGCTGGTCGCTGGATGCCTGGGTGATCCCCGACGAACAACCGCCGCTGCTGCCCTCGCGCACGCCCGGGGCCGAACAGCACCTGGAACTCGACGACCCCGTCGCGGTGGAGACCCGCACCGCGGCCGGTCCCGCGCGGCTGATCCAGCGGGTCGACGTGGTCGGCGGCGAACACGGGCCGGAGTGCCGGCTGGCGATGTCGGCCGACTGCGACACGCCCGCCTGGCTGGCGCTCACGATCCGGCCGGTCAACCCCGAGGGGGTCAGCCTGGTCCACGACATCCGCCTGGCCGGCGACCGCCGGACCCTGGACGTGGACGGCGATGCCCGGATCCGTTTCGCCGAGACGCCCGAGGCGGTGCACATGTCTCACTACCATGCCGGCGACGTCCGCGGTCATCTCGACCCGTCCGGCCGGCGCGACCGGGTGCACTGCGAGGTGGGCATGGCCACCGCGGCCGCCCTTTTCCGCGTCCAGCCGGGACAGACACGGCAGACCGAGGTCCGCGTCCCGCTGGCCGAGAGTGACCGCTCGGAGGAGAAGGCGGCACGCCGGGCGGCGCGCTCGGGAAAGACGGGCACCCCCTGGTCGAGCGCACTCGCCGGCGTCTGCCGGCTGTCGATCCCCGACCCGCAGATGCAGTTCCTCTTCGACGCGGCGCTGCACAGCCTGGTGCTGCATGCCCCCGGGGACGTCTATCCCGGGCCCTACACCTACAAGCGCTTCTGGTTCCGGGATGCCGCCTTCATCATCGACGCCCTGCTGGGCACGGGCCTGCTGGACCGGGCCCGCCGCTGCCTGGATCTCTTCCCCGAGCGCCAGTCGGCGATGGGCTACTTCCACTCGCAGGAGGGCGAATGGGACTCCAACGGCGAGGCCCTGTGGATCATGGACCGCTATCGCCGCGTCACCGGCCGCCCCCTGCCCGAGGCCTGGCACCGGCCGGTGGCCCGCGGCACGCGCTGGATCGGCCACAAGCGTCTCGCCGACGACCTCGATGCCCCCCACGCCGGCCTGATGCCGGCGGGCTTCTCCGCCGAGCACCTGGGGCCCAACGACCACTACTACTGGGACGCCTTCTGGTCACTGGCCGGGCTCGAGGCGGGTGCGGCGATGCTCGCCTCGATCGGCGAGACCGGGGCCGCGAGCGACGTGCGCCGGGAGGCCATGCGGCTGTCGACGGCCATCGACCGCAGCCTCGAGCGGGCCCCGCGCCGCGGCGGGCGCCCGGCCATTCCCGCCTCGCCGCACCGGGGACTGGACGCCGGCGCCATCGGCTCGCTGGCCGCCGGCTACCCGCTGGCCCTGCTCGAGGCCGACGACCCCCGCCTGGTCGACACCGCCGAGTTCCTGCTCGACAACTGCATGGTGGACGACGGCTTCTTCCAGGACATGATCCACTCGGGCACCAACGCCTACCTGACCCTGCACATCGCCCAGGTCCTGCTGCGGGCCGGCGATCCCCGTCACTTCCGCCTGGTCCGGGCGCTGGCCGACATGGCCTCGCCCACCGGCCAGTGGCCCGAGGCCATCCACCCCCACACCGCCGGCGGCTGCATGGGCGACGGCCAGCACATCTGGGCCGCGGCCGAGTGGGTGCTGATGCTGCGCAACCTGTTCCTGCGCGAGGAAGGCGACGCCCTGGTCATCGGCAGCGGCCTGCCGCCCGAGTGGCTCGAACCCGGCCGGGCCACGCTCGCCATCGGCCCCGCGCCCACCGTCCACGGCCCGGTGGAATCGACCATCCATGCCGGCACGGAACGGGCCGAGGTGCACTGCCGCGGCCAGTGGCACGGCGCCCCGCCCGCGCTGCACGTTCGCCTGGCCGGCTTCGAGGACGGCACGATACCCTCGGGAGCCGAATCCATCACGCTCCGGCGCCGGTCCGCGGAGGCCCGATGAACATCCTGATGATGACCAACACCTACCTGCCGCACACCGGCGGGGTGGCCAACTCGGTGGCCGCGTTCAGCCGGGCCCTGCGAACGCTGGGCCACCGGGTGAAGGTGGTCGCCCCCACCTTCGAGGGCGCCGACGCGGGCGGGGCCGACGAGGCCGACGTGATCCGCATGCCGGCCCTGCAGCACTTCAACGGCAGCGACTTCTCGGTGCGCCTGCCCATCCCCGGGCTGCTCTCGGCCGAGCTGGCGGACTTCCGGCCCGACGTGGTCCACGCCCACCATCCCTTCCTGCTCGGCGACACCGCCCTGCGCGTGGCGGCACGCTTCGAGCTGCCGCTGGTGTTCACCCACCACACCCTCTACGAGCGCTACACCCACTACGTGCCGGGCGACTCCCCGGCCATGCGTCGCTTCGCCATCCGCATGGCCACCGAGTACGCCAACCTCTGCGACCACGTCATCGCCCCCAGCGAGAGCATCGCCGGCCTGCTGGTCGAGCGGGGCGTGGAAACCCCCATCACCGCCATCCCCACCGGCATCGACCTGGAGCGCTTCGCCAACGGCGACGGCGGGGGCCTTCGCCGGCAGCTGGGCATCCCGGCCGACGCCTTCGTGGTGGGCCACGTGGGCCGGCTGGCGCCGGAGAAGAACCTCGATCTCCTCAGCCGCGGCATCGCCCGCTTTCTCGCCGACCACCCCGGCAGCCACTGCCTGATCGCCGGCACCGGCTCGGCCGAGGACACCGTCCGCGCCAACCTCGCCGCCCCCGGGGTCGAGGAGCGCGTCCACCTGCTGGGCAAGCTGACCGCCCAGGACCTGGTGGATGCCTACCACGCCATGGACGTCTTCGCCTTCGCCTCCACCAGCGAGACCCAGGGCATGGTCCTCGCCGAGGCCATGGCCGCGGGCGTACCGGTGGTGGCCATCGACGCCCCCGGCGTGCGGGAGGTGGTCCGCGACGGCGAGAACGGCCGACTGCTGTTCGAGGAGGACGCGGACGCCCTCGCCGACGCCCTGGAACGCTGCCGCCAGTGCCCCGCCGGGGCCCGTGCCGAATGGCAGGGCAACGCCCTGGAAACCGCCCGCGCCTTCTCCCTGGAACGCTGCGCGAACCGGCTGGCGGGCGTCTATTCGGGCCTGCTCGAGCGGCGCCCGGCGGACCACGCCCCCGAGGACAGCGCCTGGTCGCGCACCCTGCGCCGGCTGGAAGCCGAGTGGGACCTCTGGAGCAGCCGGGCCGAGGCGGCCGCGAGGTCGCTGAGAAACGATTCCTAGGAGCCCGCCATGGCGGAATCGAAGCGGCCCGACCCCCGACTGCCCGATTCCCCCCATGCCCTGTCGGCATCCGAGATCCTCGAGCGGCTGGATGTCGATCCCGACGCCGGGCTCGGCCGGCACGAGGCCCACCGCCGGCACCACCGCTTCGGTCCCAACCGCCTGCAGGAGGTCCAGCAACGCGGCGCCGGGGCCATCCTGATCGATCAGTTCAAGAGCGTGGTCGTCCTGGTCCTGGCCGCCGCCGCCATCCTGGCCCTGGCCCTGGGCGAATGGGTGGAGGCCGGGGCCGTGGCCGCGGTGATCCTGGTCAACACCGCCATCGGCTTTGTCAGCGAATGGCGGGCCACCGGGTCCATGGAGGCCCTGCGCCGCCTGCAGCAGCCCCGCACCCGCGTGCGCCGGGAGGGGAAGGAATTCCGGGTTCCCTCGGAACAGTTGGTGCCCGGCGACATCGTCCTGCTGGAAGGCGGGGACGCGGTGCCCGCCGACCTGCGCCTGGTGGAGGCCAACAACCTGCGGGTGGATGAATCCGCGTTGACCGGCGAGTCGGTCACCGTGAACAAGACGGTGGACCCGGTGGATGCCGACGCCGCGCTGGCCGATCGCCACTGCCTGCTGTTCTCGGGAACGACCCTGACCGAGGGCTCTGCCCGGGGGGTGGTCATCGCCACCGGCATGGCCAGCCAGCTGGGACGGATCGCCGCCCTGGCCGAGTCCGCCGGCGGCGAGATCACCCCCCTGGAGAAGCGGCTCAACACCCTGGGGCGCCGGCTGGTCTGGGTGGTCATCGGGGTGGCCGTGATCGTGGCCGTTTCCGGCCTGATGGCGGGCCAGCCCGTGGCCCTGATGATCGAGACCGCCGTGGCCCTGGGGGTCGCCGCGGTGCCCGAAGGGCTGCCCATCGTGGCCACCATCGCCCTGGCCCGCGGGATGTGGCGGATGGCCCGCCACCAGGCGCTGATCAATCGACTGGCGGCCGTGGAGACGCTGGGAGCCACCGGGGTCATCTTCACCGACAAGACCGGGACCCTGACCGAGAACCGCATGCGCCTGCAGCGGGTCCTGACCGAGTCGGCGGACCTGGAGATCGAGGACGGCCGGTTCCGCGAAACGGCAACGGATGAGTGGCGGGAGGGAGACCCCGACCCCCGGCTCCGGACCATCCTGGAAACCGGCATTCTCTGCAGCAATGCCCACCTCCCCAGGGACGACCGGGGAGAGGCCCAGGGGGATCCCACCGAACTGGCCCTGCTCCGGGCGGGCGCCGATTTCGGCCTGCACCGGGAAACCCTGCTGGAGGAACGGCCCGAGATCCGGGAGATCGCCTTCGATGCCGACGTGATGATGATGGCCACCATCCACGAGACCGGAGACGGCTTCGAGGTCCGGGTCAAGGGCGCCCCGGACGCCGTCCTGCAGGCCTGCGAACGCGTGGCCGTCGCCGAAGACGAGGACCGTGAGCTGGACGACCCGGCCCGGGAATCCTGGCAGGAGGCCGTCGGGGAACTGGCCCAATCCGGGCTCCGGGTGCTGGCCATGGCCGACAAGCGGATCTCGGATCCCGAGGCCCCGGCCTATGAATCGCTGCGCCTGCTGGGACTGATCGGCCTGCTCGACCCGCCGCGGGAAGGCGTGCGCGAGGCCATCCGGTCCTGCAACGCGGCCGGGATCCGGGTGGTCATGGTCACCGGCGACCAGCCGGAGACCGCCGCGGCCATCGCCCGGGAGGTGGGGCTCACCGATGAGGCGCATCCCGGCGTCCTGCTGGGCCAGGAGCTGACCGATCTGGACGATGCCGATGAGAGCCGGCGCCAGGCCGTACTGGACACCCCGGTCTTCGCGCGGGTGAGCCCGGAACAGAAGCTGGACCTGATCCGGCTGTTCCAGGGCGCCAACCAGACCGTGGCCATGACCGGCGACGGGGTCAACGACGCCCCGGCACTCAAGAAGGCCGACATCGGCGTGGCCATGGGCAAGCGGGGAACGGATGCCGCCCGCCAGGCCGCCGACATGGTGCTCAGAGACGACGCCTTCGCCTCCATCGTGGAGGCCGTGCACCAGGGGCGGGTGATCTTTGCCAATATCCGCAAATCGGTGATGTTCATGCTCTGCACCAACGTCGCCGAGATCCTGGCCGTGGCCGCCGCCTCCCTGGCGGGCGCACCGCTGCCCCTGCTGCCCCTGCAGATCCTCTATCTCAACGTGGTCACCGACGTCTTCCCCGCCCTGGCCCTGGGCGTGGGCCGCGGCAGCGAAAAGGTCATGCAGCAGCCGCCCCGCGATCCCCGCGAGCCGGTGCTCACGCGCCAACACTGGCAGGCCATCGGGGGCTGGAGCACCCTGGTGGCCATCACGGTCCTGGCGGCCCTGGCCACGGCCGTCTTCTGGCTGGATTACCCGACCGAGCAGGCGGTAACGGTCTCCTTTCTCACCCTGGCCTTCGCCAAGCTGTGGTTCGTGCTGAACCTGCGCGATGCCGGCACCCGGCTCCACGATAACGACATCGTCCGCAATCCCTGGATCTGGGCTGCCATCGCCCTGTGCATTCCCCTGCTCCTGCTGGCCGTCCACTTCGCCCCCCTGGCCGGCGTACTGAAGACCGTCGCCCCCGATGCCACCGGCTGGCTGGTCATACTCGGCCTGAGCACCGTGCCGGCCATGGTCGGGCAGCGGGTTCATGGGCTTCGACGAGGCGCGGCGGCGGTCCCCTCTCCCACCGGGAGAGGGACAGGGTGAGGGGGCGCCCTCTCCCCGTCGGGAAGAGGGAGAAAAGCGAACGACCTGCCATACTCGATCGAGTGAACCCTTCAGGGAGATTGCCCCATGGCGGACAACGGGCGCAGCCGGATCGTCACCGAGGGTGTACGGCGCACCCCCAACCGGGCCATGCTGCGGCCCACCGGCTTTTCCGACGAGGATTTCGGCAAGCCCATCGTGGGCCTGGCCGATGCCCAGAGCACCATCACCCCCTGCAACATGGGCATCGGCCGACTCGCCGACCGGGCCGAGGCGGCCCTGCGCGAGGCCGGGGCCATGCCCCAGCGCTTCGGGACCATCACCATTTCCGACGGCATCTCCATGGGCACGCCCGGGATGCGCTACTCGCTGGTCTCCCGGGAGGTCATTGCCGATTCCATCGAGACGGTCTGCAACGGCCAGTCCCTGGACGGGCTGCTGGCCACCGGCGGCTGCGACAAGAACATGCCCGGGGCCATGCTCGCCATCGCCCGGCTCAATATCCCCGCGGTCTTCGTCTACGTCGGCACCATCAAGCCGGGTCACTACATGTTGCGACCTGAGTGATCATGTACCTCCAAGGAGCTACGCTCTGTTCCGGGCCCGCTTCGCATTGCAGGAGCTGGGTGAGACCCTGCGAGCCGAACGCCGAGGAGAAGTCAGTTGAGCGGCACCACCATCCATAAACAGGCC
>JAAZVP010000050.1 GCA_018623495.1 Halothiobacillus sp. | reverse complement strand
GGGGCTTGCGGGTTTGCCCGCACTCTTGTTCATGCCGCACATCCGTGTGCGGCACCCTGCGGGCGCCTAAGGGCGTGCAACCCGGCTTTCCTGCCGGGTTGTGCCCGGTCCTCGACGGGCAATCAGCCCGCCTCAAACCGGCGCCTCGATTGCGAACAAACCCGCAAGCCAGAGGCGCCATCGATTCGTGCAGAGGTTCCCTAGGCATATGAACCATGAATGGCGCCCCGCGCCACGGTCGGCCCGCCGGGCGACCCCGGTCATCGGGGCGGCCCGTTGCCGATGCGTGCGGGGCACCCGAGAGGAGCAGCGAGAGTGAGTTCGGGAGACAAGCGCTACGTCGGCGTCTGGAAAGACAGCAACGGTGGCATGACCGCCATCGCCAACATCATCCGGGACGGCTGGGTCTTCGGCCTGATCCCGGAATCCGAGGACGGCGAGGGCTGGACCCGGGGCCAGGTACAGAATCTCTGGGACCGCGTGCAGGCCTGCTGGGACGAGTACGGCATGCTGGTGAGCAACCTGCCGGACGACCTGCGGGAGCGCCATCAGCGCATCTACCGCGAGGCCACCGAGTACGCCCGCGAGCACGGCTGGGACCCCGAGCTCGGCGACGACGACTGATCCCGGTTCAGCCGGGATCGAGGTCGAAGAGGATCTCGTCCACCGTGGGGCCGCGGAGGGTGATGCGCCCGCGGCTGCGGTCCCCGCCGGTGCGGCTGAACTCGAAGCCGAAGTGCCACACCATCAGGGGGCGTCCGCGGTTCCAGCGCGGCCGCAGGCCCACCAGCCCGACGCTGTCGTCGAGCAGCTGCACCCCCGTCTCGCGGCAGGCCCGGCGGATCACCGCGCGGGCCTTTTCCTGGGCGCGCTGGTGGTGCCACCACAGGGCCGCGGCGCTGGCGATGGCGAGCAGCAGGAAAAGGCCGGCGGGACCGGGCATGGACGAGCCTCGCAAGGGGGAAGCCCGCATGGTAGCAAAGCCCTCCGCCTCGTGGTCGCGGCCATCCCGGTCCAGTGCCGTCGACCGGTCCCCCGGGGAGCCAGGCCTCCTTGCCGGCGCCTGCCGGGGGCGTGCAAGCGAGCAAAAAAGGTTCATCGCGCTTTAGCGTGACATCCCTCACCAGGACACCGCCGAGGGTAATGCCTCTCGCCAAGGTGCCAAGGGCGCCAGATGCCCCGGGCCATTTGTCGTTGGTTCGGTCTTCTCGGGTGCTTGATCGCTGCACCCCCGGGGTGCCCTTGTCTTTGGGTACTTTCTATTGGGCAAGCAATAGAAAGTGCCTCGCGCACCTGGCAGCAAGTGTCGAAAAAAGGCTCGGCCCAAACGGTGCGCGAAATCCCTGTCACGTCGCTTATAGGACTCCTGTTTCACGGCAAAATGCGCAGAACCAAAAAAACCCCCGCATCCCTGCGGGGGTGATGGCCGTCCATGACCGGGTCTGCGGTGATTGACTGGTCCCTGAGATCCTTCCTGGAGGGGGCGTCCTGCCCCCGAATGCGTCCCTGTCCTCGTCCCTGAACACGTGTTCAGGATCGCAAAGAGTGCCGGCGGGGAATACCCGGGTGTTCGATAGGGGATGTAGGCGGATGCCGACCCCTTTTGTAGGAAAACGCCTACACCGCCGCTGCGCGCTCCACGGTCACGTTGGGGGCGTCGGTGGCGGCCTGCAGCCGGGCGGCGAAGGCCGCGTCGCCCGCGATCAGCAGGCGAAAGGGGCGGCCGGGATGGTGGGCGAGCCACTCGACGGCGAGGGATTCCAGCCGCTCGGTGCTGCAGCCCGGTCGCGCCTGGCGGTGACTGGTCACCCGCGAGGGCAGCCCGTGCCCCTCGCAGTCGGGAACGGCGGCAAGGCCCCCCGCGGGCAGTCCGGGCAGCAGGATCCGCGAGGGGGCGGGTCGGAAGGGGGCGGTCCGGTCGATCTCCCAGAGGGCCAGCGAGCCCCGGGGCAACGGCATGGCCTGGCGGTCGAGCCAGTGGAGCAGCGGGCTGCCCCGCCAGTCCGACCCTGCCAGCAGCACGGGGCGGTCGTCGGCCGCGGCCAGCGCTCGGCCCCGGGGCCGGCCCACCCGCAGGGCCTGGCCGGGCGTGACGTCGACAAGGCCGGCCAGGTCGGGGTGGACGAGTTCCACCCAGCCGGTGGCCGCCGAGGCGTCCCGGACCGGCAGGCAGACGTCCCCCACCGGCAGCCAGTGGCCGGGCCGGAGCGACCCGCAGGCGGGGCCGAGGGCGAGGGTGAGCTGGCGGCATCCGATCCCCAGGGGGGCATGCTTGATGACCTCGGCGGTGGTCATCGGGGCTCAGGGGTCGCCGGGGGCGTGTTCGAAGACCAGCTGACCGTCGATGAAGGTGTGGCTGACGCGATGCTCGAAGCTCCATCCATGGAAGGGGGTGTTGCGGCCGCGCGAGTGCATGTGCTCGCGCTCGAAGGTCCAGTAGGCGTCGGGGTCGACGATGCACAGGTCGGCGCTGGCCCCGGTCGTCAGCGTGCCTGCCTCCAGTCCGAGGGTGCGTGCCGGCCCGCAGGTGATCGCGGCCACCGCCGTCGCCAGGTCGAGCACGCCCTCGTCGGCGAGCTTGAGGGTGAGCGGCAGCAGGGTCTCGAGGCCGGCGATGCCGGGTTCCGTGGCGGGAAAGGGGGCGAGCTTGGCGTCGGCCTCGTGGGGCTGGTGGTCGGACTGGATGCCCTCGATGATGCCGTCGGCCACCCCCTGGCGCAGCAGGTTGCGGTCGCGCTCGCTGCGCAACGGCGGCAGGACGTGGCAGTCGGCGTCGAAGGCGTCGATGTCCATCTCGGTGAGAAAGAGCTGGTGCGCCGAGACCGAGGCGCTCACCGGCAGGCCGCGGTCGCGGGCGCGCTCGATCATTTCCACCGAGCGGCCGGCGGAGAGGTTGGTGAAGTGCACCCGCACGCCGGTGGCCTCCACCAGGGCCAGGGTGTGGGCCAGTGCGGTGGTCTCGGCGGCGGCGGGGATCGCCGGCAGGCCCAGGCGCGAGGCCACCGGTCCCTCGTGGGCGCAGCCCTCGGCCAGCCAGGGGTCGGAGGGCTGGAGGACGATACGCATGTCCTGGCTGGCGGCGTACTCCATGGCGTAGCGCAGCACGCGGGTGTCGGTGACCGGTCGGCCGGCCTGGCCGAGGGCGATGCAGCCGGCCTCGCGCAGGGCGGCCACCGGCGAGAGCTGGCTGCCCTCGAGTTCCCGGGTGAGGGCGCCGATGGGATGGACACGGGCCAGCGCCGCGGCCTCGGCCCGCTCCTGGACCAGCTTGATCACCGCGGTGGAGTCGATCACCGGGCGGGTGTCCGGCGGGCAGGCCAGGCGGGTGACCCCGGCGGTGACGGCCGCGCGGGTCTCGCTGGCGATGTTGGCCTTGTGGGTCTCGCCGGGCTCGCGCAGGCGGGCCCAGGCGTCGACCACGCCGGGGATCACCAGCCGGCCGGAGGCGTCGATGGTGCGTACGGCGCGGAAGTCCTCGGGGGGCTGGCCCACCCCGGCGATGCGGCCGTCGCGGACGAAGACGTCGGTCACGGCATCCACGCCGTTGGCCGGGTCGATCACCCGGCCGTCGATGATCCGCAGGCTGGGCTCGGCGGTGCTGCGGCGGTCGCGGATGTGGCCGGTCATTGCGATTCCCCCCGGTTCAGGCACATGGAAAGCACGGCCATGCGCACGGCGATGCCGAACGAGACCTGGTCGAGGATCACCGACTGCGGGCCGTCGGCCACTGCCGAGGCGATCTCCACGCCGCGGTTGACCGGCCCGGGGTGCATGACGATGGCGTCCGGCCGGGCCAGCGCGAGGCGTTCGGGGGTGAGCCCGAAGCGCTGGAAGTACTCGCCCTCCGAGGGCAGCAGCGCGCCCCGCATCCGCTCCTTCTGCAGGCGCAGCATGATGATCACGTCGGCATCGCGGATGCCCGATTCCAGGTCGGGGTAGACGTGCACGCCCATGCGCTCCACCGCGGCGGGCAGCAGGGTAGGCGGGGCCACGACCCGCACTTCGCCGGTGTTGACGCTGTTGAGCGCGTGGATCTGCGAGCGGGCCACCCGCGAGTGGAGCACGTCGCCGACGATGGCCACCCGCAGGCGGGTGAAGTCCTGCTTGAAGTGGCGGATGGTGAACAGGTCCAGCAGGGCCTGGGTCGGGTGGGCGTAGCGCCCGTCGCCGGCGTTGACCACGCTGATGTGCGGGGCCACCTGGCTGGCGATGAAGTGGGCCGCGCCGCTGTCGGCGTGGCGGACCACGAACAGGTCCGCCTGCATGGCCTCGAGGTTGCGCAGGGTGTCGAGCAGCGATTCCCCCTTGGTGGTGGCGGAGGTGGCGACGTTGAGGTTCATCACGTCGGCCGAGAGTCGTTTCTCCGCCAGCTCGAAGGTGGTGCGGGTGCGGGTGCTGGGTTCGAAGAAGAGGTTGAAGACCGTGCGCCCGCGCAGCAGGGGGACCTTCTTGATCGAACGGTCGGTGACGCTGACGAAGGACTCGGCGGTGTCCAGGATCTGGGTGATCAGCTGCGGCGGCAGGCCCTGGACGTCCACCAGGTGGCGCAGGCGGCCCTGCTCGTCGAGCTGGATGTTCCAGTTGTCGCGGGCCAGGCGCACCCGCTTGGGACGTACGAACTTCACGGCCATGGGCGAAACGGGGCTCCTCGCGGCATCAGTCCACGGTCTGCTGGATCTGCAGTTCCAGCGGCTCGGGGCCCCGGAGCTTGACGCGCTCGTGGGGGCCGAGGTCCATGCGGGTGCCGGCGACGTCGGCGCGGATGGGCAGCTCGCGCCCGCGCGAGCGTTCCACGAGCACGGCCAGCAGCACCCGCTCGGGGCGACCGTAGTCGAAGATCTCGTTGAGCGCGGCGCGGATGGTGCGGCCGGTGTAGAGGACGTCGTCGACCAGCACGATCGGCCGGCCTTCGACGTCGAACGGCAGGCTGGAAGGGCGTACCTGGGGGTTTAAGCCCACGTGGGTGAAGTCGTCGCGGTAGAAGGTGATGTCGAGCGCGCCCAGCGGGGACTCCAGGCCCAGGCGTCGGTGGAGCGCCTCGGCGACCCACACCCCGCCGGTGTGGATGCCGATCATCAACGGATCGCGGACCCCTTCCGCTTCCAGCCACCCTTGCAGTTCGCGGCGCATGCCGGCGAGCAGGTCTTCCACTTCCAGCGTCATGGGTCGGTCCCCTCGCGCGAGTGTTCGGATCGTTCCGGTTCCGGCGCTCCCCCGGAGAGCCAGTTCTCGGTGATGATGGCCGCCGCCCCGTGGTCGACGACCCGGCGGTCGCTGAGACGGCGGCGAGCCTCCATGGAGCTGAAGCGCTCGTCCACCCGGTGGACGGGCAGGCGAAAGCGTCCTTCCAGCCGGCGGCCGAACTTCTCGGCCAGGCGGGTGACCGGGTAGTCGCTGCCGTCGTCCCGGCGGGGGATGCCCAGCACCAGGGCGGCGGGTCGCCATTCCTCGATGAGCGCGCCGATGGCGTCGAAGTCCACCCGCCCGCGGTCGCGGTTGTGGAGCACGGTGAGCGGGGTGGCCTGGCCGGTGACGCTCTGGCCCACGGCGACGCCGACGCGCCATTCGCCGAAGTCGAAGCCGAGCACGGTATGCGGGCCGGGCCGTTCAGGCATGCCCGGCGTCGCCCGACATCAGGTTGATGTCCACGCCCAGTTGCCCGGCGGCGGCGTTCCACAGCTGGTCAGTGCCGGTCTCGAAGAGCAGTTCGAAGGTGGCCGGGGTGCTCAGCCAGGTGTTCTCGCCCAGTTCCTTCTCCAGCTGCCCGGCCGACCAACCGGCATAGCCCAGCGCCACCCGGTAGTGGCGGGGACCGCGATCGGCGCCGATGGCCTCGAGGACGTCGCGCGAGGTGGTCACCGCCACCTGCCCGCTGACCCGGAGGGAGCTGTCCCAGTCACCCGGCGGGGTGTGGATGACGAAACCGCGCTCGGTCTCCACCGGGCCGCCGGCGAGGACCGGCCGGTCTTCCAGCCGGGGGTCGTGGCGCTCGATCTCGAGGTGATCGAGGATCTCGGCGAGACTCAGGTCCATCTGCCGGTTGATGACGATCCCCATGGCCCCCTGTTCGCTGTGCTCGCACACGTAGGTCACGCTGTGGGCGAAGTTGGGGTCGGCCAGCCGCGGCATGGCGATCAGGAGGTGGTCTGTCAGCGATTGCGTCATGCTCATGCCCGACAGTTTACCGCACCCGGCGTGGCGGAAAACCCCCGGCTGCTCAGTCCTCGGGCAGGGCGCCCACCGTGGTGCGCCCGGAGCGGAAATCCCAGGTGCGGATGATGTGCAGTTCCTCGGCCTCGCGCCGCAGTCGGTCGGGAAAGGCCGGGTAGGGTGCGCCCAGCATGACGATGCGCTGGGCGGCGTCGTCGAGGATCGCGTGGCCGGAGGAGCGCAGGACGCGGACGTCGCGGACGCCGCCCTCGCGGTCGAGCACGGCCTCCAGGATCAGGCGGCCGGAGAGCCGCTGGCGACGGGCGGCATCCGGGTAGTTGAGGTTGCCGATGCGCTCGACCCGGTTCACCCAGCGGCGCAGGTAGTCGGCCTCGGCGGCCTCGCGGGTGGCGGCGGTGAGATAGAGGGTCTCGGGCGGGCGGGAGAAGACGCGGATGTCGGCGGTGAGGCGGGCGATCTCGAAGCTGCGCTCGGCGAGTTCTTGGGGCGAGGGGCGTTGGCGGGTGGTGTCGCCCGCGCCGTTGCCGGCGGACCCGTCCGCCGAGGGCGCCCGCTGCTCGGCCTCGGCGGTGGTGAGCACGGTGGCCGCGCCGCGTTCGCCGCCGGCCGGTGCCGCCGGGCGGCGGTTGTCGGTCTGGGCCGTGCGTTCCACGCCCGGTGCCTCGCCGCCCGGTCGCGGGGGGCGCTCGGCGTTGTCCGGGCCGCCGCCGGCCTGGCTCTGCCGGGCGATGAAACGGGCCTCTTCCGGCGGGGTATCGCTGGCGCGGCTGACCAGGGCGACATCGAGGGTGTCCACGGTGCGGCTGGGCTCGGGTTCGGGATTGAACACCACGCCCAGGATGAGGATGCCGTGCAGGGCCGCCGCGAGAAAGAGGGTGAACATCACGCGGTTGGTGTCGCTGGGCGGGCGGTTTGCCGGGTCTGCCGTGGCCATGGTTCAGGGGGTGGTGCGTGCCGGCTGGCGCCGTCGGGCGATGGCCTCCATCAGCTGGCCGCCGATGTCGAGGCCGTACTCGGCATCCAGTTCACGGGCGCAGGTGGGGCTGGTGACGTTGATCTCGGTGAGGTGTTCGCCGATCACGTCCAGGCCGGCGAAGAGGATGCCGCGCCGGCGCAGCTCCGGTCCCACGCGCCCGGCGATGGCCCGGTCGCGCTCGGACAGGGCCACGCCCTGCCCGCGGCCGCCCGCGGCGAGGTTGGCGCGGATGTCGTCGGCCGGCGGAATGCGCGCCAGGGCGTAGGGCACGGGCTCCCCGTCGACCAGCAGGATGCGCTTGTCTCCCTGGCGAACGGCCGGGAGAAAGCGCTGGCACATGATGCTGCGGCGGGCGTCGGCAGTCATGTGCTCGAGGATCACGTTGAGGTTGTCGCCGCCCTCGCGCAGGCGGTAGACGGCGCTGCCGCCCATGGCGTCCAGCGGCTTGACGATGCAGTCGCCCTGCTCGGCGACGAACCGGCGGATGCGCTGCGGGTCGCGGGTGACCAGGGTGGGGGCGCAGCAGTCGGGGAACCAGGCGGTGAACAGTTTCTCGTTGATGTCGCGCAGGGACGCCGGGCGGTTGACCACCAGCGACCCGCCCTGTTCGGCCAGTTCGAGCAGGTAGGTGGAGTAGACGTACTCCATGTCGAAGGGCGGGTCCTTGCGCATCAGGATGACGTCCAGCCCGTCCAGCGGGCCGGTCGTCTCCTCGCCCAGGGTGAACCAGTCGTGGTCGTCGTCACGGACTTCCAGGGCCCGCATCCGGCCCATGGCCCGGCCGTCGGCGAGGAACAGGTCGCCCTGTTCGAGGTAGCGAAGCGACCAGCCGTGGCGCCGGGCGGCCAGCAGCAGGGCCAGGGTGGTGTCCTTGTAGGGCTTGATGGAGTCGATGGGGTCCATCACCACCCCGAGGACCGGCGTGCTCATCGCGAGCCCCCCTCCAGTTCGGCGGCCTCGCGGGCGGCGGCCAGCAGCGCCAGCCGGGCGATCACCCCGTAGGCATAGAAGCGGTTGGGCTCGGCGTCGGGATCGCGGGAGTTGTCCGGCGTGGTGCAGGTGTTGGCGAAGGCCAGCGGCTCGAAGTGGGCACCGGGGGCGTTGAGGCTCTCGTCGTCGCCCTTGCGGGTGTGCACGCGGTAGAAGCCGCCCACCACGAAGTGGTCGATCATGTAGACCACCGGCTCGGCGACGTGCGCCTCGTCGCCGATGGTCTCGAAGGTGTAGACGCCCTCCTGGAGGATCACCCGGTCGACGTTCTGGCTCTCCTTTGTCCGGGCCATGCGGGTCCGCTGCTTGCGGTTGAGTCCGCGCACGTCATCGGGGCTGGTGGCGGTCATGATGCCCATGCCGTAGGTCCCGGCGTCGGCCTTGATCACCACGAACGGGTCGCGCTCGATGCCGTATTGCGCGTACTTGCGGCGGATGCGGGCGAGCAGGTTGTCGACGCTCTCGGCGAGGCATTGTTCGCCCTCGCGCTTGAGAAAGTCCACGGCCTCGCAGCGGGCGAACAGGGGGCTGATGAGCCAGGGATCGAGGTCCACCAGGCGGGCGAACTCCTCGACGATGCCCTCGTAGGCGGCGAAGTGGGCCGACTTGCGCCGGTCCGACCAGCCCAGCGCCAGCGGCGGGATCACCTCCTGCTCGAGCCCCTCGAGGACGTCCGGCCGGCCACCGGCGAGATCGTTGTTGAGCAGGATCGCGCAGGGCGAGTGGCCGTCCACCTCGATCCGCCTGCCGCGGCGTTCGACGGGGGCCATGCGCAGCCGCCGTCCCGAGGGCAGGTCGAACTCGGCGGGTTCTTCGTGTTCCGGGTTGATCGACCCAATGGAGACCTCGAAACCGGCCTGCTCGGCGATGTCGCGCAGCGTGGCCACGCTCTCCAGGTAGAAGAGGTTGCGGGTGTGTTTTTCCGGGATGATCACCAGCCGCTCCGCTTGCGGGCAGACATGCTCCATCGCCGACTGGATGGCCTGGATGCACAGCGGCTGGAAGTCGGGGTTGAGGTTGTTGAAGCCCGCCGGGAACAGGTTGGTGTCCACCGGGGCGAGCTTGAACCCGGCATTGCGCAGGTCCACCGAGGCATAGAACGGCGCCGGCGTCGCCAGCCACGCCTTGCGGAACCATGACTCGATCTCGTGGCGGCGCTCGAGCAGGTGGGACTCGATCTCGTGGAGCGGGCCGCTCTGGGCGGTGGTCAGATGGGGTACGGTCTGCAGCGTGGGCGACATGGAGTGCCGTGCGTGTTGGATTTGGGGTTCCAGTGTATCGCATGGCCCGCCGGCCCGGGAGGTCCGCTCCCGCCGCGTGGCGGTGAGGGGTTTGCCGGTGCTGGGCATCTGGGCTACAGTCTGCACAAACCAATGGGAATTACCGGGGCATTCCCGCGGGCCGCCTCGTCCGCCGCCCCGCAAGCCACGGAGCACGCAACGGTGAGTCAGTCGCCCAGCCTGGACGGCCTCAAGGTGATGGTCGTCGACGACAGCAAGACCATCCGGCGCACGGCGGAAAGCCTGCTCTCCAAGGAAGGATGCGAGGTGGCCACGGCCAAGGACGGCTACGAGTCCCTGGCCCGGGTGGCCGAGTTCAAGCCGGATATCATCTTCGTGGATATCCTGATGCCCCGCCTCGACGGCTACCAGACCTGCGCCCTGATCAAGCACAACGCCGAATACCGCCACGTCCCTGTCATTCTCCTGTCGAGCAAGGACAGTATCTTCGACAAGGCCCGGGGGCGGATCGTCGGTGCCGAGGACTACCTCACCAAGCCGTTCACCCGCGAGGAACTGCTCGGAGCCATCGAGGAGTTCGTTCCCGAGCCCGGCTGATACGCGAACGCGGACGACGACTCGAAAACGCAAGGAGAAAGCACGTCATGGCCCACATCCTGGTGGTGGACGACTCCCCGACCGAACTCTACATGCTCCAGACCCTGCTGGAACGCAACGGCCAGCAGGTGACCACAGTCTCCAGCGGCGAGGAGGCCCTGGGCAAGGCCAAGGCCATCAAGCCCGACGTCATTCTCATGGACGTGGTGATGCCCGGCCTCAACGGCTTCCAGGCCACCCGCCAGCTCTCCCGGGACGCCGCCACCTCGGCCATCCCGGTGATCATGGTCACCACCAAGGACCAGGAGACCGACCGCATCTGGGGCATGCGCCAGGGGGCCAAGGCCTACCTGACCAAGCCGGTCGACGAAAAGCAGCTCATGGAGAGCATCAAGTCCGTGCTCGGCTGATTGCCGGGCCTTCCCCGAGGACGCCGAGTCGGAGGCCGGGATGGTCGAAAAGACACCTTTCCGTCTGTTGCAGGAAATCGAGACCGACTGTCGTCGCCGCGCGGCCGGTCTGCCGCAGCAGGAAGAGGCGGGCGAGGAATGGCTGGCCCTGGCCGTGGAGATCGGCGATCGGCCGGTGCTGGTGCCCCTCGACGAGGTCCGCGAGGTCTCGCCGCAGCCGGCGCTCACCCGGGTGCCCGGGGTCCAGCCCTGGCTGGTCGGGGTGGCCAACATCCGCGGCTACCTGGTCCCGGTTTCCGACCTGCAGGGCTTTCTCTTCGGTCGCGCCCTGCGTGAAAGCAAGAACAACCGCCTGCTGGTCTTCGCCGACGGCGAGCACCGCATGGGCGTGCTGGTGGGGCGGTCGCTGGGTCTGCGGCATTTCGATCGGCGCGATCGTCGACCGCCGGCGGACGACCGTTCGCCGCTCGCCCCGCTGCTTACCGGGCAGATCAGCGCCGAAGGCAGCGACTGGCCCATCATCAGCCTGGAGCGGCTGCCGGAAATGGACCGCTTCATGGATGTGCGCGGCTGACCCCAATCGACAAATTCAAGAACAAACTTCCGGGCCTGCCGGTTTGAGAGGAGATCGAGGATGAGCAAAGGCAGTGATAACGTCGCCAAGCGCCTGTTCGGCAGTCGTTGGGTAATCCCCCTCATCGTCCTGCTTCTGGCGTTCATCGTCGCGATGGTGGTGACCTTCACCTACGTGGCGGGCCAGCGCGACATGCTCCAGACCCAGATCGGCAAGGCCGGCGACCAGCGGGTGCTGTTGCAGCAGATCACCGCAGCCTCGCTGCAGGCGGCCCAGGGGGATGATCGCGCCTTCAGCCGACTCGCCGATTTCAAGAACCGCTTCGATCAGAACCTCGCCCAGCTCGACGAGGGCAGCTCCAAGGCGGGTATCAAGCCGGTTCCCGACAGTGTCCGTGACGAGTACAAGGCCGTCAGTACGGGCTGGAAGGAGCTGCGCACCGAGGTCGACCGCATCCTCGACGGTCGCAGTTCGGTCGCCAAGGTCAACGAGTATGCCGGTGCGGTGCGCCAACACCTCCCCGAGCTGATCGCGACCTACGAGCGGATCGTGCGTGCCCTGGTGGACGCCGACGCCACCCCCGACCAGATCTACATCGCCAGTCGCCAGCTCACGCTGGCCCAGCGCATGCAGAGCACCCTGGGCCGGATCCTCTCGGCGGATCCTGGCGCCGCCTCCGCGGCCGACCAGTTCGGCCGTGATGCCGCCCTGTTCGGCCGGGTCCTCGAGGGCATGCTGCGCGGCGACCGCCAGCTGGGCGTGGAGGCGGTCGAAGGCGAGACGGTGCGCAAGGCCCTGCGCGAGGCGGCCGTGCTGTTCTCCTCGGTCTACGAGAACGTCGAAGGTCTGCTCGAGGCCTCGCCCGAGATCCTCAACGTCTCCGATGCCGCGGTGAGTGTCAGTGAGCAGGCCCCTGAGCTGTTCGACCGGACCTCGGCGCTGGAAGAGGCGCTCCAGCAGGAGGCCGCGAGCGTGGCCCGGCTGGCTCTGCCGGGGTACGGCCTGGGGGCCGCCGCGCTGGTGGTGCTGTTGCTGCTGGGCTACCAGCTGGTACAGGACTCCCGTCGCCGGTTGCAGGTCACCGAGGCCCAGAACGAGCGCAACCAGCAGGCGATCCTCACGCTGCTCGACGAGATGATGAACCTCGCCGACGGCGACCTGACCACCCACGCCACCGTGACCGAGGACATCACCGGCGCCATCGCCGACTCGGTGAACTACTCCATCGACGCCCTGCGGGAGCTGGTCGCCACCATCAACCGCACGGCCGAGCGCGTGGGCGAGACCACCGAGCACTCCCGCGCCAGTTCGCTGGAACTCGCCGAGCTGAGCCAGAAACAGCTCGAGGAGATCAACGATACCTCCGGCGCTGTCAGCGAGATGTCCGAGGCCATCGAAGGCATCTCCAGCGAGGCCGGCGAGGCGGCCAGCGTGGCCCAGTCTTCGGTGGAGGTCGCCCACCAGGGTGGCGAGAACGTGCGCCAGACCATCGACGGCATGCACACCATCCGCGAGCAGATCCAGGAGACCTCCAAGCGGATCAAGCGCCTCGGGGAGAGTTCCCAGGAAATCGGCGACATCGTCGGCCTGATCACCGACATCGCCGACCAGACCAACATCCTCGCCCTCAACGCCGCGATCCAGGCCTCCATGGCCGGCGAGGCGGGTCGCGGCTTCGCGGTGGTGGCCGACGAGGTCCAGCGCCTTGCGGAACGCGTAGGCAATGCGACCAAGCAGATCGAAGGCCTGGTGAAGACCATCCAGACCGACACCAACGAGGCGCAGATCTCCATGGAGAAGAGCACCTCCGACGTGGTCGAGGGTGCCAAGCTGGCCGAGAACGCGGGCCGGACCCTGGAGCAGATCGAGGAAGTCTCGGGCACGCTCGCCAACCGCATCCAGGCCATCTCCGGCCAGGCGAGCGAGCAGCGTGAATCCGCGGTGATGGTCCGCGACAACATGAACCACATTCGCGAGACCACCAGCCGCACGGCCGAGGAGACGACCGAGGCGGCCGAGCGTATCGGCCAGCTCGACGAACTGGTCCGCGACCTGCGTGGCTCGGTGGCCGGCTTCAAGCTCCCCGAGACCCCGCAGTCGGATGCCGAGCAGTAACCGGCAACGGATCCGCCGTGGATCCCCGCGGGGGAGCCGGATTGCGGCCGGGATCGGCCGAGACCATGCGTAAACCAGGGGTGGCCGGTGCGCGACCGCTGCCCCGTGGAGTCACATGAGCATGCCCGAGAAACTGGATCTCATCGCCCTCGAATGGCTTCGCGAAGGAATCGACGAATCGGTCGAACGCCTTCGCGGGCTGATCGAGCAGGCAGCCGAAGGTGACTCCGCACGGCTCGAGCGGGCCGCCGGCGAGCTCGCCACCCTCGCGCGGGTGATGGACGTGGCCATGGTGCAGGGCGGCCGCAGGCTGGCGCAGGAGCTTCGCCTGGCGCTGGAGGCCATGGCCGAGGCCGACGAGTCCGACCTCACGTCGGCGCGCATGGAGACCCTCATGCGTGCGGTGCTGGAGCTGCCGGCCTATCTCGACTACCTGCGAGCCGGTCACGCCGACGCGCCCGAAATCCTCCTGCCGACACTGAATGGCCTGCGAGCGCTCCGCGGGGCCCCGTCCGTGGAGCGCGCCGATCTCGCCCTGCCGGAGCTGCCGACGGATGTCGACTGCAGCCCCGTCGAACAGGCCGACGACGCCCTGGACGACCATGCCCGGGCGAACGGTCCTCGATTCGAGCAGGCGCTGTTGCGGTGGTTCCGGGGTGGTGACGGCAGCCGGGAGGGGCTCGAGGAGCTCCGGGACATCCTCCACGAGCTGCGGAGCGTCACCGCCGACGACACCCACTACCGCCTCTGGCATGCGGCCGAGGCCCTGCTCGAGGCCGTGGGCGCCGGCGGCCTGCCCGCCGACCGCTCGAGCAAGTCGCTGATCGGCCGGGTCAACCAGCACCTCCAGGCCCTGGTGAAGGGGCGCCGGCCCGCGGAGACGATCGACACCACGCTCCGCGCGCTGCTGGTGCAAGTGGCCGGATCCACGCAGACCACCGAGGAAGTCGGTCACGTCCGCCGGGCCTTCGGCCTGCCCACGAGAGAGGGGGGCGAACCGGATCGCTCCGCCCTTGGCGCGCCCGACGAGACCATGCTCGCGGCCGTGGCCGAAACCGCCGGCAGCGAGCTGACCCATCTCAAGGACGTGGTCGACATCTATGCCCGCAATCCCGCGGAGCACGTCGGCGACATGGGTCAGTCCGCGCCGGCCGCCCGCGAGCTGGGGCAGACCCTGCAGATGGTCGGCCTGGGCCAGGCGGCCGTACGCCTGCGCGATGCCGCCGACACCATGGAGCACCTCGCGGAGGAGCAGGCGCCCTCGGAGGACGCCATTCTCGGCCTGGCGGAGACCCTGCTGGCGGTCGAGGAGGCCCTGAGCGGGCTGGCTTGGCGGGGCCATGCCGACGACGGGTTCGCGCCCTTCGCCAGCAGTCGAGAGTTGCGCGATGCCGCCATTACCGTGGTCGGCGCCCTGCTCGAGCAGCTCTCACACGTCCGTGACACCCTCCAGGATGTGCTCGAGCGCGACGGCAGCCGGGTCCGCCTGGGCGAAGTCGAGGCCCAGGTGCGCCAGCTGCGTGGTGCCCTGGAAATGCTGGGGCTGCACGCCCCGGTACCCCTGGTGGAGGAGGTGGGCCGACAGGTCAAGGGCCTGGAGGACGACTGGGCAGGAATGCGGCCCGAGCTGGACCTCGCCGCGCTTGCCGACCTGTTGGCGAGCACCGAGTACTACCTCGAGAACCTGCGCGACTACCACCACGAGGCACCGGGATTGCTTCGCCGAGGCCTGGACGCCCTGGAACGCCTGGGCGTGGTTGCCGCCGAGCCGGAGGTGGCGCTCGAATCGCGTGCCGAAGCCGAAGCCGAAGCCGAAGCCGAAGCCGAAGCCGAAGCCGAAGCCGAAGCCGAAGCCGAAGCCGAAGCCGAAGCCGAAACCGAAACCGAAACCGAAACCGAAGCCGAAGCCGAAACCGAGGCCGAAGTCGAAGCCGAAACCGAGGCCGAAGTCGAAGCCGAAACCGAGGCCGAAACCGAGGCCGGCGAAGCCGCGGGAGAGCCCGCCTTCCCGGAACTCGAGATCGAGGGGCTCGAGCCGCTCGAGGAGCCGGAAGCGCCCGCTGCTCCGGCGCCGGAGACGGCCGAGGCCGAGCAGGGCGAGCAAGAGCCTGCCCTGGAGCTCCCCGACCTGGGCGAGCATCCCGCCGAGCCCGAGCCCGAGCCCGAGCCCGAGCCCGAGCCCGAGCCCGAGCCCGAGCCCGAGCCCGAGCCCGAGCCC
>JAAZVP010000095.1 GCA_018623495.1 Halothiobacillus sp. | reverse complement strand
CGTCAGGCGCACTTGCGCGTGAACTGGTCGGCGGCGCAGGAGGCGGCGAAGGCCTCGGGCTTGAGCTTGGGGGTGAGCTGGCAGACGCCGCGGACGTAGCCGATGGCCTCGCGCACGGCGCAGGAGGAGCCGTGCCGCTCGTCGGGGTTGATGTCGAGGTGGACCTCCACCGGGCGTTCGGCGATGGCCTCGGCGAGCTCCAGGTAGAGGGCGGAGACCGCGTAGACCTCCTCCATCATGCGCGTGACCGGCCGCGAGGGGCGCGGGTCGAAGTCGCGCTTGTGCTCGGTGTGGCCGAAGATCTTGCAGCCGTGGGCGCCCCCGTGGTGGATCACCACCACCCGCGTGTAGGCGGCGAACCAGGCGCCGCGACGGAAATAGCGCTCCGAGTCGCAGCCGAGGTAGATGCGGCTGTCCTGCGCGGTCTGGCCAATGAATTGCGCGACCCGTTGGATATCCATGCACCCGGTTTCAGTCGGCTGATCGACCCCAGTACTACCGCAGCCATGTGACGATTTGGCTAAATCCGGGGTCGTCTCCCCGTCCCCCGCCGCCCGGCTGCGAAAACGTTGACGTTACTGGTGGATTAGCAGATCGTGACCGGGTTGCCACTGAATCCGACACCGAGACGATGGACTGGGAAAGGCTCCTGCGGCCCGAGCGGCTGGGCGACGATCGGCGCGAACCCCTCTCGCGGGTGCGTACCCCCTTCCACAAGGACCACGACCGGGTGGTCTTCTCGTCCTCGTTCCGGCGGCTCGACCGCAAGACCCAGGTCCATCCGCCCTCGGTCAACGACAACGTCCACACCCGCCTGGCGCACAGCCTGGAAGTGGGCTGCATCGGCCGCAGCCTGGGGATGTCGGTGGGCGAGGCCATCGAGGACGAGCTGCCCGAGGGGATCACCCCCGCCGACATCGGCGTGATCGTGCAATCGGCCTGCCTGGCCCACGACATCGGCAACCCGCCCTTCGGCCACGCGGGCGAGTTCATCATCCGCGACTGGTACCGCTACGGGGCCGGGCGCGAGTACATCGAGCGGGCCGGCGACGGCCTGGGGCCGGCCGAGCAGCAGGACCTGGTGACCTACGAGGGCAACGCCCAGGGCTTTCGCATCCTCACCCAGCTGGAATACCGCCCCTTCCGCGGCGGCATGCGCCTGACCTGTCCCACCCTCGGCGCCTTCCTGAAATACCCCTGGACGGCGCGGCTGGCCGACGCGCGCGGCGGCAAGTTCGGCGTCTACCAGAGCGAGCTGCCGATGCTCGAACGGGTCGCCGACGCCCTGGGCCTGGAGCGGGTCGGCCCCGAGGAGTGGGTGCGCCACCCGCTGGTCTATCTCATGGAGGCCGCCGACGACATCTGCTACGCCATCATCGACATCGAGGACGGCGTGGAGATGGGCATCCTGCGCTTCGAGGAGGCCGAGGCGCTGCTCTGCGCCTTCCTCGGCGAGGCGCCGGACTACGGCGAGGAGATCGAGAACAGCAAGACCTTCAAGCTCTCCATGCTGCGGGCCCGGGTCATGAGCCGGCTGGTGGCCGCGGTGGTGGACGCCTTCATCGAGCACCGCGGCGAGCTGCTAGCCGGGCGCTTCGAGGGGGCGCTGATCGACCGCTGCGATCCGCGCTTTCGCGCCGGCATCGACGCGGCCAAGCAGACCGCGCGCGAACGGATCTTCAAGAGCCCGGACAAGACCGACGTCGAGGTGGGTGCCGACGCCATCCTCACCACCATCCTCGGCCACCTGCACGACGCCTTCTACCAGCTCAAGGAAGGCCGGCGCCTGTCCTTCCGCAACCGCAAGCTGCTGGAGATGATGGGCAGCCACGCCCCCACCCCCGAGCACGGCTACTACGAGGGCGTGCGCCTGATCCTCGACTACATCGGCGGCATGACCGACACCTACACCGTCAAGGTCTTCCAGCGCCTGGCGGGGTTGCTGACCTGACGGGCGGCTCCTTCGGGGAAGCCGTGATCCCCGGCCATTGCCCCCCCCTCGCACCCGGATTCGGAGCGGGACTGCGCCCCGTTGGGAGTGACCTCCCGGTCGCGAACGGGTGGGGCCACCAGCGACGCCCTGGAAGCTTCGCGGCGGGGACGCCGCTCCCACGGAAAGGGAGATTCGGAGCGGGCCTCCACCCGGGTGGGAGCGACCTCCCGGTCGCGAACCGGTGAGCTTGCCGTCGACGCCCTGGAAGGTTCGCGGCGGGGACGCCGCTCCCGCGGGCCTTGTCTCGGGGCGGGGTGTGTTAGTCTTTTCCCAGTCCAAAAACCAAGCGGCAGCAACGGCATGCAGGAACAGACCATCGCCTTCATCGGTGGCGGCAACATGGCCCGCAGTCTCATCGGCGGGCTGATCGCGAGCGACTTCCCGGCCGGGCGGATCGTGGTCTCCGATATCGACGAGCGCCAGCTGGAGTCACTCGCCGAGCGCTTCGACGTGCAGACACTGGTGGACAACCACGAGGCCGTCCGCCGCGCCGACGTGGTGGTGCTGGCTGTCAAGCCCCAGGTGCTCAAGGGCGTGGCCGAGCAGCTGGCCCCCGAGATCACCGCGGACAAGCTGGTGGTCTCCATCGCCGCCGGCGTGCGCCTGAGCGACCTGGCTTCCTGGCTGGACGGCCACGGGGCCACGGTGCGCGCCATGCCCAACACCCCCTCGCTGGTGGGCTCGGGTGTCACCGGCCTGCTGGCGGCCGAGGGTGTCTCCGAGGAGCAGCGCAGCACTGCCGAGTCCATCCTGCGCGCGGTGGGGGCGACCCTCTGGCTGGAGCAGGAATCGCAGATGGACGCGCTCACCGCCGTCTCCGGCAGCGGCCCGGCCTATTTCTTCCTGGTGATGGAGGCGCTCGAGGAGGCGGCCATGGAGCAGGGGCTGGATGCCGCCGCGGCCCGGCTGCTGGTACTGGAGACCGCCTTCGGCGCGGCCAAGATGGCCCTGGAGGTGGACGAGGAGCCGGCCGAGCTGCGCGCGCGGGTCACCTCGCCGGGCGGCACCACCGAGCGGGGACTGGCCGCGCTCGAGGACGCCGGCCTGCGCGAGGCCTTCGGCCGGGCCGTGGAGGCCGCCCGCCACCGTTCCGCCGAGCTCGCCGACCTGCTCGGCAAGCAGTAGATCCCCGCGGAGGACGCAGCCATGGGCTCGGGCTATCTGAGCAACCCGTTCGAATTCCTGGTCACCACGCTGGTCGACCTCTACCTGTTCGCCATCCTGCTGCGCTTCGTGCTGCAGGCCGTGCGGGCGGACTTCTTCAATCCCGTGAGCCAGTTCATCGTCAAGGTGACCAATCCCGTGCTCGAGCCGCTGCGCCGCATCGTGCCGCCGGTGGCCCGCCAGGATGTCGCCTCGATCGTGGCCATGGTGGCGATCAAGATGGCCCTGATCGCCGCGCTGGTGGGCATGAAGGGCGGCCAGGTGGGCATCCTCGGGCTGTTCGCCTGGACCGCGGCGGATCTGGCCTCGCTGGTGATCGACCTGTTCTTCTTCGCGGTCATCATCCGCGCGATCCTGAGCTGGATCAGCCCCGGCGGCTACAACCCGGCCGCCGCGCTCATCGAGCAGATCACCGACCCGATCATGCGCCCGGTCCAGCGCATCCTCCCGCCCATCGGCGGCATCGACCTCTCGCCCATCGCGGTGCTCATCGGCCTGCAGGTGATCAAGATGCTGATCCTGCCGCCGCTGATGCACCTGGTCATGTGATGGCCGACTGGTTCCGCTGGGACGGCGACGACCTGGTGCTCGACCTGCGCGTGCAGCCGCGCGCCAGCCACGACGCCTTCGCCGGCCCCATGGGCGAGCGGATGAAGGTGCGCCTCACCGCCCCGCCCGTGGATGGCAAGGCCAACAAGCACCTGTGCAAGTTCCTGGCCGACACCTGCCGGGTGGCCCGGTCGCAGGTCACGCTGGAAAAGGGCGAGACCGGCCGGGAAAAGCGCGTGCGCATCCACGCACCGCGGCGCCTGCCCGACGGGGTGGAACCGCACGGACCCTGAAAGGGAATACACAAGGCACGGAGGGCACGGACAATCGCATGGCAGAACCCCTCTCGCCCTGCCCGTGTTCCCCGTTTCGTCCTGTTTCATCGAGCGGGTAGAACATGCACATCCTGGTCACCGGCGCCGGCGGTTTCATCGGCTTCCACGTTGCCTGTCATCTCCTGCGACGCGGGGACGATGTCGTCGGCCTCGACAACCTCAACGACTATTACGACCCCGGGCTCAAGCGGGATCGCCTCGCCGAGATCGAGAAGGTCGCCGCCGCCGAGGGCAGCGGCCGGTTCACGTTCGTGAAGATGGAGCTGGCCGACCGCGGGGGCGTCGAGGCGCTGTTCGCGGAGCGGCGGTTCGACCGCGTAGTGCACCTCGCCGCCCAGGCCGGCGT
>JAAZVP010000049.1 GCA_018623495.1 Halothiobacillus sp. | reverse complement strand
TGCCCCTCGGCCTGCATCGCGGAGATCTCCAGGTCGACCAGGGCATCCTCCCCGAGAATTGCAAGGGCGAAAGAGCCTGCCGGGTTGGCCGTGGGTAGGTCGACGGCAAGACGGTCTCCCAGGCTCGGTACGCCAACTGGATATGGAGAGCCGGTGCTGGTGATATTGTTTAGGGCATTGTTGGCCATCGTGTTGGTGCCACTAGCCGAACCGCTGCCGGCGATGATTCCACTGTCCCCGTTGTCCCCGACGGCGGTGACCCCGAAGCGGGTGCCCAGCTCGCGGGTGAAGGAGTCGGTGGCGACCACGATCCGGGACTCGATCAGGACCTGCTTGACCGGCACGTCGAGGCGATCGACCAGCTCGCGGATCTGCTCGAGCTGTTGCGCGGTGTCCTGCACCAGCAGGGTGTTGGTGCGCGAGTCGACGGTCACCTTGCCCCGGTCGGAGAGGAAGTTGTTGCCGCTGCTCTTGAGCAGTCCGGCGAGATCGTCCGCCTTGGCGTAGTTGACCTGGACGAACTCGGTGACCAGCGGCGCGAGCGCCTTCTCCTGCTTGTTGGCCTCGGCGCGGCGGCGGTCCTGGGCGGCGAATTCCTCGGTGGGGGCCACCAGGATCACGTTGCCCTTCTGGCGCATGGACAGGCCGTTGGTCTGCAGGATGATGTCCAGTGCCTGGTCCCAGGGGACGTTCTGCAGGCGCAGGCTCATGTTGCCCTGGACCGAGTCGCTGATCACGATGTTGAGATCGGTGAAGTCGGCCAGGAGTTGCAGCAAGGGCCGGATGCCGATGTCCTGGAACTTGAGCGTCAGTCGTTCGCCGGTGTAGGTCTTTTCCTTCTCGGCGGCGAGCTGCTGCTCCTGCTCGGTGACCGGCTGGACCTCCACGGTGAGCTCGTTGCCCGCCTGGTAGGCGAGGTGCTGGTACTCGCCCTGCGGTTCGATGACGATCCGGGTTCCCCCCTGGTGGGGCATGGCGTCGATCATCTGGACCGGCGTGGCGAAGTCGGCCACGTCGAGGCGGCGACGCAGCGACTCCGGCAGGTGGCTCTCGGGCAGGTCGATGATCAGCTCGCGGCCCTGGCGGCGGATGTTCATCGGAGTGCCGGGGTCGCTGAGGCTAATCAGCACCCGGCCGGTCTCGTCACGCCCACGGCGAAAGTCGATGTTGGTGACGCCCTTGCCGGTCGCGCCGGCAGCGGCCGGCTCGGCGGATTGCATGGCCGCCTCGATCCGGGTCTGGCTGCCGGCGCTGCCCCGGGTGCCGGCCCGGTTGACGGTCAGGATGACGGTATTGCCCTCGGTGGTGACTTCGTAGGCGGCCGAGCGGACCAGGTTGACCACGGCGCGGGTCCGGCCCGCTGCCTCGACCACGTCGATGCTGTCCACGGCACCGATGTCGACATCGTGGTGGCGGCCATCGAGCCCCAGGTCGGTGCCGGCCAGGTCGAGGGCGATGCGCGCCGGTTTCTCGATGCTGAAATGCCTCGGCAGGTCGGCTTTCTCGTCGAGCTCGAAGCGTATCGATACCCGCTCGTTTTCCGCCGGGGCGAATTCCAGGCCTGTCAGCGTGCCGGCAGGGGCAGCCAGGGGCATGCCGAACAGGGCCGTGTACAGTAGCGTTCTCTTCAGCCCCCGTATGCCTGGAGTGCGTCCTTTCCCGGAGCCGGCTGAGCCTTGCAAGTTGAGCATTTTGTCTGATCTCCCCTAAGACTATTCGCTCAGAGCGACGGAGGCTTCGCGTTCCATCCACCCACCGAGACCGTCGGGTACGATTTCGCGCAGCTTGATGCGCGTCTCGGTGATCTGGAGGATGCGACCGTAGTTCTTGCCCATGTGGTCACCCACCTTGGCGCGGTGGATGATGCCCTCGGGCGTGACGATCAACGCGAATTTGCGCTCGCCCTGTTGCAGGATGCCGCGCATCCGCAGTGAATCCAGCGGGAACTGTTCCAACGGTTCCTTGCGCCGATCGAAGTCCGGGCGAATGCCGGAACTGGGCTGGGTCTCGTCGGCGGTTTCCACGAGGGTCTCGAACGGGTCGTCGAGGTCAGCGGCCGCGTACTCGAAGCCCTTGTAGGGCTCGAGCTTGGGCAGTGGCTCGATGGGCCCCGCCTCGCGTTGCTTGACCTCGGAGATGTAGTTCTCGAGGTCGCTCATGTCTCGACTGCAGGCGGTCAGGCTGCCGATGACCGCGCCCGCCACGAGGAGTCGGGCCAGGCAAGACGTCAGGATGGCCGGTTGATGTTTCATTGGTCTCCCAGCTCCTCTTCCTCGAGGTAACGATAGGTCTGGGCAGTGATCTGCATGACCAGCTCGCTGTCTTCGCGGTTCGAGTCGCCGATCTGGAAGTCGTGCAGCGTCACGATCCGCGGCAGGGCCGCCGTGTCGCTGACGAACTGGCCGAGCTCGTGGTAGTCACCGTGGAGTCGCAGGCGATAGGGCAGGATCGCGTAGAAGTCCTTGTCGGTCTCGGGCAGGGGCTGGATCTGCTCGTTTTCCAGGCCGTTGGCGAGTGCGGTCTGGGTCACGTCGACGATCAGGTTCTCGACCTCCTTCTTGCTCGGCAGCTGGCGCAGCAGGCTGCCGAAGGTCTCTTCCATCTTCGCCAGCTGGTCGCGGTAGGCGTCGAGATTGGCCGCCCGTTGCTGCTTGGTCTCGAAGGTCTTCTTGAGCTCGGGCTCCTTGGACCGGACCTGCTCGAGTTCGTCGATCTTGTGGCGGATGTCGAACCAGTAGCCGGCGAACCCGCCGACGGCCAGGATCAGGATCAGGATGATGGCCCGAACGACGAGTGGGGCACCGCCGAGGTTGTTGAAGTCGATGTTGTTGATGTCTTCGAGCGCCATCATTCCCCTCCCTCGGAATCACCTTCGGCGAACAGGGTCGCACGTCCGTTGATGGTGAAGCCGTAGAGCTTGGTGAACTGCTCGGCCGAGCGGGCCTTGATGCCTTCGCCCACTAGCGCCGGCTTGTCGATGACCTCGGAGGCATCGAGGTTGCGCAGGTAGTCGGCCACCCTCGCGGCGGATTCGCCCTCGCCCGTGAAGGTGAGCTTGGGTTCGTCGAACTTGATGTTGTCGAGGCGGATCCCCTCGGGGACGGTGCGCACCATCTCGTCGAACAGGTGGACGATGTTGGGACGGTTCTTCTGCAGGTTCTGGATGACGTCCATGCGGGCGATGAGGCGCTCCTTGGTTTCCTTGAGCTCCTTGATCTCCTCGATCTGCCGGTCGAGCCGGGCGATTTCCTCTTGCAGGCGGTCGTTGCGGTCCTGCTGGTAGTCGATCCGGTCGTTGACGTAGGCATGGGCCGAGAATACGCCGGCGCCGGCGATGATCGCCGTGAGCAGCATGATCACCCGGAAGTTGCGTTCCCGTTCCTGCCGGCGCTCCTCGCGCCAGGGGAGTAGGTTGATGTGCGCCATGTCAGTCGAAGCTCCTCAGGGCCAGCCCACAGGCGATCAGCAGAGAGGGGGCGTCGTTGGCCAGCGCCTGTCGCGGTACCCGCGAGCCGGTCTTCATGTTGGCGAAGGGGTTGGCCGTGCTGGCGCTGGTCCCGGTGCTTTCGGCCACCATGTCGTCGAGGCCGGGGATCGCGGCCGTGCCGCCGCCGACGACGATGTGGTCGATCTGGTCGAAGCCGCTCGAGGAGTAGAAGAACTGCAGGAAACGCGTGACCTGCTGGGTCACGTTCTCCTTGAAGGGGTTGAGTACTTCCTCGTTGTACGTGTCGGGCAGGCCGGCACCGGTCTTCTTGGCCTTGCCCGCCTCCTGGTAGTTCAGCTGGTATCGGCGCATGATTTCTTCCGTGAGCTGGTTGCCGCCGAAGGCGTGCTCGCGAGTGTAGATCATGCGGCCGTCGCGGAACACCGAGAGGTCGGTCATGGTCGCACCGATATCGACCACGGCGATCGTCTGTTCCCGTCCCTGGTCGGGCAGCGACGGGGTGAGCAGCTGGAAGGCGTTCTCCACCGCGAAGGGCTCGATGTCGACGATGCGGGCCTTGACCTTGGCCAGCTCCACGGCGGCCACTCGGCGCTCGACGTGCTCGCTGCGCGAAGCGGCGAGCAGGACGTCGACGGTGTTGGGGTTGCCCTGGGTGGGGCCGAGGACCTCGAAGTCGAGGTTGACCTCCTCGAGGGGGTAGGGGATCGACTGGTCGGCCTCCATCTGGATCTGGGCCTCCATCTCGTCGTCGGAGAGACCGGCGGGGAGGTTGACGATCTTGCTGATGGCGGCCGATCCGGGGACCGCGATCACGGCCTCCTTGGTCTTGGTGCCGGCCCGGCTGATCGCCTCCTGGACGGCGTCACCGACGGCCTCGATCTCGGCGATGTTCTTTTCCTGAACGGCGCCGGTGCTCAGCGGCACGATGGCGTAGGCCTCGACGCGGTAGCCCTTGCGGGCTTCGCTCAACTCGAGGAGCTTGACGGAGGACGAGCTGATATCGATCCCGAACTTGGGGGTGTGGCGGCTTTTGAGAAAAGACACGTTACGTTCCTTATCGCTTGCGTGTTGCCCAACCGATCAGGTGAAGCGCAATCACCAGCCCTGTATCGTCGTTGTTGTTTCGGGGTCGGGTACCCATCCCTGGAGCAAAGGACCCGGGCCGGCGCTTAAGCCTTGTCGTCATTCACGCAACCCGTTTCGGTTTACACTATAGCCCCTGACAACTCCGGCTGCATACCCACAGTTCGTTTGATGATTTTGAAAAAGGTCGTTATCCGCTTTTTCGCCGCCTCGGTGGTGCTCGGGGTCCTCGGAGCAGGGGCGGCCGGGGCGGGCATCTATTTCTATCTCGTGCCCGACCTGCCGGACACCGAGCGTCTCCAGGAGGTGCGTTTCGCCGTACCGCTGCGGGTTTTCAGTGCCGAGGGCGAGCTGATTGCCGAGTTCGGCGAGAAGCGCCGCAAGCCGGTGCGTTTCGAGGAGATTCCCGCGAACCTGAAAAACGCCTTTCTGGCGGCCGAGGACGACCGTTTCTTCGAGCACCCGGGGGTGGACTACCAGGGGCTCTTGCGCGCGGCCTGGAGCCTCGCGGTCACCGGCGAGAAGCGCCAGGGCGGCTCCACCATCACCATGCAGCTGGCCCGCAACTTCTTTCTCACCCGGGAGAAGACCTATGTCCGCAAGCTCAAGGAGATCCTGCTGGCCCTGAAGGTCGAACGCGAGTTGGACAAGGGCAAGATCTTCGAGCTCTACCTCAACAAGATCTTTCTCGGTAACCGGGCCTACGGCGTGGGTGCGGCCGCCGAGATCTATTACGGCAAGTCGCTCGCCGATCTCAGCGTGGCCGAGTCGGCGATGATTGCCGGCCTGCCCAAGGCGCCGTCGGCCCTCAACCCGGTGGCCGACCCGGAGGGCGCGCGCGAGCGGCGGGATTACGTGCTCGGCCGGATGCACGAGTTGGGTTTCATCGATGCCGAGCAGTACCGGGCCGCGCTGGCGCAGCCGGTCACCGCGGCCCTGCACGAGCGGGGCGGGCCCTCGCTGGAGGCCCCCTTCGTCGCCGAGATGGTCCGCTCGCGGCTGTTCGACCGTTACGGGGAGTCCATCTACGTCTCCGGCATGCGGGTGTACACGACCATCCGCGGCGATCTGCAGCGGGCTGCCAACGCGGCGGTCAGGCGGGGGCTGGTGGACTACAGCCGGCGTCATGGCTATCCCGGCCCCTATGGCCACGTCGCGGCCGAGGGCCGCGAAGCGCGCCTGGACCGGCTGGGCGAAGAGCCGGCCTACGGGCGGCTGGAACCGGCACTGGTGACCGGGATCGAAGGCGACGCGGCCGCTTTGCTGCGCGCCGACGGCACGTCCATCGAGCTGGACGCGGCGGCGCTGGAGTGGGCCGGGCGGTATGCCGGCGGCGAGCGCGGCGAGGCCGGCAGCCCGATCGCCGAGATCCTGCGGCCGGGCGATCTGGTACGGGTATACGACCGGGGCGAGGCGGGCTGGGCCCTGGCGCAGCTGCCCGAGGTCGAGGGCTCGCTGGTGTCGCTCGACCCGCGCAATGGCGAGATCCTGGCGCTCACGGGCGGATTCGATTTCTACCGGTCCAAGTTCAACCGCGTCACCCAGGCCCGCCGGCAGCCCGGCTCGGGTTTCAAACCGTTCATTTACTCCGCGGCGCTGGCCAACGGCTTTACCCTGGCGACGCTGGTCAACGATGCCCCGGTGGTCTTCGACGATCCCGGCCTGGAGGCCAAGTGGCGTCCCGAGAACTACAGCGGCCGGTTCTTCGGCCCGACGCGGCTCCACGAGGGGCTGGTGCACTCGCGCAACCTGGTCTCGATCCGCGTGCTCAAGGCCATCGGCGTGGACGCGGCCCTGGAGCATGCCCGGCGCTTCGACCTGCCGGTGGATCGGCTGCCGCGCAACCTCTCGCTGGCGCTCGGCAGCGGAGACCTGACGCAGCTCGAGCTGGCCCGGGCGTATGCCGTGTTCGCCAACGAGGGCTTTCGCATCGAGCCGCACTACATCCGCCGGATCGAGTCCCGTCACGGCGAGGTGATCTTCGAAAACGAGCCCCCCGAGGTCTGCCGGGATTGCGAGGCCGGGGCTGCGGGTTCGGAGGAGACGGGCGACGACGGGGCCGTGGTCCCTGCGATGGCCGCTGAACCGGCGGTGGCGCGGGCGGAGCGGGTGATCTCCCCGGAGAACGTCTATCTCATGCGGGTGATGCTGCAGGACGTCGTTCGCCGGGGTACCGGTCGGCGTGCCTATCACGCCCTCGGGCGCGAGGACCTGGCGGGCAAGACCGGGACCACCAACGACCAGCGGGATGCCTGGTTCACCGGTTTCAACGGGCGGATCGTGACCAGCGCGCGGGTGGGCTTCGACGACTACTCGCCCCTGGGGCGCGCCGAGACCGGGAGCCGGGCGGCCCTGCCCATCTGGATCGACTACATGCGGGTGGCCCTGGAGGGCATGCCGGAGGCCGCGATGGCCCGGCCTGCCGGGATCGTCTCGGCGCGCATCGATCCCGAGACCGGCAGGCTGGCCGGTCCGGGTGCCGAGGACGCCATCTTCGAGTACTTCCGTGCCGGCAATGTGCCGCGGGCGGCCGATTCCGGGGGCAGCGGGGACCGACCCGTGGACGAAGCCGACACGGCCGGGGGCGGTAGCGATTACCGTTCGCTGTTCTAGGAGTGGCGCCTCGATGAGCGATGTGACCTCACGCGATCGCCAGCGCCTCGCGGCAGTGGCGGCGCGGCTGATGGCCGAGCAGGGCCTGGACGACTTCGGTGCCGCCAAGCGCAAGGCGGCGCGGCGGCTGGGGCTGGACGAGGCCATGGTCGAGTGGCCTCGCAACGAGGAGGTGGAGGCGGCCTGGCACGAGCACCAGCGCCTGTTCGCCCCCGACCAGGCCCGGGCACTGCGCCGCCTGCGCGAGGCCGCGCTCGAGGCCATGGATTTCTTCGCCGGCTTCAGCCCGCGGCTGGTGGGCGCGGTGCTGGCGGGCACGGCCGATGCCCACGCCACGCTGCACCTGCACCTGTTCGCCGATGCCCCGGAGGAGGTCATCCAGCTGCTGCTGGAATACGCCATTCCCTACGACGAGGGCGACACCCGCCTGACCCTCGCCGACGGCAGCGAGTGCGACTACCCGGTCTTCGGCTTCGTGGCCGGCGAGGTGCCCGTGGCGGTGACGGTGCTGCCCACCCGGGCCCTGCGGGTGCCGCCGGTGCGCGCCGATGGCACCCCCATGCCCCGGGCCAAGTCCAGGGCGGTGGCCCGGCTGATCGCCGGGGAGGGCTGAGGGCGGTCGGTCAGCCGTGGTAGGGGGCGCTGAGCTCGTGGACGGCGTCGACCAGCACGCGCACGTGATCGGGGTCGATCTGGGGATGGATGCCGTGGCCGAGGTTGAAGACGTGGCCCTCGCCGTGGCCGAAAGCGGCCAGCACCCGCTCCACCTCCGCGCGGATGCGCTCGGGGCCGGCATAGAGGACGTTGGGGTCGAGGTTGCCCTGCAAAGCGACCCGCTCGCCCACCCGGCCGCGGGCGTCGTCGAGATCGGTGGTCCAGTCGATGCCCAGGGCGTCGGGGCCGGCATCGGCGATCGCCTCCAGCCACTGGCCGCCGTTCTTGGTGAACAGGATCACCGGCACCCGGCGGCCGTCGCTTTCGCGGGTCAGTCCCTCGACGATGCGCTGCATGTAGGCCAGCGAGAACTCGCGGTAGGTGGCCGGGCTGAGCACGCCACCCCAGGTGTCGAAGATCTGGACCGCCTGGGCGCCGGCGGCAATCTGGGCGTTGAGGTAGTCGGTGACCGAATCGGCGACCCGGGCCAGCAGGCGGTGCAGGGTCTCGGGGTCCTCGTACATCAGGCCCTTGATGCGCCGGAAGTCGCGGCTGCTGCCGCCCTCCACCATGTAGGTCGCCAGCGTCCAGGGGCTGCCGGAGAAGCCGATCAGCGGTACCCGGCCGTCCAGCTCGCGGCGGATCACCCGCACCGCGTCCATCACGTACCCCAGGTCCGTCTCGGCATCCGGCCGGGGCAGGGCGTCGATGGCGCGGCGGTCGCGCACCGGGTGCGAGAAACGCGGCCCCTCGCCCTTCACGAAGTGCAGCCCCAGGCCCATGGCGTGGGGGATGGTGAGGATGTCGGAGAACAGGATCGCGGCGTCCAGGTCGAACCGTTCCAGCGGTTGCAGGGTGACTTCGCAGGCCAGCTCGGGGGTCTGGCAGAGGGTCATGAAGTCGCCGGCCTTTTCCCGCACGGCGCGGTATTCCGGCAGATAGCGGCCGGCCTGGCGCATGATCCAGATGGGCGTGCGGTCCACGGGCTGGCGCTCCAGGGCGCGCAGGAAGCGGTCGTTCTTCAGTTCAGGCATGCGGGCGTCCTGTCTCGGAAATCGGGCGGCTCATACACGCGACAGGCCGGGGAGCCCCGGCCTGAAGACGGCGGTTCGGTCGAGCGGGTCGGGCGTCACACCTCGAGGTAGTCGAGGATGCCCTCGGCCGCGTTGCGGCCCTCGAAGATGGCGGTGACCACCAGGTCCGAGCCCCGGACCATGTCCCCCCCGGCGAAGACCTTGGGGTTGGAGGTCTGGTAGGCCGGCCCACCGTTCTTGCCGGCCACCACGCGGCCCCGGTCGTCGGTGTCGATGCCGTGTTCGGAGAACCAGGGCGCGGGGTCGGGGCGGAAGCCGAAGGCCACGATCACCCGGTCGGCCGGCAGCACCTCCTCGGAGCCGGGGATCGGCTCGGGGCGGCGGCGGCCGCGCTCATCCGGTGCGCCCAGGCGGGTCTTGACCATTTTCACGCCCTCGACGCGGTCGGTGCCGACGATCTCCACTGGCTGGCGGTTGAAGAGAAACTCGACGCCCTCTTCCTTGGCGTTGGCCACCTCGCGCCGCGAGCCGGGCATGTTGGCCTCGTCGCGGCGGTAGGCGCAGGTGACGCGGGCCGCGCCCTGGCGGATGGAGGTGCGGTTGCAGTCCATGGCGGTGTCGCCGCCGCCGAGGACCACCACGCGCTGGCCGTCCATGTCGACGAAGTCGGCCGGGTCCTTCTCCAGGCCCATCAGGCGGTTGATGTTGGACACCAGGAAGGGGAGGGCGTCGTACACCCCGTCGAGGTCCTCGCCGGGAAAGCCGCCCTTCATGTAGTTGTAGGTGCCCATGCCCAGGAAGACGGCGTCGTATTCCTCCACCAGCGTCTCGAAGGCCACGTCCTTGCCCACGTCGACGCCCAGGCGGAACTCGATGCCCATGCCCTCCATCACTTCGCGGCGGCGTTCGATGACTTCCTTCTCCAGCTTGAACGGCGGGATGCCGAAGGTCAGCAGGCCGCCGATCTCGGGGTAGCGGTCGAAGACCACCGGCTGCACGCCGTTGCGCACCAGGATGTCGGCACAGCCGAGGCCCGCGGGGCCGGCGCCGATCACGGCCACCTTCTTGCCGGTGGGCTCGACGCCGCTCATGTCCGGGCGCCAGCCCTGCTTGAAGGCCTCGTCGGCGATGTATTTCTCGACGTTGCCGATGGTCACGGCGCCGAAACCGTCGTTGAGGGTGCAGGCGCCCTCGCAGAGTCGATCCTGCGGGCACACCCGGCCGCAGACCTCGGGCAGGGTGTTGGTCTTGTGCGCCATCTCCGCCGCCTCGAGCAGGTTGCCCTCGGCAATCAGCTTGAGCCAGTTGGGGATGTAGTTGTGGACCGGGCACTTCCATTCGCAGTAGGGGTTGCCGCAGGCCAGGCAGCGATCGGCCTGCTGGGCGGCGGTGCCGGGATCGAAGCTGCCGTAGATTTCGCCGAATTCCTGCACGCGCTCGCGGGCCGGCTTCTTCTCGGGGTCCTGGCGGGGAACTTCGATGAACTGGAGAACGTTGGCCATGGCAACACTCGACTGATTGCGAATGGAGGGGCGGTGGCGGGGCGTGTCAGCCGGCGAGGCGGTCCTTGACGGCAGCGCTGACGCGGGCCATCTCGGCCCGGCCGGCCACCTCGGGCCGCAGGCGCGCCATGAGGCGGCCCATGTCCCGCATGGAGGTGGCGCCGGTCGCCTCGATGGCGTTGTCGATCAGCGCGGCGAGCGCCTCGTCCGAGAGCGGCTCGGGGAGGAACTCCTCGATGATGCCGATTTCGAAGGCCTCGCGCTCGGCGAGGTCGTCCCGGCCGGCGTCCCGGTACTGCTCGATGGACTCGCGGCGCTGCTTGAGCTGCTTGTCGAGCACGGCCAGCGCCCCGGCATCGTCGAGCGCCTCGCGATGGTCCACCTCGTATTGCTTGAAGGCAGACATCAGCTGGCGGATGACGGCCAGGCGTTCCCGTTCCCGGGCCCGCATGGCCGCCTTCATCGCCTCGGCGAGGCGGGTCTTGAGGTCGCTTTCGTGCTCACTCACGGCATGCCTTCCGGATCAGGGCGGGCCGCCCTGTGTCGGCACCCGGTAGCCCGGGTGCGGGCGGCGATCAGTAGTAGCGCACCCGGCGCTGGGCCTGCTTGGCCAGCTTCTTCTGGTGGCGCTTGACGGCCGCGGCGCGCTTGCGCTTGCGCTCTTCCGTGGGCTTTTCGTACTGCTCGCGGCGGCGCAGCTCGGTGATGACACCGGCTTTCTCGCAGGTGCGCTTGAAGCGCCGTACGGCGACTTCGAACGGCTCGTTTTCTCTGACGCGTACTGATGGCATGTGGAAATTACCCTGTGCGCTTGACGAATTGGAGCACGGGATTATACATGCAGCCCCCGGGAGTGCAACAATGCGCGCCGCGCTCCCGCGGGAGCATCGCCAGCAAGCCGAGGGTCGAGACATGCGCGTACTGGGTATCGAGACTTCCTGCGACGAGACCGGGGTGGCGGTCTACGACAGCGGGGCGGGGCTGCTCGCCCACCGCCTGCACTCGCAGGTGGCCATGCATGCCGATTACGGCGGCGTGGTGCCCGAGCTCGCCTCCCGGGACCACGTGCGCCGTGCCGTGCCGCTGGTCCGGGAGGTCGTGGGCGAGGCGGGCCTGGCGATCGGCGACCTGGATGGCGTGGCCTACACCGCGGGCCCCGGCCTGATGGGGGCCCTGCTGGTGGGCGCGGGCCTCGGCCGCAGCCTGGCGTTCTCCCTGGGTGTCCCGGCCGTCGGCGTCCACCACATGGAGGCCCACCTGCTGGCGCCGCGGCTGGAGGCGGATGCGCCAGCGTTTCCGTTCGTCGCCCTGCTGGTTTCCGGGGGGCACACCATGCTGGTGGACGTCGAGGGGGTAGGGCGCTACCGGCTGCTGGGGGAGAGCGTGGACGATGCCGTGGGCGAGGCCTTCGACAAGACGGCCAAGCTCCTCGGGCTGGGTTATCCGGGCGGTCCGCGCATCGAGGCGCTGGCGGCCGAGGGCGGGCCCTCGGAGCTGCGATTCCCGCGGCCCATGCTCGACCGTCCGGGCCTGGAGTTCTCCTTCAGCGGGCTCAAGACCAGCGTGCTGACGGCCCTGGAGAAGGCCGGCGGGGAGCTCGCCGCCGCCGACATTGCCTGGGCCTTCCAGGAGGCGGTGGCCGACACACTGGTGGAGAAGAGTCGCCGCGCGCTGGCGGCCGCGGGCCGGGAGCGGCTGGTGGTGGCCGGCGGCGTGGGGGCCAACCGGCGGCTGCGCTCCGGGCTGCAGGCCATGGCCGGGGAGGCGGGCGCGACCGTGCATTTCCCCCGTCCCGCGTTCTGCACCGACAATGGCGCGATGGTGGCCTATGCCGGCTGGGTGAGGCTGGCGGCCGGCCAGGGAGTGCAGGGGGACGGCTTCCAGGCGCGGGCGCGCTGGCCGCTGGCCGAGCTCGGGCCGGCCTGAGGCGCGGTTCAGCGCTTGCCGCTGCCGATGCGGTCTTCCTCGCCGCGGGCGAGGCGGGCGATGTTGCCGCGATGGCGCCAGATCAGCAGGACCACCATCACGGCCACCGCGCCGGTCAGCGCCGTCGAGGCGGTCACCCAGTAGGTGATGGCGGGCGCGGTGATCGAGGCGGTCAGTGCGGCCAGCGAGGAATAGCGCAGGGCCGCCGCCATCGCCAGCCAGACCAGTACGGCAGCGGCGCCCACCAGGGGGTGGAGGGCCAGGAGCACACCCAGGGCGGTGGCCACGCCCTTGCCGCCCCGGAAGCCGAAGTAGACCGGGTAGAGGTGACCCAGGAAGGCGGCGAGGCCGACGAGTCCCAGCACGGGATCGCTGGTGCCCAGGGCCTGGGCGAGGGCCACGGGGATGATCCCTTTCGCCACGTCGCCGAGGAGGGTGAGGGCGGCCGCCCGCTTGCCGCCGATGCGGAGCACGTTGGTGGCCCCGGGGTTGCGCGAGCCGGACTGGCGCGGGTCCGGCAGCCCCATGGCGCGGCAGACGATGATGGCGGTCGACAGCGCGCCGAGGAGATAGGCGCCCGTCACGAGGGCCGTGGCGATCAGGGTCGGGGTCGCTTCCATGGTGGGTTCCGGTTGCCGGGCGTGCCCATGGTAAGCACCCGCCGGCCCGGCCGCAATTCAGCGGGCGTTTCGGTCGCCGCCCGGGCTCCTTATAATTCCCGCTTTTTCGGAGCGAGGGCATGGCCGGACTGAAGGTCGAGCGCCGCGGACAGGGCGCGCCGCTGGTGCTGGTGCACGGCTGGGGGATGAACGCCGCCGTCTGGGGGGCGGTGCTGGCCCCCCTGGCCCGCCGGCGCGAACTCCATCTCGTGGAGCTCCCGGGGCACGGCGGCAGCCGCGCCGTCCCGGTGCCCACCGGCGCGGACGGCTGGGTGGAGGCCCTGCTCGAGGCGGTTCCCGCCGGGGCGGACTGGCTCGGTTGGTCGCTGGGCGGCGAGCTCGCGCTGGCGGCCAAGCGCGCCCGGCCCGAGGCCGTGGGGCGCGTGGTCGCGGTGGCGGCAAGCCCCCGGTTCGTGCGCGGCCCGGGCTGGCCGCACGCCGTGGAGCCCCCGGTGCTGGAGGCGTTCGCCGAGGGCCTGGCGGCGGACCCCGAGGCCACCCTCGGTCGCTTCTTTGCCCTGCAGGCGCGGGGGCTTGCGGGGGGGCGGGCCCTGGCGCGCCGCCTGGCGGAACAGGCCCGGAGCCCCGCGCCCGCGGCCGAGGGGTTGCGGGCCGGGCTGGGGCTTCTGGCCGGGCTCGACCTGCGCGACGCGCTGGCGACCATGCGACCGGCTCCCGCCTTCATCCTCGGGGGGCGCGACACGCTGGTGCCCGCGGCGGTGGCCGGCGACATCGCCGGGCGCTGTCGCGCCTGCCGGGTGTGTCCCATCGAGGATGCGGGGCACCTGCCCTTCGTTTCCCACCCCGAGGCCTTCATGGCCCGACTGGAGGAGTGCCTGGATGACCGATGACCCCGGTTCCCGAGTCGACAAGCAGGGCGTGCGCCGGGCCTTCGGCCGCGCCGCACCGGATTACGACCGCGCGGCCGTGCTGCAGAACGAGGTCCGCTCGCGGATGGTGGAGCGTCTCGACTACGTGCGGCTCGATCCCGGGACCATTCTCGACATCGGTTGCGGCACGGGCGCCGGGGCGCTGGCGCTGCGCAAGCGATTCCCGCGGGCGCGGGTGGTGGCCGCGGACCTCGCCGAGGGCATGCTGCACGCCCTGCGCGACAAGCAGCCCCTGCTGCGGCGTCCGCGGCTGGTCTGCGCCGACATGGAGCGCCTCCCCTTCGCCACCGACAGTGTCGACCTGGTGTTCTCCGGGCTGACCCTGCAGTGGTGCAACGATCTGCCGGCCGTCTTCCGCGACGTGCGCCGGGTCCTGCGCGAGGGGGGCGTGTTCATGTTCACCACCTTCGGCCCGGGAACCCTGCGCGAACTGCGCGAGGCCTGGGCGGTGGCCGATCCGGGTGCGCCCCACGTGAACCGGTTTGTCGACATGCACGAGATCGGGGATGCGCTGGTGGCCGCCGGGCTCGCCGAGCCGGTGCTGGACGTGGAGCGTTTCACCCTGACCTATCCCGATGCGCGCGGCGTGATGCGTGACCTGCGCGCCATCGGGGCGCGCTTCGCCGGCACGGAGCGCCGCCGGGGTCTGCTCGGCAAGGGGCGGCTGCGGGCGATGGAAGCGGCCTACGAGGCCTGGCGCGACGGGGGCCGGCTGCCGGCCACCTACGAGGTGGTCCATGGTCATGCCTTCGGCGTTCGCGGGGCCGGCCAGTCGGCCGCCGCCGACGGGTCGGTGCGGGTGCCCCTGGGGGATCTCCTGAAGTGACATGCGCGTGTTAAATCCAGGTTATCTTTGCTCGAGAAATCTTATTGCCAAGGAAAGAAAAATACATTATAGGCCAATAAACCAGATTTATTGATGAGGCAAAAGCCGCACCCTGGCGCGTTTCCCGGGCTGGTCGAGCCAATTCCCGCATTACCAGTAGTGGGATTCCATTGCCCCTGCCGAATGCAGTACTATTTCCGGCACTCAATCCGAGAAAAAAGCCTTCCGATTGCTGTTCTGCGAGGAGTCTGCGATGTCAAACGGCACAGCAGTGGCAAATGAGCAATACAACTACGCCATCGTGAAGAAGTTCGCGATCATGGCACTGGTCTGGGCCGTGCTCGGCATGGGCGCCGGTGTCTATGCCGCGAGCGAGCTGGCGTGGCCCTTTCTCAACCTCGGGATTCCCGAGCTGACCTTCGGGCGCATCCGTCCCGTGCACACCTCCCTGGTGATCTTCGGATTCGGTGGCAGCGCCCTGTTCGCGACGTCCTACTACGTCGTCCAGCGCACCAGCCAGGTGCGGCTCCAGGGCGGGATCTTGCCCGAGTTCACCTTCTGGGGTTGGCAGATCGGCGTCGGCGCCGGTGTGATCCTCTACATGATGGGTTTCACCCAGGGCCGTGAGTACGCCGAGTTCGTATGGCCGCTCGACCTGGCCATCGCGGTGGTCTGGGTCGCCTACTTCGCCGTCTACGTGCTGACCCTGCGCAAGCGATCCCAGCCCCACATCTACGTGGCCAACTGGTTCTACATGGCCTTCATCCTGGCCGTGGCGCTGCTGCACATCGGCAACAACCTGGCGGTACCGGTGAGCCTGACCAGCCTGTGGTCCTACAGCCTGTTTGCCGGTGTCCAGGACGCCATGACCCAGTGGTGGTATGGCCACAACGCGGTAGGCTTCTTCCTGACCTCGGCCTTCCTCGGCATGATGTACTACTTCGTGCCCAAGCAGGCGGGCCGGCCGGTCTACTCCTATCGCCTGTCCATCGTCCACTTCTGGGCGCTGTCCTTCCTCTACATGTGGGCCGGTACCCACCACCTGCACTGGACCGCGATCCCCGACTGGACCTCCACCCTGGCGGCGACCTTCTCCATCCTGCTGCTGCTGCCCTCCTGGGGCGGGATGATCAACGGCATCATGACCCTCTCCGGGGCCTGGGACAAGC
>JAAZVP010000094.1 GCA_018623495.1 Halothiobacillus sp. | reverse complement strand
GCTGTCGGGCACGGCCCGACACGACGGTCCAGCTTCGCAAGGCTCCGCGCTCACCGGGCTGCGGCGTGCCACTGGCACGCCGGTCCGGGTTCGCCCTGTCGTGACGGGCCTCGGAGCGACATCCGTGTCGCTCCGACCCGGCAATCCTCCGGCGACGAGGCAAGGCGCAGGGGGCCCCGGGGGTGCAAGGATCAAGCGCCCGAGAAGACCGAACCAACGGCAAATGACCTGGGGGGCACCTGGCTTCCTTGGTGCCCTAGCGAGAAGCATTAGCCCCTGCCGTGTCCTGGTGAGGGATGTCACGCCAAAGTGCGATGAACCCAAAAAAGGCCCCGCAAGCGGGGCCTCGGGGCGATCGATCACCGGCCTGTCCAATGGGCACTGGCGGGGATCAGAACTTGTAGGTCATGCCCAGCGTGAAACGCCGGTCGTCGTCCTGGGCATCGGCGTTGAGATCCTTTTGCATGTAGCCCGCGTAGCCGGAGAGCCCCTGGCCGAACCGGTAGCGCCCGCCCAGCATCCAGCCGTCGTGGCCGTTCTCGCCGGCGTCGTTGTCGGCACGCTGGCCGTACTGGCCCATCACCAGCAGCCGGGGACTGACCCGCTGGCTGACCCCCAGGTACCAGGTGTCGGCACCGGTCAGGTCGTTGCCACCGTCGACGATGTCCTCCTTCTTGGCCGCCTTGCCCAGCGTGCCGATACCCTCGTTGAGCGAGATCAGCCCGGCATCCCACTCGTACTGGCCCTGGATCGCGGTCGGGCCGAAGGTGAACTTGCCGCCGATCTTGTAGGCGGCATCATCGCCGGACTCGCCGTTGTCGTAGAACTGGGCGAAGCCGTAGAGGCGGTCCCGCTTGTAGACCAGGCCGCCGCCGAAGGCGGGATCCTCGTCGCCGGCGGCGAAGGCCTGGGCCCGCAGGCCGGGCAGCAACGCGGGCGAGTCGTAGCGCAGGGCCTCGTCGGAACGACCGTGACCCAGGCCGATGCCGTGGTGCAGGGCGGACTGGATGTCGGTGAAGAAGCGGGTGTCGAGCCCACCGCGGCGGAAGGGGTTCATCCGGTTTCCGGAGGTCATGTAGGGGGTCATCACCCGGCCGGCCTTGACCCGGCCCCACTCGCCCTTGATCCCCAGCCATTGCTCGAAGGCGGTGAAGCGGTCCTGCTCCGCGTCATGCAGGTTGACGTTCCACTCGCTGCGAAAGATCGCGGTCAGCCCGTCACCGATGCGCTGGTGTCCACGGATCTCGGCGGTGGAGAAGTTGCTCGTCCAGTAGGTCTCCGAGTCGCCGTCCACCAGCCTTTCCGACGGGTCCACGGTGCGCCAGGGGCCCAGGCAGCCCGAATCGCACTCGTCCTGGTTCACCGACAGGCGCAGCATGCCCTGAAAGTGCACCGCGCCGTTCTCGTTGGTCCAGGTCAACGGCTCGGCGAGCGCCGAACCGGAAAGCAACAGCCCGCCGACGGCGGCGGCGAGCCTCGCTGTTGGATATTGCATGGCCTAGCACCTCACGAAAGCGATGTCGTAGGCCATGATTATAGGGGATAAATAATACTTTTTTAAGCTGCATAAGCCTGGATAATATAGCTGGCGACGATCCCCGCGAACACGCTCCCCCCGAACCAGCGGTTATTGACGAAAGCCCGGAAACAGGCCCGCGGCTCCCGCCCGCGGATCAGCCACTGCTGGTAGGCGGCGAATCCCGCCGCCGCCAGCAGCCCTGCGTAGAAGGGCCATCCCAGCCCGGCTCGCTGGCCGACGAACACCAGCGCCAGCAGGGCCATGCCCTGGAGGATCCCCACGATCACCCGGTCGCCCTCGCCGAAGAGGATTGCCGAGGACTTCACCCCCAGCTTGAGGTCATCCTCGCGGTCGGCCATGCCGTACATGGTGTCGTAGGCCGTGGTCCAGAGGACGTTGGCGATGAACAGGAGCCACGCCACCGGTGGCACCTCGCCGGCCTGGGCGGCGTAGGCCATGGGGATCGCCCAGCCGAAGGCCACGCCCAGGTGGACCTGGGGCAGGTGGTGAAAGCGCTTCATGAAGGGATAGGTGGCCGCCAGCACCACCCCGGCGAGCGCCAGCAGGACGGTCAGGCGGTTCATGGTCAGCACCAGGGCGAAGGCCACCAGGGCGAGCACCACGAACACCCCCAGCGCCTCGGCCGGGTGAATGCTGCCGGTGGCCAGCGGGCGGGCGTTGGTGCGCCAGACGTGTCCGTCGATGTGGCGGTCGGCGTAGTCGTTGATGGCGCAGCCGGCCGAGCGCATCACGAACACCCCGGCGACGAAGACCGCCAGCACACCGGGATCCGGCAGGCCGCCGGCGGCCACCCAGAGGGTCCAGAGGGTGGGCCAGAGCAGCAGCAGGCTGCCGATGGGCCGGTCGATGCGGGTCAGGCGGGCGTATTCCCGCAGCCGGCCGAGGACGAATTGCGGATCGATTCGCAAGGTTGTCGCCATAGGGGAACCATCCGGGTTTCGGGTAGAATCGCCGGATCGCGAACCTGCCACGATCCGAGATGAGCATACGCCAGTTCGAGGAACACGCCCCGGTCATCGATCCCAGCGCCTGGGTCGACCCCACCGCGCTGGTGATCGGCCAGGTGGAGATGGGTGCCGACAGCTCCGTCTGGCCGATGGCCGTGGCCCGGGGCGACATCCACCGCATCCGCATCGGATGCCGCACCAATATACAGGACGGCACGGTGATCCACGTCAACCACGACAGCCCCTACCACCCCGGCGGCATGCCCGCGCTCATCGGCGACGAGGTCACCGTGGGCCACAAGGCCATGCTGCACGCCTGCACCCTCGAGGACCGCTGCCTGGTGGGCATGGGCGCCGTGGTCCTGGACGGCGCGGTGGTGGGCAGCCGGGCGCTGGTGGGCGCCGGCAGCGTGGTGCCGCCGGGGCGCGAACTGGAGGGCGGCTACCTGTGGCTGGGCAGCCCCGTGCGCCGGGTGCGTGAACTCACCCCGGATGAACTAGACTATTTCACCTACTCGGCCGAGTATTACGCCGGGCTCAAGGAACGCCACCGCGGCCACGCCGGGACAGGCTGAGGCCGGATCCGTTCGACCGGAGGCTCACACGCAATGGACATCGCGACACACGCCCCCACGCGCCTGCCCACCGCCGGTCTTCGCTCCCTGCTGGCGACCCTGCTCGCCGGCCTGCTGGCCATGACCGCGGCGCCCGCCACGGCCATGGGCGACGACGCGGTCGCCCGCTCGACCTTCACCGTCTCCATGGAGGGACGCGAACCCGGCCAGCCCATCGAGGCCATCGGCCCCGAGCACGACCGCATCTACTACTTCACCGAGCTCCACGGCCTCGAGGGCCGGACGGTCGAGCACCGCTGGCGCTTCCGCGGCGAGACCCTGGCCACCGTGCGCTTCGAGATCGGTGGCCCGCGCTGGCGCGTCTACTCCAGCAAGCGCCTGGTGCCCACCTTCCAGGGCGACTGGACCGTGGAAGTGGTGGACGAGGACGGGGACGTCCTCCACCGCGACCACTTCCGCTACCTCACCGCCGACGACCTGTGACCGCGGCCCGGGCGCTACGCGGGGGCGTCGCCGGCCTGTGGCTGGCGGGTGCCCTGGTGGGGGCACTGTTCATCGCCTGGCGGCTGCTGGCCGCGGGCGACTTCCTCTATCCCCTCTTCTACGACTGGGCGGAGATCGGCGAGACCATCGCCGAGTACGCCCCCGAGAACCGCTACCGCGAGGGCTTCGAGCACACCCCCCGTGCCGAGCGGGAACGGCTGTTCGCCGCCATCACCGACGCCATCCACCACCAGGGGCAGGGCCTCGCGACGCTCACCTACCACGACGCCGACGGCCGCCCCCTCGACCGGCTGCTGCGCGCCGAGGAGATCACCCACCTGCGCGACGTGGCCCGGCTGGTGGATGGCTTCCAGCGGCTGGGCTGGGCGGCCCTGGCCCTCACCGCCGGCCTGACCGCGCTGTTCTTCGCCATGCGCTGGCCCCTGCCCGCCCCGCGGAACCTGCTGGGCGGGCTGGCGATCGTCCTCGCGGCAACCGGCTTGCTGCTGGCCGTCGCCGGCCCGGTGGAGGTCTTCTACTGGCTCCACGAGCGGCTCTTCCCGCCCGACCATCCCTGGTTCTTCTACTACCAGGACTCGCTGATGAGCACGATGATGCGCGCCCCGGTGCTCTTCGGCTACATCGGCGCCGCCCTGGCCGGCCTGGCACTCGTCCTGCTGGCCGGTTTTCTCGGGTTCGCCTACCGGCTGCTCGGCAAGCGATCAGCCATCGTCCGGGGCTGACGGCAGCGCCACCCGGACCCGCAACCCGCCCAGCAGGCCGCCGGTATCGAAGGTGATCCGGCCACCGTAGAGCTCGACGATCTCGCGTACGATGGCGAGCCCCAGCCCGTGCCCCGGCCGGTTCTCGTCGAGTCGCCGACCACGCTCGGCGAGGCCCGCCCGGTCCGCGGCGCCCACCCCCGGGCCATCGTCCTCGATCTCGAAGACCAGGCCCGGGCCCGCCTCCACGTGCACCCGAACCCGCCGCGACGCCCACTTGACGGCGTTGTCCAGGAGGTTGC
>JAAZVP010000048.1 GCA_018623495.1 Halothiobacillus sp. | reverse complement strand
GGGCGGGATTCGGGCCGGTCTACACCCTGGTGGGAGCGACCTCCCGGTCGCGAACGGGTGGGGCCGCCATCGAACCCCGGGGAAGCTTCGCGGCGAGGACGCCGCTCCCACGGCGGGCGGGATTCGGCCCGGCCTACACCCTGGTGGGAGCGACCTCCCGGTCGCGCACCGGTGAGGCCGCCATCGACGCCCGGAAAGCTTCGCGGCGGGGACGCCGCTCCCACGGCGGGCGGGATTCGGGCCGACGACCTGGTGGGAGCGACCTCCCGGTCGCGCACCGGTGAGGCCGCCATCGACGCCCGGAAAGCTTCGCGGCGGGGACGCCGCTCCCACGGCGGGCGGGATTCGGGCCGGTCTACACCCTGGTGGGAGCGACCTCCCGGTCGCGAACGGGTGGGGCCGCCATCGAACCCCGGGGAAGCTTCGCGGCGAGGACGCCGCTCCCACTCCATCATTGACCCGGCTTTTGCAGCAGCACCACGTCGCGCTCCCGCACTTCCAGCTCCAGGCCGTACTCCGCCGCGATCCACTCGAAGGTGGCCTCGGAGAAGAAGCAGACGTGGGTGGGGTCGTCCTTGTAGCGCCAGCCGGCGAAGGCCCGCCGGCCGATCACCCGCTGGGTCATCACGCCCAGCCAGCCCCCGGGGCGCAACCAGCCCAGCAACGCCTCGAGCTCCTCGCCGGGACGGTGAAGGTGCTCGAAGACCTCCGAGCTGGTGATGAAGTCGAAGGCCGCGGGCCCGAGTACGCCGCGGTCGGGGGCGTAGAAAGGATCGAACAGCGCCATCGAGTAGCCGGCCTCGCGAAACATCGCGGCCAGGGCAGGACCCGGACCACAACCGAAATCCAGCCCCCGCGCCGGGGCCGGGACCCGGGCCGCCATCGGCTCGAACAGCCGGGCCAGAAAGCGCCGGTAACCGGGGTCGTCCAGCCGGTTGTCGTGCAGGTCGTACTCGGCCCGCTCCCGGTCCGGGTCCGGCCGGGCCGCCGGCGAGACGAAGACCAGCCGGCAGCGGGGACACTGCCAGTAGTCGCGCCGCCGGTCGCGATGGTAGTGCGCGGTCTGCGGCGCGTGGCACAGGGGGCAGGCCGCGGGCTCAGCCATCGACCTCGCCCCGGTTGACGATCACCCGGTTGCGCCCGCCCCGCTTGGCCCGGTAGAGGGCCTCGTCGGCGGCCGCCAGCAACCCCGCGAGGTCCCCGTGGTAGGGATAGGCGGCTAGGCCCACGCTCACCGTCGCGGCGAATTCGCCGCCTTCCGCCCGGTGGCGCAGCCGGCCGAAACCGTGGCGGAGATCGTCGAAGACCTCGGCGGCATGCACGGGGCCGGTGTCCACCAGGCCCACGACGAAGGTCGCCCCGCCCAGGCGGCCGATCACGTCCCCGCGGCGCAGGCGCCTTTGCAGCAGGCGCCCCAGCGCCCGGATCAGCCGGTCACCGACGGCATGGCCGTGGGCATCGTTGATGGCCTGGAAATAGTCCAGGTCGAGCATCCCCACGGAGAGCGGCGCGCCGCTTCGCTCGGCCCGCGCCAGGGCCGCGGACAGGCGGTCGCGGGCCTCGCTGTAGGCCGGCAGGCCGGTGAGCGGGTCGCGCGTGGCCGGCTCGCCCCGGCGTCGCGCATTCCGCACCACCCGCTCGACCAGCGCCACCAGCCCCGCCTCGCCCGCCGCGGGGTCGTGCACGCCGTCCAGCACTGCCGCTCCCGCGCCCGGCTCGCAATCGAGGCCGACCAGGGGCAGGTGGGCGAAGCGCTCGTCCAGGCGCAGGGCCCGGGCCACTTCCACCGGCGGGCAGTCCGCCCGCCCCGCCCCCAGCAGCAAGAGATCCGGCTGGAACTCGGCCAGGCGCTCCAGCAGACGCTCGGGCCGCGCCAGCGAGCGTACCGTCATCCCCGCCGCGGCCAGCGACTCGCGGGCGGCCCGGGCACGGGGACCCGCGTCGTCGAGCGAGAGCACCCGGGGCGGGGCGTCGCTGCCCGCGGTAACCCGCTCCAGGAGGGCGACCACGGCGTCGGCGGCCGGCGGGCGGACGATGAAGCCGCTGGCCCCGGCCCGCACGGCCGCGAGGCGCGGTTCCAGGCCATCCTCCGCGGCGACGATCACCAGTGCCACCCCGGCCGGCAGCCCACCGGCGGCCGCGAGAAAGCCCGCCAGCTCGCCGTCGGGCAGGCTGGACTCGGCCACCAGCACCCGGGGGCAGGCCCCCGCGAGGGCCGCATGCACCTGCTCGCCCCGGGTGACCGCGCCCGCCGCGTAGCCGTAGGTCCGCAGCTGGCGGGCCAGGGACGCCCCCTCGCCACGATCCCCCAGGGCGACCAGGACCTCCGCCGCGTCGCCCGCACCCGGCGGGCCGCCTTCCATCCACCGGGGCGCCTCCCCGGCGCTTGCCGCAGCCGACTCCACCGCCTCGCGCAGCGATTCGAGCGCCTTGCGCAAGACAACGGCCCGCTCGGCCGAGGGCGCGGGGGCAGTCGCCGCCACCAGCCGGTCGAGCCGCGAGGCGGCCTCGCTGAGCCCCCCGCAGTCGAAGGTATGCGCCGCACTCGCCAGCGCGTGCAATCGCTCGCCCAGTTCCGCGACCACCTCCGCCCGACCCTCCAGCCAGGCGTCCGTGCGCGCCTCGATGGCCGCGAACCGTTCGCGCAGGCCCGCGAGGAAACGGTCCCGCAATGCCCCTTGTCGTTTTTCGGTGGAGGTCACCCTTGCCGCCTCAGCCCGCCAGTCGCCCGATCAGGCGGAACCCCGCCAGGTAGGTGCCCAGTGCCGATCCCAGCGAGCTCAGCAGGAACACCAGCAGGATGCGCGTCACCCGGTTGCGCCACCAGCCGGAGACCCGCACGGTCTCCTCGCGCAGGCGGGCGAAGTCGCCCACCGTCGGCCGGCGCAGGAAGAGCTCCACGCCGGCGGTGACCATGCCGGCGCCGATGGTCGGGTTGAGCGAGGTCAGCGGTGCGGCCAGGGCGGCCGCCAGCACCGTCAGCGGATGGGCCAGGGCGAGCAGCGCCCCGAGGGCGGACAGGGCCCCGTTGATCAGTACCCAGTCGCCCACCATCTGCCAGCCCAGCTCGGGACTGCGCAGGAAACCGGCCACGAAACCGGCCAGCACCAGCCCCACCACCAGCCAGGGGAGACGCCGCCACCAACGGCTGCCGGGCGGCACGTGCTCCAGCGACTCGACGGTCTCCGCCGGCCGCTCGACACCCTCGCCCAGGTAGCGCGCGATGCCCTCGAGGTGGCCCGCGCCGACCACCGCGAGCAGGTGGCCGCCCCGGCAGCGGCGGGCCTCCTCGGTCAGCCGCGCGGCCATGTAACGGTCGCGCTCGTCGATCAGCGGGACGAACAGCTCCCGCTCGCGCTCGGCGAACTGGGCGAAGGTCCCCTCGAGGACGTCGCCCTCCTTGAGGCGCTCGATCTCGGCCTCGTCGATGCGCTCGTCGTCGAACAGGCTCACGGCCAGCCCGGCGAACAGCCGCGGCCGTCGCCACCAGGGGATGTTGCGGTAGATGCGTCGCAGGGTGGTGCCGGCGTCCCGATCGATCAGGGCCAGCGGCAGGTCCCGCTCGCGGGCCGCCTCCACGGCCGCGCGCATCTCCGCGCCGGGCTCGATGCCCAGCGCGTCGGCCAGGCGTCGCTGGAAGGCCCCCAGCGCCAGCTGGGCGGCCACGCTGGGCACCCGCCCGGAACGGATCACCTGGAACAGGTCGACATCGGCCTGGGCCTCGGCGTTCATCAGGCTCTCCAGGCGCCCCTCGCAGAGCTCCACGGCCACCCGGTCGAAGCGACCCGATGCCAAGCGCTCCTGCACGGCCTCCACGCTCGCCCGGGAGACGTGCGCGGTGCCCAGCAGCGTGATCCGGCATCCCCCGACCTCGAGGGTGGTCTCGGGCTGGGGGGCCGTCTCGCTGGGCTGGCTGGGCTGGGACATGCGGGCTCCTGTTGGTGACGGATGCGTGGATGGGCGTGTCGAGCAGACTACAATGAAAGCAACCTCACGCAACAGGCAATCGCTGCATGGCCTTCATCGTCTTCGGTCCGGGCGTCCGCGACTCCATCACCCTGGAGCGCCTCTTCAACGAACGGGTGGTCAACCCGCTCATCGAGATGCCGCCCGGAAAACGGGTGGAGGCGGTGGACGAAGAGCACCAGCGCACCGCCACCAAGGGCTACCCGGTCCGCCGCGAGGCCGGCCAGGCCTACAGCGAGCACGAAGAGCAGGAAGAACACACCCTGCTCTACGCCAACCAGGCCATGAGCGCGCCGGTCACCGTGGTCCGCGACGACCAGAGCGTGGCCGATGCCGGGCGCCTGTTCGCCGGCACCGACATCGACTACCTGCCGGTGGTGGACGCCACCGACAAGCCGGTGGCCCTGGTCTCGGAAAAGGAGCTGCTGCGCTATGCCGTCGAGCACCGCCTGGAATCCCTGACCGGCGCCTTCGCCGCGGGCATCGGCATCACCGCGGCGGCGCGCCAGCCCATCCTGGTGTCCACGCCCGACACCCAGCTGCGCCAGCTCGCCCGGATCATGGTCACCCAGCACATCGGCGCCATCCCCGTGGTGGGCCAGGACGGCACCCTGGTAGGCATCGTCACCCGCCACGACGTCCTCGATGCCGCCGCCCACAACACCGCCCTGGAACTCTGGGCCTGAGCGCGGCAAGACCCCGAAACCCGTGGCGGCATACGCCCGCCCCGCTTTCTATACTCGAATCGAGGCCCCGCCGAAACGCACGCCCCGGGACCGACCACCCACCCTCGGGAGGATGGCGCCATGAGACCCACCACCCTGTTGCCGCTGCTGCTCACCGCCGTACTGGCCGTTTCTGCCGTCCACGCCGCCGAGCGCGTCGACACGCCCTACGAGCCGCAGAAGGTGATCGTGGACATGTACTTCGACGAGCCCCAGAAGATGGCCACCGCCCTCTACTGGATCCGCTCGATCATCAACCCGCTCTCCGAGGAGCCCTACGGCTACATCCCCGACGAGCACGACATCAAGGTGGTGATCCACGGCACCGAGATCGTCACCGTGGCCAAGAAGAACGAGGAGAAGTACCAGGACATCGTCTCGCGCATGCGCTACTACGACACCTTCGGCGTGGAGTTCAAGGTCTGCGGCCTGGCCGCCGACGACTACGACTACGCCGCCGAGGACCTCCAGGACTTCATCGACCTGGTGCCGTCGGCCATGACCGAGATCGTCCACTGGCAGAACCAGGGCTATGCCCTGCTGACCCCAAAGGTCTACACCCGCACGCGCTCGATCCAGGAGATCCGCTGAGCGGACGGCTTCAGGGGCCGGCCAGCAACTGCCGGCCCCGGGCCGCGGCCCCCAGCAGCGGCGCCGCGGGATCGGTGACCACCTCCACCGGCATGGCGCGCAGCAGGTCGTGGAACCGCCCCTTGGCGGAGAAGCCGGCCATGAACCGGGGGCTGCCGATCAGCGGCAGGATGCGCGGGGCGATTCCCCCGCCGATGAGCACCCCGCCCACCGCCAGCGAGCGCAGGGCCAGGTTGCCGGCCTCGGCGGCCAGCAGGCCGATGAACACCTCCAGCGTCCGCCGGCAACGCGGCGACTCGCCGGCGAGTGCCAGCTCGCCGATCACCGCCGAGGGGTCCTGTGCCTCCCGGATCCGCTCGGCGGTCCGGGCCGGCTCGGCGAGATCGCCCACCTCCGCCAGGTAGTTGTAGATCCGCCGGATGCCCGGCCCGGAGAGCACGTGCTCGACGCTCACGTGACCGTCCAGGGCATCGCGCAGGTAGACCAGCAGGCCGTCCTCGAGGGCATCGCGGGGGGCGAAATCGGCATGCCCGCCCTCGGTGGCCATGGGCCGGTAGCCGCCGTCGCTCCAGTGCAGCACCGCCTCGCCCAGGCCGGTTCCCGGGGCGAGCATCGCCCGGTTGCCCCGCCGCCGCCGGGCGTCCGGGTTGAGTGCCACCAGCCGGCCGGTCTCCAGCTCCAGGGCCCCCAGGGCGGCCGCCTCAACGTCGTTGAGCAGGTGCACCCGGGCGATGCCGGTGTGCTCGGCCAGAGCGGCCTCGTCCAGGACCCAGGGCAGGTTGGTGGCCGCACAGCGCCCCTCGAGGACCGGCCCGGCCACGCCCACGCACAGGACCTCGGGCCGGCCGCCCGCCTCGTCGAGAAAGGCCTCCAGGAGCGCGTCGAAGCTCTGGTAATCGGCACTCGCGTAGCGCCGCTCGAAGGTCCGCTGGAGCCGGTCTCCTTGCACCTCGAAGAGCGCCAGGAGCGTCTTGGTGCCACCGATGTCACCCGCCAGGATCATGGGGTCGCCTCGCTGTGCTTGAGTGGAGAACGGGCAGGGTGGGCAAGGGTGCTCGGTGCCGCGGCCACCGTCGACCCGGCCGGCTTCGCCTCGCCCGTCCTGCACCGCAACTGATCATAGCCATAAAAAAGGGCGACCCCCGAGGGAATCGCCCTTGTCCGGCTCGATCGGCGGTCCGCGATCAGCCCGCGTTCTTGATCACGCCGCCCTGCTTCATGGCCTCGAACTCGTCCTCGAAGAAGAACTTGTCCTCGCCGAAGGCCGGCTCGAGCTGGTGCAGCCAGTGGGCCTTGTCGTCGAACCTGGCGAAGAACGGGCGCTGGACCCAGTCCGGGTTGCGGCCCTGGATGAAGCGCAGGACGAAGACCTTCTCGCCCTTGATCTCGGTGATGCCCTGGATCTCCACCTTGCCGGGGCCGGCGCTCATGGACGGACCGCGCGCCGTGCGGCCGAGGCCGGAGACCCGCTTCATCGCCTCGCGGTAGATCTCCCAGGCCCGTGCCAGCGGCACCTCGAAGTAGGCCCGCGCGCCGGTATCCCGCTCGACGAACATGTAGTAGGGGATGATGCCCATCTGCACCTGCTTGCGCCACATGGTCGCCCAGACGTCCGGGTCGTCGTTGATGTGGGCCAAAAGCGGCGCCTGGCTGCGGATCTCGGCGCCGATGTCGCGCAGGCGCTGGATGGCCTTGCGGGCGATGGGCGTCTCGAACTCCCGCCAATGGTTCTGGTGGGCCATGATCGCCAGGTGCTTGCCGGAGGCGATCAGCTTCTCGAACAGCTCGATGAGCTCGTCGGCATCGCTGTCGTTGACGAAGCGATACGGCCAGAAGGTCAGCGCCTTGGTGCCGATGCGGATGGTCTGGAGATGGTCGAACTCCGGCTCGCACAGCGGCTCGAGGTAGGCCTTGAGGTGCTTGGTCTTCATGACCATGGGATCGCCGCCGGTGAACAGGATGTCGGAGACGTCCTTGTGCGAACGGAGATAGCCCTGCAGCTGCGCGGCGTCGGTGGTGGCCATCTTGAGGTCCTTGTCCCCCACGAACTGCGCCCAGCGGAAGCAGAAGGTGCAGTAGGAGTGACAGGTCTGGCCCTGGCTGGGGAAGAACAGCACGGTCTCGCGGTACTTGTGCTGCAGGCCGTTGATCACCTCGCCCTCGTCGTCGCGGGGCATGTTCATCTCCATCTGCCCGGCCGGGTGCGGGTTGAGCTCGCCCCGCAGCTCCCTGGCCAGCGCCTGGATCGTCTTCTTGTCCGCGCCGCTGCGGTGGGCCTCGGCCATGCGCTCGTAGACGTGATCCTCGAGCATGCCGCGCTGCGGGAAGGTGAGCTGGAAGATGGGGTCGTCGGGGACGTTGTCCCAGTCGATGAGTTCGTCGATGACGTACTCGTTGACCCGGAACGGCAGCACGCTGGAGACCACCTTCATGGCGAAGCGCGTTTTTTCGTCCAGGCGCTCCAGCTGCTTGATCTGGTCCAGATGTCGGTCGGTGAAGACCTTGAAGCGACGGGACTCGAAGTCCTCCGCCGGCTGCACACTCGCTTTCCTGAGGTTCACCACCTGGCTCATTCAGACCTCCTTAAAAATCTGGGTGGAAGCGCCTGCCGGTGCAGGCAGCGGCGCGCCATCGACCCGCCGGCCCCGCGCTTGCGGGGCCGGCCACGCGGTCCGGGACAATCGTTGGATGCCTTCGGGGCTGGACCGGATGGCAGGCGAGCGACGGGCGCCGCGGGCGGCCTGGGCCACCCGCGCCCATGGCGCTGTTTGGCCAGTTCGAGCGTAAAGGCGGCGGATTATAACAGAATTACCCGGCCCCCGCCTGCAACCCTTTGATCCACGCCGGAATGGCTCAGTTGCGGATGCCCACGCCCCGCTGCATCAGCACCAGGGCGAAGGTGAAGAGCACGGCGATGAAACCGATGATGATGCCGTAGCAGGCCCAGAGTTCGATGTCGGAGACCCCCAGGATGCCGTAGCGAAAGCCGTTGACCATGTAGAGGATGGGATTGAGCAGCGACACCCCCTGCCAGAACTCGGGCAGCATCTGGATGGAGTAGAACACACCCCCCAGGTAGGTCAGCGGCTGGAGCACGAAGGTGGGGACGATGGAGATGTGATCGAAGGTCCGGGCGAAGACGCCGTTGATCAGCCCGCCCAGGGAGAAGAGCACAGAGGTGAGCATGGCCACCGTGACCACCACCAGCACGTTGTGCAGGTTCAGCCCGGCGAAGAACAGCGAGACGATGCTCACCGCCAGGCCCACCGACAGCCCGCGGGCCAGGCCGCCGGAGACGAAACCCGCCACGATCAGGTAGTTGGGCGTGGGCGAGACCATCATCTCCTCGATGTGGCGATGGAACTTGGCGCCGAAGAAGGAGGAGACCGTGTTGGCATAGGAGTTGGTGATCACCGCCATCATGATCAGGCCGGGCACGATGTATTCCATGTAGGTGAGCCCGTGCACGTCGCCGATCTGCGAGCCGATCAGGTTCCCGAAGATCACGAAGTAGAGCATCGTGGTGATGACCGGCGGCAGGATGGTCTGCACCCAGATGCGGGCGAAGCGCATGACCTCCTTGATGACGATGCTCTGGAAGGCGATCCACTGCTCGCGCGGGCTCATGACGCCGCCTCCCGCTCGATGGTCCCGCCCTTGACCAGGTCCAGGAACAGCTCCTCGAGCCGGTTGGACTTGTTGCGCAGGCTCACCACCGAGATGCCGTGCTCGCTGAGCTCGCCGAACAGGCCGTTGAGGCTCGATCCCTTCTCCACGTCCACCTCGAGGGTGAGCTCGTCCACCTGCCTCAGCGGGTGGCCGGGCAGACGCGGCGGGCGCGCCACCGGCTCGGCCAGGTCGAGGACGAAGGTCTCGCGGTTGAGCCGTGCCAGCAGGCGCTTCATGCTGGTGTTCTCCACCACCTGGCCGTGGTCGATGATGGCGATGTTGCGACAGAGGCTCTCGGCCTCCTCCAGGTAGTGGGTGGTGAGGATGATGGTGGTGCCGCGGGCGTTGATGCCCTGGAGGAAGTCCCACATGCTCCGGCGCACCTCGATGTCCACCCCGGCGGTGGGCTCGTCGAGGATCAGCAGCCGCGGTTCGTGGACCAGCGCGCGGGCGATCATCAGCCGGCGCTTCATCCCGCCGGAGAGATCGCGGGCCTGCTCGCGGCGCTTGTCCCACAGGCCCAGCTCCTTGAGGTAGCGCTCGGTACGCCGGCGCGCCTCGGGGCGGGGGATGCCGTAGTAGCCGGCCTGGTTGATGACGATCTCCTCCACCGGCTCGAAGACGTGGAAGTTGAACTCCTGGGGCACCAGGCCGATCTGGGTCTTGGCCGCCGCGAGGTCGGTGTCGATGTCGTGGCCGAAGACCGCCACGCGCCCCGACGTCTTGTTCACCAGCGAGGTGATGATGCCGATGGTGGTGGACTTGCCCGCGCCGTTGGGGCCCAGCAGGGCGAAGAAGTCGCCCTCGGCGACGTCGATGTCGATGCCCTTGAGGGCCTCGAAGCCGCCCGGGTAGACCTTGCGCAGGTCGCGGATGGTGAGAGCTTGGGTCATGGGCGCCGGGGGTGCCAGTGGAAATCGCGAGCCGGAACGGTAACGCATTCCGGCCGGGGAACAAAGCCGGCGGGCGCGGGGGAATCGGCTCACCCCGCCAGGCGCTGGAGCGGCCCGAGCCGCGGCGACTTCTTCCGCTGGTGGGCCTGCATGCGCTGGAGGATGTCGGCCAGCGTGGTCACCGCGCGGACGATGTAGGGGCCCTTGTTGAGCATCACGCACTCGGCCCGCTCGGCCATGGCCGCGTCGGTGAGCTCGGGGCGGGAGATGGCGCCCTTCTTGGCCAGCGTCTCCAGCACCTGGGTGGCCCAGATCACCGGCACGTGGGCGGCCTCGGCCAGCCAGAGCAGGCTCTCCTGCACCTCCACCAGGGCCTCGGGCCCCACCTCCACGGCCAGATCCCCGCGGGCGATCATGATCCCCAGGGGATGACGATCCAGGGCGGCGAGGACGATCTCGGGCAGGTGCTCCACCGCGCGGCGGTTCTCCACCTTGGCCACGATCGCCAGCTCCGCCGCCCCGCGCGCGGCCAGCTCGGCCATCAGCGCGCGCATGTCGGCGGCCGTCTCGACGAAGGAAAAGCCCACCATGTCGGCATGCCGGGCGACGAAGTCGAGATCCCGGCGGTCCTTGTCGCTCAGGGCGGGCAGATCCAGCGGCGTCTCGGGAAAGTTGAGGCCCTTGTCGGGCTTGATCCGCCGGCCCTCGGGCCCGGCGTGGATCACGCGCAGGAGGACGTCGCCGCCCCGGCGGCCCTCGACCCGCGCGCCGATCTTGCCGTCGTCGATCCACACCGGCGCCCCGGGCTCGAGCCGCGCGAGCACCTCCGGTGCCGTGCAGGGCACGTGGGCCGGCTCGACGACCGCCCCCTGCTCGTCCAGCCGGGCCGGGCCGCCCGGGCGGCCATCGCCGGTGAGCAGCAGGGCATCGCCCTCGAACACGCGCACCGCCACCGGCTGGCGACCCAGGCCCCGCGGCACGAAACCGCCCGCGTCACCGGGATACTCGAAACGGGTGGTCTCGCTGACGTAGGCCGGCTCGGTCAGCCGCGCCTGCCAGGCACGCCCTTCACCGCGCTCGGTGACCGCGAGCGAGTGCCGCCGCCCGCGGGCGTCCACGAAGGACAGCCGCATCCCCGGCGCCAACCGCTCGATCACCGCGGGCTCCACGGCCAGCCGGTAGCGCCGCCGGCGCCCCTTGCCCAGCACCGCCGACTCGCCGGTCTCGGCGGAGAACTCCACCAGCGCGTCGCCGGAGGCCTTGCCCGGCTTGAGGTGGATGACCGCAGAACGGGCCGCCAGCGGCCCGGTGCGCACCTTGTGCCCGGCCAGGTCCATGAGCACCCGGCAGCACCGCCCCTGCTCGGCCTGCTGGGCGCGCAGGTGGCGGATCATCCGCTCCCAGGCGTCGGCATCGTCGTGGGCGCAGTTGATCCGGGCACAGTCCATGCCCGCGGCCAGCAGTTCGCCCACCAGGCCCGGGTCGTCGGCCGCCGCCGCGGGCAGGGTGACCATGATGCGCACGCCCCGTTCCGGTTCGCAGCCGAACAGCTGCGCGGCATTCGCGGCCAGCGCCGTGGCACCGGTGTCGAAGTCGGCGCGCGGGCCGGCGGCCTCGAGGATCGGGCGGGGCCGACCGGTGGCGGCCGCGAGGGTCTCCACCAGGGCATCCAGGGTCGCCATCACGTGCGCCTCGCTGCGCCCCAGCGAGGAAAGCCCCCGCCGGGCAAGCGCGCCCTGCAGCTCGCGCAGGTCCTGGCGGCGGAAGGCCAGGTAATGGGCGAGGTTCCAGGCCGCCGCCCCGGCGGCCGCGGGGTCGTCGACCGCCTCCGCCATCCAGCGTCGGGCCTCCTCGACCACCCGCGCGCGCAGGGCGCAGACCGACTCGAGCAGGCACTCCAGCTCCCGTGACCGATCCTGACCGGGCATGGCTCGCTCTCCTCTCCAGGCTGGGACCCCACCCTTTACGCCAGGGGCATGACACGGTCATGAATTCGTCGGATTGACGGGGTTACCATGGCCGGGAGGAGGACAACCCATGCGGGACAAGAAAGACCGGAACGCGCAACCGGGCCGGGTGGACGAGGCCTCCGCCGGCCTGCCGGGGGCGCCACGCCCGGCCGAGGAGACCCTGCGCCGGGCCGGCATCGACCCCGACCGCCTGTCGATCTTCTATCTCGGCTGGCCCGGCGCGCTGGTCCGCCACGCCGCCTGGACCCGCCGTTTCGTGCTGGCCCTGGCCCTGTGGCTGCTGCCGCTGGGGGCCGAGGCCCTCGGCCACCCCCTGCCCGGCTGGCTGGACACCGGCCTGGCGCTGGTCACCGGGCTGATGATCATCCAGATCGCCTGCGAACTGCTGGTGATGTCCACCGAGCGCTTCGCCGCGCGCATGCGCTGGGATCACTACGTGGCCGGCACCGTCGCCGAGATCCTCTCCACGCTGCCCGAGCTGGTGGTGATCGCCTTCGTCATCCCGGTCTCGCCGGGGGCGGCCTTCGTGATCGCGCTGATCACCATCTACAACAACACCCTGGTGTTCTCGCTCTACTCCTTCTTCCTGCCCAAGAACCGCGAGGGCCGCTTCGTCATGCCCCGCCCGATCACCGAGGCCGGCTCCCAGGTGCTCACCGCCGGGGCCGCCATCGGCCTCACCCTGGGCCTGATGATGCTCGTCCTGCCGGGCAGCGACACCGACAAGCAGGCCTTCCGCAGCCTCGACCTGGCCATCGTCGGCGGCCTGCTGCTGGCGATCTTCTCCGTCTACGTCTTCCGCCTGGTCACCTTCTACGCCCGCGAGGAGGAGATGGTGCGCGAGACCCTCGATCTCACCGAGGAGGACATCGACAAGCGCCGCGCACTGGTCTACCGCAACGTCAAGCCCAGCTCGCTGGCGGCCATCGCCGGGCTCTTCGCCCTGGGGGTGATCGGCTCGGTGCTCGGCGGCGAGAAGGTCTCGGACTTCACCCGCGGGGCACTCGACGAGCTGGGCCTCAACCCCGTGCTCACCGCCCTGGTCCTGGCGGGCTTCGCCGGCATGAGCGAGTACGTGATCCTGTGGAAGTCCCACCGAAGGCGGGAATACGGCATCGCCCTGGCCAACGCCTTCGGCGGCATCACCCAAGTGATGTTTTTGGTCCTGCCGGCCACCCTGATCGGCATCGCCGCCCACCAGGTGCTGGGCCCCGGCGCGGCGGCGCCCATCGGCTTCGGGCTCTCCAACATCCTGCTGCTGATCTTTCTCTTTCCCACCTTCTTCGTCCTGCTCGAACTCCTCGAGGACGACCACACCTTCGACCTGCTCGACACCACCATCATGACCAGCATCGTCCTGCTGCTGATCCTGCTGCTCACCACCTACGGGGCGGGCTGAGCCCCGCCGGGCGCCCGTCAGCGCGACCTCGCCTGCGTGTCGCCGGGCGCGAGAGCGGGCAACTCCAGGTAGAACGCGTCGGCAGCCACCGTGCCGACGAAACGCCGCTCGCGCTCGCCGATCAGCCTGTAGCGGCCCTCGCGGCCGTCGGGGCAGGCGTAGTGAAAGACCAGCTCCCGGGCATTGGCGACCTCCACGCCCCCGGCAAAGCGCGGCGAGACCGCCGTGCCCGGCAACACCGGCAATGAACCCCCGGCCGCGAGCCACCCGCCGTCCTCCACCCCGGTGACCCGGCAGGGATCGAGCCGTTGCTGCACATATCGACGGGCCCGGGGCAACAGGGCGCCGGCCTCGGGGAACGGTCGGCCCGGGGCCCCGTCGGCTTGCGCGGCGGTGGCCGGTGGAGCGCCGCCCGGGTCGATCAGGCGATAGCGCCAGAAGCGGGCATCACACGGCCCCTCGATACGCCTGCCTTCCAGCTCGACGGCGCAGAGCGCCACCTCGTCGTCGGCCACGATCGCGGGCGACGAGGTGGCCAGCAGCAGCGTGAGAATCCACCCGTGGCGCCACCAGCCCCCGGGCCCGACGGAGCGACGGGGACGCCCGTTCACGGGAAGGAATGCTCGGATGCACGGCATGAATCGGCCCTCCTGGCTGACGATCAGGCTTCCTGCCTGCGGCGAGTCGCCCCGCTGCACGGTCTCGCAGGGGGCGCCGGTGGGAGTCTACATTAGAGGCTGCTGATACTGGACGTCAAAGCACGCGACCCGAACCGCGCAGCTAGTCGGCGTGCCCCTCGAGGTGGCGCTCCAGGCCGGCACAGGGGTCTTCCCGCGGCTGGCGGGGCGTGAACCAGGCGTAGTCGAAGGGCAGGCGATCGACGCCGAACGCCTCGGCGTAGGCCGCCGGGTGGGCCGCGTCCTCGTCGACCTCGACGAAGGCGACGCTGAGCAGCGTACCGGGCGCGTCGGCCAGGTAGGCGGGCACGCCGATGTCCTTGCGCGCATGCCCGGCACCGGTGACCAGCACGGCACGGCCGTCGACGCCGGCGAGGGTGGCCGCCATGGCCGCGTCACGTGCCCGCTGGGCGGTGACCATGCCGGGGATGGCCGCCTCCGGCAGCAGGTTGCAGTGGCCCTCGCGGACGATGGCGGCCATCCGCTCGCGGTCCGCCGCGCCGGGACGGTAACGGTCCATGGCCGAGCGCACCGGGGCCGGCAGGGCCTCGCGGCCCTCGCGGGCGGCGGTCCGGACCGCCTCGCGGCCGAGATTGGCGCCGCGGATGGGCAGACCGGCCTCCCGGGCCGTCTCGATCACCGGCTCGTAGATCGCGAAGTCGGGCCAGCCACGCTCGGTCCAGCGCGTCGCCTCGGCGAAACGCGCCGGGTCGCCACCGGCGGCCCGCCAGTCGTCGAGGGCCGGCTGCTGGGCCCGGTTCACCATCTCCAGGGCCAGCACGGCCGGCTCGTCGCGCACCGCGGCCTCGAGCAAGGCGGCCTGCAGGCGGTGATGCACCGGGTTGTCATGGGTCTCGCCGAGCATCACGAAGCGGGCCCGCGCCGCTTCCCGCGCGAGTGTCTCGCGGCCGACGAAGGCCCCGGCCTCCACCGACCAGACCTTGCCCACCAGCGGGTGCTCGGCGTGCACGAGCCCCTGCCCTTCGGCGGCCGCCGGCAGCGCGACGAGCCAGCCGGCGAGCAGGACCCACGCGATCCACGCGATCGGCGAGCGCATCCTCACTCCCCCTGCCCGAGGCCCTGGAACAGCTCGCCCAGTGCCCGGCCCAGGGCCGGCGAGCGGCCCGGGTCCCGGAAGGCCTGCAGGAGATGCGGCCGCACGCCGGGAATGAACAGCAGGTCGGCGAGCACGTTGTTGAAGGCATCCTGGCCCAGCGGGTTCGCGGCCAGGGCCTCGAGAAAGGCCCTGCGGACGTCGGCGTCGGCCATGTCCTCCCAGCAACGCCCGGCCACCGCCGCCAGGACCTCGATGTCGCGGCCGGTCTCGCTCTCCAGGACCTCGACCAGCGCCGCTCGCCGATGCTCGACCGGCTCGGCCGCGGACAACCCGCGGACCAGCGCCACCACCACGGCAGGCCGCGGCGAGGGATCGGCCAGCTCGCCCTGCAAGCGCTCGACCAGCGCCCCCGTGAGCGGCGGCGCCACCGGCTCGTTCTCCAGGCAGCCGCCCACCGCCTCCAGCGGCTCCACCGGCAGCTCGGGGATCGCCTCGGCCAGCCGCTCGGCGTTGCCGTCGCGGTCCAGCCGGGCGCAGACGTCGGCGATGCCCTGGATGCCGACGAAGGCCCACTGGTCGAAGCCCACCTCGCCGGCGAAGTATTCCCGGGCGTGCGGGTAGTAGCCCGAGGGCTCGCCGTCGAGCAGGCGCTGGGCATGGGCGTGGAAGACCGCCAGCCGGTCGGGCTTGGGCGAGAAGGCGAAGGGATTGTCCTTCATCGCGCTGTCGATCTCGCCGCCCTTCTGCGCCGCCTCGATATTGCGCCCCACGCGCTCCACCAGGCGGTGGAGAAAGGTGTCGCGCGAGGCGACCTCCAGCCCGCCCTGCTCGTCCAGCGGCAGGCGCAAAAACCAGATGTAGTGATCGTCGGCCGCCGCCCCCGGCTGCCAGAACACCAGCCCCAGCCACGCCGCGCGCTGCAGCGGGGCCTCCCAGGGGATCTCGCCGTTCTCGAAACGCTCGAAGGCGTCGTTGTCGATCCGGCGGACACGCCGGCCCATGTCGAACACCCGGTAGGTGGCACCGGTGCGGCGGATGAACTCGGTGATGCTGGCGATTTCGCTCATTGGACCTCGACCCCGGCGGAGAGCGGAATGGAAAGCCGCGATTCTAACATCGCCCGCCACCCGCTTCGCCGCCCCCGACCCCGTGCGCACCGGGGCTGGCCGTCGTGCCCCGACGAGGCGATGGTGAACGCCACCGCCAGCAGCGCGATTGCCGGCATCCTGTTCACGAACACCATCATGGTCGCCCTGGTGATCGTGCTCGCGCACAAGAGCCACGAGATCATCTACGAGACCGGCGACAACGTGATGAAGTGGATCGGCTTCGGTGTCACGCCGATGGGCAGCGTGAAGTCCGAGGGCGAGGTCAAGGGCATGGCCAAGGGCGGTTCCGCGACCACCGAGCGCATGACCG
>JAAZVP010000093.1 GCA_018623495.1 Halothiobacillus sp. | reverse complement strand
TTGCCCGGGAAGGCATGGCCGCGCAGGGCCTCGACGGCCGACGGGCTCAGCTCCGGGACCGGGCGGCCGTAATCGCCGGCGATCCGCCCGAGGATGTGCTCGCACAGGGCCGGGATGTCCCCGGGCCGATCGCGCAGCGGGGGCGCGGTGAGCTCGATGACGTTGATGCGGTAGAACAGGTCCTGGCGGAACGCCCCCTGCTCCACCAGCCGCCCCAGCGGGCGGTGCGAGGCACTCAGGATGCGCACGTCCACGGCCACCTCGCGCTCCTCGCCCACCGGCCGCACGGCCTTCTCCTGGATCGCCCGCAGCAGCTTGACCTGCATGTGCATGGGCAGGTCAGCGATCTCGTCGAGAAACAGCGTCCCGCCCTCGGCGGACTGGAACAGCCCGGGCTTGTCGCGGTTGGCACCGGTGAAGCTGCCCTTGCGGTGACCGAAGAACTCCGACTCCATCAATTCCGCGGGGATCGCGCCGCAGTTGACCGGCACGAAGGGCCCCGCGGCCCGGGGCCCTTCGGCGTGGATGGTGCGGGCGATCACCTCCTTGCCGGTGCCCGACTCGCCGGTGATGTGCACCGGCGCCTGGCTGCGGGCGACCTTGCGGATGGTGGCCCGCAGCCGCTGCATCATGGGGGACTCGCCGATCAGCCTTCGACCGTCGTCACCCGACTCGTCCGACCGCTCGCCCAGGCGCAGGGCGCTCTGCACCAGCCGGCGCAGGTCGTCGAGTTCCACCGGCTTGGAGACGAAATCGAAGGCGCCCGCCTTGAGGGCACGAACGGCGTGTTCCACGGCCCCGTAGGCAGTGATCACGGCCACCGGCAACTGCCCGTGGCGTTGCTGGATGGTCTCCACCAGCGTCAGGCCGTCGCCGTCGGGCAGGCGCATGTCGGTGAGGCAGAGGTCGAAGCGCTCGGTGGCCAGCAGGCGCTGGGCCTCGTCGAGCGTGGCGGCGGCGCGGGTCTCGAGCCCCATGCGCCCCAGGGTGATCTCCAGGAGTTCGCGGATGTCGGCCTCGTCGTCGACGACGAGCACGCGTTGACAGGGGTTGCTCATGGCTCGGCCGTTCCTTGGGTCTCGACCGGTGCCGGGGCCGGGAAGCGTATCTGGAAGCAGGCTCCGCCGGCAGGCACCGGCCGGTAGTCTATTTCGCAGCGGTTGGCCTGGCAAAGCTCCCGGGCGATGAACAGGCCCAGGCCGGTCCCCGCGCCACGGGTGGTGAAGAAGGGCTCGAAGATCTTGTCGGCCACCGCCGGGTCGACCCCCCGGCCGTTGTCGATCACCTCGAGGACGGCCCCGTCCCCGCCGGGGCGGCTGGCATGCAGGCGCAGGTGGCTGTCACGCAGGTCGGAGGCGTTTTCCAGGGCATTGTCGCGCAGGATCGAGAGCACCTGGTGGAGATGCTCCGGGTCGACGGTCACCTGCAGGTCCGGCGGGGTCACGCGCACCCGCAGCGCGTCCTCGGGCAGCCCGGAGCCGAACAGGCTCTCGCGGCGGAAGTCCTCGAGAAAGCCCGCCAGCGGGACCACCTCGCCGCGGGGCAGCTTGCGCCGGGAGAGCGCCAGGGTGGAGTCCACCAGGCCGTCGAGGCGCTCGACATTGCGGCGAATGATGGCGACGAACTTCTGCTCCTCCTCGCCGAGGCTCGGCGACTCCTGCAGGAGCTGGGCGGCGTGACCGATGGCGCCCACGGGGTTGCGCACCTCGTGGGCGATGCTCCCGGTGAGCCGGCCCATGGCCCGCAGCTTCTCGTCCTGGATGCGCTCGAGACGCTCGCTGCTGTCCTGCAGGAAGGCGAGCACGGCCCCGTCCGCCGACTCCTCGAGCGGCGCGAAGCGAAGATCCAGCGTGTTCGGGCTGCTGGGCCGCGGCAGGGAGAAATCGCGCCCGCCCTCGACGCGCCAGCGGCCGAGCGCCTCGGCCAGCGGCGGGGCCACCCGCCGGAGCGCCACGGCCGCCGGCAGCGGCCCGAGGTCGAGGAGCTGCCGGGCCAGGCTGTTGGTGGCGACGATGCGCCCCTCGCGGTCGATGGCCACCACCCCGGTATCCACCTGCTCGACGATCCGCGCGTTGAGCGCGGCGAGATCGTCCAGCCGCGCTCCCCGCTCCTCGGCCAGCGCCTCGCTGGCCTGCAGGCGGTGGTGCAGGACATGGGCCAGGAGCGCCGTGGCGAACAGCGCCGCGCCCAGCATCCCGGCGTGCGAGAACTCGGTCGCGCCACCGATCTCGTTGAGCCAGCTCCAGCCCGTCTCCAGCAGCAGCGCGATGGTCGCCACCGCGGCATGGAACAGCGCCCGGCGCCCCGGCCGCAGGAGGCTGGCGAAGGCCACGCTGGTGACCAGCAGCGTGCCGATACCGCTGCTCAACCCGCCACTGGCATGGCTGAGCACGCTGATGAAGAGGATGTCGGCGAGGGTGTGCAGGTGGACCTGGGCGCCGAACGCCAGCCAGCGGCGGTCGATGCCGAAACCGAAGCCGATCGCGAGCAGGAACCACAGGCCCGCACCCACGGCGAACACCACCGGATGGGTCTCGCCGACGCCGGCGGGGGCGCCACCCAGGAAGGCGACCACCAGGAAGAGCCCGGCGACCACCGCCCGGTAGAGGTTGAACAGGCGCAGCCCCTTCCAGCCGTCGGCGGCGCTCCCGCCCGCCGGCGTGCGCGACTCGAGACTCACCCGCGGGCCCCTCCCGGGGCCGGCTTCGCCTTCATCGGCGGTCGCTCAGTGCTCCAGTTCCCAGTCATCGGCATGCTCCCGGCTGCAGAACGCCTTGCCGTGGCGATAGACCGCCTCGCTTTCCGGCACGTGCAGGCCGCATTGCTCGCAGCGGACCATCGAGCCCACGCGGGCCCGGCGCTTCTCGGCCACCTTCTTCGATCGTTTCGGGGAACGCGCCAGCGTGCGGACGATATAGACCAGCAGAACGATGGCCAGCAGGAGGATGATGTAGCGCATGGGGCCGGGGATGACGTCTTTGCGTGGAAACGGGGTTTGCCGCAGAATAAGGGTTTTTGACCGCCACAGCCATAGATGAACTTCCACGAATATCAGGCCAAGGCCCTGTTCCGCGAGTATGGCATCCCCGTCCCCGAGGGACAGCTCGTGCGCACCCTCGCGGATCTCGAGCGGGTGGAGAACGCCATCCCCGGCGAGCGCTACGTGGTCAAGGCCCAGGTCCACGCCGGCGGCCGCGGCAAGGCCGGCGGCGTGCAGGTGGTCGAGGGCGCGGACGGCCTGGTTTCGGCGGTGGGCGGCCTGCTCGGCCAGCAGCTGGTGACCCCGCAGACCGGCGCCGACGGCCTGCCGGTCGAGGCGGTGCTGGTGGAGCCGGCGCTGGCCATCGAGCGCGAGATCTACCTCGGCGCGCTGGTGGACCGCGACCGCGAACGGATCACCTTCATGGCCTCGGCGGCCGGCGGCATGGACATCGAGACGGTGGCCGCCGAGACGCCCGAGCGCATCCACACCGTGCACGTCCACCCGGCCGTGGGCCTGCAGCCCTACCAGGTGCGCCGGCTGGCCTTCGCGCTGGAACTGGACAAGACCCGGATGCGCGAGCTGGGCCGGATCATGACCGCGCTCTACCGGCTCTATACCGAGAAGGACGCGGCGCTGGTGGAGATCAACCCGCTGATCGTCACCGACGCGGGCGGGCTGCTGGCGCTGGACGCCAAGTTCAGCCTCGACGACAACGCCGCCTACCGCCAGGCGACCCTGGCCGGGCAGCGCGACCCCAGCCAGGAGGATCCCCGCGAGCGGGCCGCCGCCGAGTTCGACCTCAACTACATCCGCCTCGACGGCGACATCGCCTGCATGGTCAACGGGGCGGGCCTGGCCATGGCCACCATGGACCTGATCCAGCTGGAGGGCGGCTCGCCCGCCAACTTCCTCGACGTGGGCGGCGGCACCACCACCGAGAAGGTGGCCGAGGCCTTCAAGCTGATCCTCTCCGACGGCAACGTGCGTGCCATCCTGGTCAACATCTTCGGCGGCATCGTGCGCTGCGACCTGATCGCCGAGGGCATCATCCAGGCCGTGCGCGAGGTGGAGATCGACGTACCCGTGGTGGTGCGCCTGGAGGGCACCAACGCCGAACAGGGGCGGGACCTCCTGGCGGAGAGCGGCCTGGCGATCACCCCCGCGGCCGACCTGGCCGAAGCCGCGCGCAAGGCCGTGGCGGCCGTGTAGACCGGGGGTTCGCCGGCATGGCTGCCCGCAACGAGGCACGAACCGCATCATTCGCCGAGGGCCCTGCCTGAAAAGATCGGCCCCGCGGGGGAGTGCCGGGCATCGCCGGCCATCGTTGCACGACCCGGCGGCAGGGATTCACCTTCCCGGGCCCGTGCCCGGATCGGGAAAGAGGCCGATGGCTTCCAGCTTCGAGCTTCCCCGACGAATCAACCATTCAACGACGCAACGACTCGACTAACCGAATGAGCATCCTCGTCGACAGGAACACGCGGGTCATCTGCCAGGGCTTCACCGGCAAGCAGGGCACCTTCCACTCCGAGCAGGCCATCGCCTACGGCACCCAGCTGGTGGGGGGCGTGACCCCGGGCAAGGGCGGCCAGGCGCACCTCGGCCGGCCGGTCTACGACACGGTGGCCGAGGCGGTGGCCGAGACCGGCGCCGACGCGAGCATGATTTACGTGCCCGCGGGCTTCGCCGCCGACGCCATCCTCGAGGCGGCCGATGCCGGCATCGGCACCATCGT